>JBATGJ010000281.1:0-3399 GCA_049665685.1 Gammaproteobacteria bacterium
GGAATGACGTGAGCAATGTTATTCAGCATTCCGAGAATAGAATGGTCTTCTCGGCATTCTCTGTGGCAATGATTTCGGTATTCTTGGCGGCTTTGCGCGATAATTCTGTTTGCATGCTTGCAAAGCGCCCCGGCAGGAAACCCTAGCCAAACAGCTCGGCCAGTTTATCACCCGGCTCCGGCGCCCTCATGAAGGCTTCACCAATCAGGAAGGCATGCACGCCATTGCTGCGCATGAGCGCAACATCATCGCGTGTATGAATACCGCTCTCCGTTACCAGGATTCGGTCATCCGGTAGTTGGCCGGCAAATCCGAGCGTCACTTCCAGGCTTGTCTTGAAGGTACGCAGATCACGGTTGTTGACCCCGATCAGCCTGGCCGGCACGGCGAGCGCGCGCTCCATCTCATCGGCATCATGCACCTCGACCAGCGCATCCATGCCCAGGTTATGTGCCAGCTGCAGCAGTTCCAGCAGCATCCCGTCCGACAGTGCAGCAACGATTAACAGGATACAGTCAGCACCCAGTACCCGTGCCTCATACACCTGATAGGGATCGATCGTGAAATCCTTGCGCAGTACCGGCAGACTGCAGGCCGCGCGCGCCTGCTGCAGGTATGCATCCGCCCCGGAGAAAAAATCGATATCGGTCAATACCGACAGGCAGGCGGCGCCGCCGCGCTCATAACTCGCGGCAATCTGTGCTGGCTTGAAATCCTCGCGCAACACGCCACGGCTTGGCGAGGCCTTCTTGATCTCGGCTATCACGGCGGGCTTGTCCTCGGACAGCCGCCGTTCGAGCGCGGTGATAAACCCGCGGGTTGGGGCCGCGCTATCGATGGCACGCACGATCGCATCGAGGCCGGTCTGCCGCAGCCGCTCATCGACCTCTTCGGCCTTGCGAACAAGAATTCGCTTGAGGATGTCGGGTGTATCGCCCACTGGTTTCAGACGCTGTTGGAAACTTTCACGAGTGCTTGCAGGGTCTGTTTTGCCTTGCCTGACTCGATGATTGCAGCGGCCTTGTCGACACCCTCGGCAAGCGTTGCGGCCAGTCCGGCTACATAAATAGCCGCGCCGGCATTCAGGACAACGATATCGCGCGCCGGACCTGCCTCGCCGTCAAATACGGCATTAATGAGGCGCAGACTCTCGCCGGCATCGGATACTCTGATGGACGAGAGGTCAGCCGTCTGCAAGCCGAAATCCGCCGGTGCAACACTGTAGACGCGCACGCTCCCGCTCTGCAGCTCAGCGACGCGGGTCGGGCCCGCAATACTGATTTCATCGAGACCGTCATCGGCATGCACCACCAGCACATGTTCGCTCCCCAGCCGCTGCAGGACATACGCCAGTGGTTCGACCCACTGTTCGCTGAAGACACCCAGCACCTGGTTGGGGGCGCCGGCCGGATTGGTCAACGGGCCCAGCAGGTTGAACAGGGTACGCACCCGCATTTCCCTGCGCGGGCCGATGGCATGTTTCATGGCACTGTGGTGTTGCGGTGCAAACATAAAACCCACGCCGACCTGCTCAATGCAGGCAGCGACCTGGGCGGGATCGAGGTCCAGCTTCACACCGGCCGCCTCCAGTACATCGGCACTGCCGGAACTGCTTGAGACCGAGCGATTGCCATGCTTGGCCACCCGTCCGCCGGCCGCAGCCGTCACAATGGCGCTGGCCGTGGACACATTGAAGGTGCTGGCAGCATCACCACCGGTTCCGCAGGTATCCACCAGGTGCGGGCCACTGACCTCGACCCGGGTGGCCAGCTCACGCATGACATATGCCGCCGCGGCAATTTCGTCGACTGTCTCGCCCTTCATGCGCAGACCGACCAGGAAACCGCCGATCTGTGCCGGTGTTGCCTCTCCTGTCATGATCAGTCGCATGACATGCTGCATGTCCTCGGCTGACAGGTCCTGGTGCTCTATAACGGCTGCGATGGCTGATGGTATGTCCATTGAAGTTCCTATTTGTACTGCGCCGTCGGCCTCCCTGTCCTGTTGAGAAGGAGCACCTGGTCAATTCTACAGCGACCGTTTCAAGGAGCACCTGGTCAATTCTACAGCGACCGTTTCAAGGCAGCTATCTACTGATGCAAAAAATTTCGCAGCAGGTCATGACCGCAGCCGGTCAGGATTGACTCCGGGTGGAACTGCACACCCTCGACCGGTAGCGACTTGTGACGCACGCCCATGATCTCGTCAACACCGACCTCACTGTCTTCGGTCCACGCGGTCACTTCCAGACAATCCGGCAACGAGTCTTTTTCGATTACCAGCGAGTGATAGCGCGTTGCCTCAAACGGGTCCGGCAGACCATGGAATACACCGCTGTTACTGTGATGGATCATGGAGGTCTTGCCATGCATGATGGCACGTGCATGACCGATATGGCCACCGAACGCCTGGCCGATACTCTGGTGCCCGAGACATACACCCAGTATGGGTACCTTGCCGGCGAAGGCCTTGATGGCCTCGATCGAAATGCCGGCCTCGTTGGGTGTGCAGGGCCCGGGGGAGATAACGATCTTCTCCGGGGCCATCTCCCCTATCTGCTCGACGGTCAGCTGGTCATTCCGGAATACGCGTACGTCCGCACCCAGCTCACCCAGGTATTGCACCAGGTTGTAGGTGAATGAGTCGTAATTATCGATCATCAGCAACATGGATACAGACTCGTCATGCAGGCTGGCGCTTGCGTGTCAGAACAGTGTGTAGATGAAGGGCGCAACCGCCGAACCCTGGGTCAGCACGATCAGCGCACCAAGCAACAGCAAGACGATGATGATGGGTGCCATCCAGAATTTCTTCCTGACCTTGAGAAAATCCCACAGGTCTTTTAATACTTCCAGCATCAGTCAATTATCTCCGCCTGTTTCATTTCCAGGACAGACTAGCACCGGCGGGGCTGCCCGTACCAGCCTGTATTCCGTTCAGTCGGCCGACCGCAGCCCGCGGCAGGCCATGGCGACGGCCCGGAATATGGCACGCCCCTTGTTCATGGTCTCGTCCCACTCGTTGGCCGGCACCGAGTCGGCCACGATACCGGCACCGGCCTGTATATGCAGGGTGCCGTCCTTGATGACCGCAGTGCGTATGGCAATGGCCGTATCCATGTTGCCCGACCAGGAGAGATAACCAACCGCGCCTGCATACACGCCCCGCTTGACCGGCTCCAGCTCGTCAATAATTTCCATGGCGCGAATTTTCGGTGCGCCACTGACCGTCCCCGCGGGAAAGGTGGCGCGCAGTACATCAATGGCACTCATATCCGGGCGCACGCGCCCGGTCACGTTCGACACGATATGCATGACATGGGAATAACGCTCGATCACCATTTTTTCCGTCAGTGCCACACTGCCCGTCTCGCAGACACGTCCGGCATCGTTCCGCCCA
>JBATGJ010000282.1:0-2943 GCA_049665685.1 Gammaproteobacteria bacterium
CGCAAATACAGGTTCTTGATGTCCTTGCGGACAACCTGCACCTCGATATCGTCCACCCGCATCATGAGGCTATTTGAAAATAAAACAGGACAAGGTACATTCTGTACTCATATTACAATTAAAAGTGCTCTGACACTTTTTTCATCTTCTTTCACCCCTTGTTCCTCCCGACAAACATCGCCTCGTCTCTACAGCCTTGCTGCACATCGCCAACACACCCTTCCTCGCGATAAAACAAAACCTGCAACCCGGAAAACTGATGCAGCAGTTCCTGGTCAGCCAATCTGAATTCCGCCCGTTGCGGACCTCGATCGGTTACATGTTGACGGGTAAAGGTCTGGTAATAAATCAGTCCACCAGGTCTGAGTGCCTGTATCAGGGCAGGGATAATGTTACGCGCAAGAAAATAACTCACAGCAATGACATCATATGTTCCCGGCCCGGGTGGATTAGTCTCGACATCTCTCACCTCGGCTTGTATGGCCAACTGCCGTTTACGTGCAACGTCTCGCAATACTGCAATGGGAACATCAGCGATATCCCAGGCGTCTACAATCAGACCCTGTTGTGCAAGCAGAAGGGCATTGCCCCCAAACCCGCAGGCCAGGTCCAGTGCATGGCCATCATCAGGCAACAGATGCAGGTTTTCTTTCAGGACCTGCGACGCCTGTGCCTCGACTGTCGCATCGCGATAACGTTGATTCCATTTTTCCCTGATACTCATATTGCGTCAGTCTAGAAAGTTTTTCGTTTCAGGGCCATGGCAAAGATGGTTGATTCGCAAGTCCGGGCAGGGGATGCAGGAAGAATTGCTCGGGCAGCAATGCTGGCCGGAACGGCTCTTCAGCCAGGCACTTGCTTCCGGCTGATGCAATATGCAACCATCGACTGCATGATCAACCCGGACAGACAACATGAGCCAGTCATACGATACACCCCAGGAAGCTGAAGACGCTTTTTACGATGCACTGGATGTAGGCGACCTGAACCAACTGCTTTCCGTGTGGGCGGAATCCGATGACATCTGCTGTCTGTTACCCATGCACCCCATGATCCAGGGCCGCCAGGGTGTAGTGGAGTTGTTTACCCACCTGTTCTCCCAGGGACATGGCGTGTCACTGACAATCGCACACCTGAACTGGATTGAAACGGATGACATGGCCATCCACCAGGTAGAGGAAACTATCCTGGCACAACCCTCCGATGCGCCACCGCCGCCCCCCTTTTACGGCACCAACATTTACCGCAAAGACAACAACGGCTGGCGACTGATCGTCCATCAGAACGCGCCGGCACCGCCACCCCCGTCGCCGTAATTCAGGATACCTGCATAAAACCCCGGGTGCCGGAAGCCATCACACTGATGAACGGGTTTGCCGAGCGCACCGGGTTGATCTCGGGGCAGTCACCGCGGCGCTACCTGTGGACCGATGCCTTCGCGGTCTGCAACTACCTGGGCCTGGCGCGTACCACCGGCGAGGAAGATTACATCGGGCTCGCCCTGCAACTGGTCGACCAGGTCCACCACACCCTGGGCCGGCATCGGGACGACGACCACCGCCGCGGCTGGCTCAGCGGCCTCGACGAGGCTGACGGCGAGCGGCACCCCACCCGGGGTGGTCTGCGCATCGGCAAGACGCTGCCGGAACGTGGCCCCGACGAGCCAATGGATCAACGCCTGGAGTGGGATCGCGACGGCCAGTACTTTCACTACCTCAGCAAGTGGATGCACGCCCTCGACCAGGTGACGCGGACCACGCAGCAACCCCGCTACAACTCCTGGGCGCGTGAGCTGGCCCGCTCCGCCTTCGACGCCTTCACCTACCGGTCCGCCCCCGACCGGGGACCGCGCCGCATGGCCTGGAAGATGAGCATCGACCTGACGCGTGCGCTGGTGCCGTCCATGGGACAGCATGATCCGCTGGACGGCTACATTACCGCACTGCAACTGCGCACCACGACGGACGCACAGACCAGGCCGGCCGCCGGGCCGGACCTCGATGAGGTAATCCACGACTATGCAGCGATGATCAGAGGGGGCGAGTGGGCCACCCCGGACCCGCTGGGCCTCGGCGGTCTGCTGGTCGACGCCTGGCGTGTGCAGCAGCTCATCCAGCAGGGTGCACAGCCCGACGTGCCGCTGCTCGACCGGCTACTCGAGGGCGCAAGCATCGGTCTGCAGCACTATGCCCGCAGCGGCGAACTGCACCAGCCGGCCACATACAGGCTGGCGTTTCGGGAACTCGGCCTGGCCATCGGACTGCACGCCCTGGAGCGCCTGCAGCGGGCAGTTGAACAGGACTTGCCGGGATTCGCGGCAAGCCCGCGCCCGCGGCGGCACGTCCGGCTAGAGGAACTTGTGTACTACCTGCCCCTGCGCGACACCATCGAGACCTTCTGGCGCGACCCGGCCAACCAGCGCAGTGACACCTGGACCGAACACCGGGACATCAACGAGGTCATGCTGGCGACCAGCCTGGCCCCCGACGGTTTCCTGAGGCTGCTGCCGCCAACCAACGCGGCTCCTATGAACTGAATGCAGTCGGCTCCAGGTTGCCGCATGTTCAGGAATGGAAAGAAGGGATCAGGTCCTGGTTAATCTTGAACCTGCGCGATCGGTCACAACAACATTGCGCAAACTTAGATAGAATACGAACAGAGTCTGCGCACGAGTTACGTCGTGAAACTATTCGCTACCAAGGGAGACTTCCGGTGAAGACAATTGCATTGCTGCTTGCGTTACTGGTTCTACAGGGCTGTACAACAATGGTCGGGGCCACGGTAGGCACAGTAACGACCGTGGCCGTTGAGGTTGCCAAGGTTCCTTTCAAAGTGGCAGGCGCCGCAATCGATCTTGCAACGGATGATGAGGACGAAGACGATTAAAGAGAAAAGAGAAAAGGTGTCAGAGCACATTTTCTACTTATATTATAGAGTTAAATG
>JBATGJ010000283.1:0-6464 GCA_049665685.1 Gammaproteobacteria bacterium
GCGTCACCACCTGCAAGAACCTGCGTGAGCGTCCAGTTGGCAAGGCACCGGCCGGTGCCCCCCCTAAACTGATCGCCTGTGAGAAGTGCACCATGCACCCGCTGGTGGATATGGCGAAAATTCCGACGGTCACCCTGGAGGCCTATCTGGGTGGCTCCAAGCCAAGGGTCGCCAACCTGAATTCACCGAAAAACAAAAAACTGCTGGCAGACGTCGCCTAGGCAACCGCCTACAGGGTGTGATGCACCCAGCGGTCGCCACGTCGGCGACCTGCATTCCTGCGGCGATCCGGGTGCGTCTTGTCGAAGCGTACTTCCACGCGGCGATCAGGTTGAAGCCGTCGGTGCGAGGTGCGGCGTTCTTGCAGACCCCTGAACTGGCAGGTGCAGGGCCGGTGCGTGCAGCCCGATAGCGGCAGTGCAGGTGCCTGCGCGAAGGGGAACTGCCGTCCCATTAGTTCTCTGGACTCCGCACAGCCCGGCTGGCTGAGTTCCGCGCCCCAGAAAAACCTGTTTTCCTGTAAACGTGCAAGCGAGCCGGTTTGTATCTGTGCCGTGACTGCGCTGCGTGCAGCCCGGCGTGCCCGTGACGGCGTATGCCGGCCACGTAACAGGATATAAATCCCGGCAACGATTACAACACTGAGCAGGATAATCAGGAAGATAGTCATTGTGCGTCGACAAATATCATTACTGCTGAGACAGTTGGCCTGCCGGGTTAATATGCAATTCAGGAACCGTAATTATTGTGTGGTAATGCATCACTTCTACTATATTAGCGCAAAGCGGGACCCACGTGGGATTGGCGTTCATTAAACTTTTTTAAAGCGCTATTTCCCTGCCAATTTCGCACCTTATTGCTAGAATCACCGCTCAATGGACGTCTCCCGGATTATCGAGTCACTCAATGATGCGCAACGCGAGGCCGTGTGCGCATCGGCCGATCCATTGCTGGTGCTGGCAGGTGCGGGCAGTGGCAAGACACGCGTGCTGGTTCACCGGGTAGCCTGGCTGATCGAGGTGGAGGGCCTGTCACCGTATGCAGTCCTGGCCGTTACCTTTACCAACAAGGCGGCCGGGGAAATGCGTGGTCGCATCGAGCAGATGATCGCGGCGCCGGCCACCGGCATGTGGGTGGGCACCTTTCACGGGCTGGCACATCGTCTGTTGCGCAGTCACTGGCAAGAGGCGGAGTTGCCGCAGGGTTTTCAGATCCTCGATTCGCAGGATCAGCAGCGCCTGATCAAGCGCGTCATCCAGGCCATGGAGCTGGATGAGGCGAAGTGGCCCGCCCGGCAGCTGCAATGGTTTATCAACAGCTGCAAGGACGAGGGTCGACGGCCACAGCACATCGAGCACCGCAACGATCCATACCTCAAACGGCAACTTGAAATTTACCAGGCCTACGAGGATCTCTGCCGGCGCTCCGGTCTGGTGGACTTTGCCGAGTTGCTGCTGCGTTCGCATGAGCTATGGCTCAAATACCCGGCCTTGCTGGACCACTATCGACAGCGCTTTCATCATGTGCTGGTGGATGAGTTTCAGGACACCAATGCCATCCAGTATGCCTGGCTGCGCATGCTGGCGGGTGACACTGCGCGTATCACCGTAGTGGGTGACGATGACCAGTCGATCTATGGCTGGCGCGGGGCGCGGGTGGAAAATATCCAGCGTTTCCAGAAGGACTTCAACAATACCCGTGTTATTCGCCTGGAGCAGAACTATCGCTCGACCGCGAACATATTGAAGGCGGCCAACGCAGTAATCGACAACAATGCCGAACGTATGGGCAAGCAGTTATGGACGGAAGGCCATGACGGCGAGCCCATCAAGTTGTACACCGCTTACAATGAACAGGACGAGGCCCGCTACGTGGTCGACTGCATTGAGGACCATGTCGACAAGGGTGGTGCACGCAGCGATGTCGCCATCCTGTATCGTTCGAACGCCCAGTCGCGCGTGTTCGAGGAACGGCTGATGCAATGCGGTGTTCCGTACCGGGTCTATGGTGGCCTGCGTTTCTTCGAGCGCGCCGAAATCAAGGATGCACTCGCCTACCTGCGCCTGACCGCTAACCGCGGGGACGATGCCTCGTTCGAACGCGTCGTGAATCATCCGCCGCGCGGTATCGGCGGACGTACGCTGGAGACCGTCCGTCAGCTGGCAAAAGACAACGCCACTTCCCTGTGGCAGGCCGCGATTACCGTGGCCAACGAAAAGCTGCTGCCGGCAAGGGCCTGTAATGCCATTGTCGGGTTTCTCAGGCTGGTTGACGACATTGCCGAGGGCACCGGCAGACTGTCACTCGCAGAGCAGGTAGAGCACGTCATGCATCCGAGCGGCCTGCTTGACCACTTTGCCAGGGACAGGGGCGAAAAGGGGCAGGCGCGCCTGGAAAACCTGCAGGAGCTGGTGAATGCCGCGCGCGAGTATGAGGCAGATCCCGACAGTGGTATGGATCCGCTGTCAGAATTTCTCTCGCATGCCGCACTCGAGGCCGGCGAGGGGCAGGCCGATGCGTGGGAAGACTGCGTGCAGCTGATGACACTGCATTCGGCCAAGGGGCTGGAGTTTCCACTGGTGTTCCTCTGTGGTTTGGAGGAAGGCCTGTTCCCGCACCAGCGCTCGGTGGAGGAGCCGGGCCGGCTGGAAGAGGAACGACGACTGTGCTATGTGGGGATCACGCGTGCACGCCGGCAGCTGGTGCTGACCTGTGCCGAGCGACGCCGCCTGTTCGGTTCCGAGACTTACTGCCTGCCGTCGCGCTTTATCGATGAGATACCGAAGGAGCTGGTCGACGAGGTGCGGCCACGACCGGGTGTCTCGATGCCGCGTTCGTCGCCGCCGGCTGCAGCCGGCAACTTCAGGAATACCTCGGCCGGCGGTTTACACCTTGGCCAGCATGTGCGTCACAACAAGTTCGGTGATGGCGTCATCATGAATTGTGAGGGTCAGGGCTCCAGTGCACGGGTACAGGTCAACTTCTCGCGCGCCGGCACCAAGTGGCTGGTGCTGGCTTATGCCAATCTGGAAGCGGTGGGTGCATAAGCAGCATCGTCATACCCGCGGTGGCGTGTATCCAGTGGTAATTTACAGTGACAGACGCTGACGCTATACACGGTTGAATCGCGCGCGGTGCGCTTTTATCATGTAATCGTTAACTGTTGTTTTTATCGCGCCTTGCAGGCGCGATCATGCAAGCGCCAGAGCCTGCATTGCAGGAGCGCTACACTGGCGCAATAACGATGGTTTGTATGGACCGCGGACGCGGCCCGCTCCTACTGCATCAGTGACAGACGACCGGCCGGGTCCGTGTGCGGTGTTACCGGGCCAGGCAGTCTGTCCGGGCGCCCGATGAAATTACCCTGCGCGCGGTCGACACCTATCTCTCTCAGTATCTGCAGGGTTGCCTCATTCTCCACACACTCCGCGACGGTCTCCTTGCCGAGCGCATGCGCAACCTGGTTCATCGATTCGACCATGGCCTGGTCAACCGAGCTGTGCGCCATTCCCTTTACGAAACCACCGTCGATCTTGAGCTTGTCGACCGGCAGATGTTTCAGGTAGGCGAAAGACGAGAAACCTGAACCGAAATCATCGAGTGCAAACTGGCAGCCGATGTCCTTCAATGCAGAGATGAATTCCTCCGCCGCGGCCAGGTTTGCAATCGCCGCGGTCTCGGTAATCTCGAAGGTCACACAGGAAGGTTCCATCCCGCTGGAAGCGAGCAGGTCGCGAATCAGCGGCAGCAGCGTGTCATCCTCGAACGCCTTGCCGGACAGGTTGATGGAGAAATTCGTGTGCTGTCCCTGCCGGTGCAATGCCTGCAGCTGCTCGATGGCGCGACGCACGATCCAGCGGTCCACGCTGTGGATCAGTCCGAAGCGTTCTGCGGCCGGCATGAAACCGCCCGGCAGGATAATCTGGCCATCGTCGCACACCATGCGCACCAGTACCTCGTAGTCGAGCACCGCACCGCCATCGGTGGCGATGATTGGCTGGTAGACCAGCTGGAAGCGATCGTGCTCCAGCATCGCACGCACCTGTGTGGCCCAGCCCATGTCGGCGGCCATGTCGGCCTTGTCCAGGTCGGCCGGGTTATACATGTTGATGCGATTACGGCCCTGCTGTTTGGCCATATTGCAGGCAAGGTCGGCGTGCGACAGCAGCTCGTCTGCCGAGTGTGTCTGACGGTCGATCATGGCGATGCCGATACTCGCGCTCACATTCCAGGACTTGTCATGCTCGGAGAACGTGTAGTTGTCGCACAGCATGCGAAAGTTTTCCGCTGCGCGTACCACATCGCTGCAATCGATGTTGTACAAGAGCAGCGTGAATTCGTCGCCGCCAAATCGTGCGATCAGGTCGCCTTCGCGCACATGGGTAGAAAGCAGCGCGCCGATGTCCACCAGCAGCCGGTCGCCGGCAGTATGCCCGAGTGTGTCATTGATGTACTTGAACTGGTCGAGATCGATATACAACAGCGCACAGGTCTGGCCGCTGCGTGCGACGCGTGCCACGGTGCGCTCGAGTTCTTCCTGGAAATAGTTGCGGTTGAACATACCGGTCATTGGATCATGCTCGGCATTGTAGGAAAGCTGATGCTGGAATGCTTTCTGTTCGGTCACATCGCGTGTGGTACCACTGATGCGCAGTACAAATCCTGCCGGATCCTTGTGCGAGCGTGCGCTGAACTCGAGAAAATGCGGGCGGTTATCGCTGTCCAGGTGCACCGTCTCAAACTGGATGCTGTCCTTGCCATGTATCAGTTGTGTAATGGCCTGCTGGTCGTGTGGCGGGTGTTCCGGTGAGCGGAATTCGTACAGGTAATGCCCGCGCATTTCATCGGGTGAGAAGCCGTAGATGTCGCTGCAGGCAGGGTTTGCATAGGTAAAACGCCCGTCGGTATCGAGTGTCCAGACCATATCATGCGCACTTTCGACCAGGTCGCGATAGCGGGTTTCCGCATCGCGCAAGCGCTTTTCCATGGCCTTGCGCTCGCCGATGTCGGCGACCAGGCAGGTGTACAGCAGGCGGCTGCCTTCCTGCAGGGTGCTCATCCTCACGGCCAGCTGTATGCGCCGGCCGTCGCGGTTGATGCCTTCCACCTCGCGTTCGCGATCCGTGGGAATCAGGCGGTCCTGTTCGTCGAACAGGTGCGGAACCAGCGGCCGCAATGACTGCTCGCTTAGCTCGCCGATTCGATAGCCGAACAGCTTTTCCGCAGCCGTATTGAAGGTGTGGATCGTGCCGTAGGTATCGATGACGATAATGCCCTCCGCGGCGGTCTCCACCACGGCGCGCATCTGTGCCTCCTGCTCGTTGAGCTGGCCCGCGAGCTTGCCGAGCACCTGCGTGAGATAGCCAATCTCATCGGTGGACTGCGGCTTCAGTCGCGCGATGTCGCCGTGGGTCGAGGCACCGCTGCGGGTGATCAGTTCGCGGATGGGCTGCAGTGCCTGGGCGAGGCTGCGCACAGTGAACAGCGTGATCAGCCCGGTAATACACACCAGGGTCAGCCAGATCGCCATGTGTCCGGGTGTCAGGTTGCCGGTCTGCTGCCAGTGGTAGTTCATCAATACCGAATAGCACAGCAGCGGCACGAATCCCCCCATCAGCATGATGCGCGACTTCAGGCTCGCCTGTATCCGTTGCAGGCTGAGATAACCGGCCAGCTTGCCAATCTGGTCAAGCGCCAGCTGGTAGGTTGGCAGGCCCACCAGGATGACGACCGACAACTGCAGCAGCAGCAATTGCAGGAAGCGACCGGGCTCGGCCATGACCGGCTGATCGATGGCAAGAAAGAACAGCGGCGGTATGGCCAGCGCATAGACCAGGAAACAGCTCCAGTAGTCGCGGCCGAAGCGTGCCAGCCGGCGTTGCTGGTGCTCCGGCAGGTGCCGCCCGGACACCTGTGCGGTTCCAGGCAAAGGACTGAAATATCTGGAAAAATAGATGCCCGCGAGGGTTGTGATGCCGAGGGTGAACAGGCCCATGATGATCAAGGTGCGGCTCGCCTGCAGTTCGCTGACGCTGACCAGTCCATACAGCAGGGCGGCCGACAGACCGGTCAGCGGTGCTGTCAGCAGGCCGACCAGGATCAGCAGCAGAAAACGCGTACGGATACGGTTGAGCTGGCTCAAGATGGCGTTGCCCGGGACTCTCTAGTGCTGCGTGCCAAAGTCTGCGTCCGTGAGAGTACAGCGAGTTAAATTTTAATAATTAGTTAACTGGCATCAATTCCGTAAGCGATTGCTGAATACTATTCGATAACTGTGTGTAATATCAATACTAGTATGGTGAATTGCCGGTGTGGCCGCGGGTGCGTTTCGATGCAGCAGGCAGGGTGTTGCACACGTACAATGGCCGCTATCGAGTGACAGGGGACAAGGTATGAAACGACGCGATTTTCTCGGTGCCGCCGGTGCCGGCCTGGTGTTGACGGGGTGTGGACAGGAACAGGCA
>JBATGJ010000284.1:0-24522 GCA_049665685.1 Gammaproteobacteria bacterium
GCCCTACACCATCATGGGTTACAAGGTGCCGGTGCTGCGAACGGCCGCTGAAGACTGGGAGCCCTATGCACTCGAGGTGCTGGCCGGCATCCTCGATGGTGGCGATAGTGCGCGCTTTGCCACAGAGCTGGTGCGTGGCAGCCGTGTCGTCACCAGTGCCGGTGCCGGCTATGACCTGTATAGCCGTCAGGCTGATCTGTTTCTGCTGGATGCCACGCCGGCCGCGGATCACACCGTGGCAGAGGCCCAGCAGGCGCTGTTCGAACAGGTAAAACGCCTGCAGGAGGAGCCGGTCACCAGGCAGGAGCTCGACCGGGTCAAGTCCCAGGTGGTGGCCAGCGATGTGTTCGAGCGTGATTCGATCTTTTACCAGGGTATGAAGATCGGCCAGCTGGAGGCGGTGGGCCTCGACTGGCGACAGGCTGACGAATATGTCGAGCGGGTCAATGCCGTCACGCCGGCGCAGCTGCAGGCGGTGGCGCGCAAATATCTGGTAGAAAAAACCCTCACCGTTGCCGTCCTCGACCCGTTACCCATGGAGTCGGCGGGCAAACCGCAGGCTGCAGCCATCGGGGGTGGACATGGGCATTAATCCGTCAACGCCTGTCTTCAGGATTATCCTGCAGGGGCTGTTCCTGGCAGTCTGGCTGGTAGCCGCCACGGCCCATGCAGCGCCGGCTGTCCAGCACTGGCTGACCGACAAGGGCGCGCGTGTCTACTTCGTCCCGTTGACGGATTTGCCGATGGTCGATATCAACATCACCTTTGCCGCCGGCAGTGCACGTGACGGCGACCATCGGGGTGCCGCCAACATGACGAGCACGCTGCTGGACAAGGGCGCTGGCGGCCTGAGTGCGAACGAAATCGCCCGCCGCATCGAGTCGCTGGGCGCGGAAATGTCGACCGGTTCGGCCCGCGACATGGCCTGGGCCGAGCTGCGTTCGCTCAGTGACGATGCACATCTTGCGCCGGCGCTCGCAATTCTCGCTAATGTGGTTGGAAGCCCGGATTTCAACCCGCAGGATTTCGAGCGTGAGCGCGATCGCACCGTGGTCGGTATTCGCCGCAGCGAACAGTCACCGGGCACCGTGGCGGGTAACGAAATATTCCTGGCCACGTACAGGGATCACCCGTACGCACCCCGGCCGACGGGTACCATCGAGGATGTCGAATCCCTTTCACTGGCTGCGGTGAAGGATTTCTATACGCGCTATTACGTGGCCCGCAATGCCGTGATCGGGATCGTGGGTGATCTCGATCGCAAGCAGGCCGGGCAACTGGCCGAACGGCTGACGGCCGGACTGGCGGGAGGCGAGCGTGCAGCAAAACTCATGCCGGTCAGTGTGCCGGAGGCGGGCAGCCTCAAGCGCGTAGCGCACCCTTCGAGCCAGTCACATGTACGCATAGCGGCACCGGGTGTACACCGCGGCGATCCGGACTATTTCCCACTCTACGTCGGCAATCACGTACTGGGTGGCAGTGGTCTGGTGTCGCGCCTGAGCAAGGAGGTCCGGGAAAAGCGTGGCCTTTCATACAGTGTCAGTAGCTACCTGTCGCCGATGGAACAGGACGGCCCCTATCTGTTCTCACTGCAGACACGCAATGACCAGGTCGACGAGGCCCTTGATGTGATGCGCGATAACCTGGAAGCGTTTGTCGAGGAGGGGCCAACGGCGGACGAACTGGTTGCAGCGAAAAAGAATATTACCGGCGGTTATGCATTGCGCATCGACAGCAATGCGAAGATCCTCAACCATCTCGTCATGATCGGTTTCTATGACATGCCACTTGATTACATGTCGACCTTTTCCAGCAAGGTCGAGGCCGTGACGCGCGAGCAGATCATGGATGCCTTCAAGCGCCGGGTCTTTCCGGCCCGCATGCAGACCGTGATCGTCGGCGGTGCCGCTACCGAGTAAATTCACTGGCAGCTGCGCCTTGCAGGTGTGGCAAATAGTTATTTTCAATCGCGCACGCGGTGCGCTCTGCAAGTCAATGCATATACCTGCACGCCCTGTCAGTCGTCACTGACAGGGCGTGTTTGCATATACCGGCTGTAACCCGATGCCAGTCAGTCAATCATTACCGCAGGACACCCGGCAACGGGCCCGGGCAGGGAAGCCCGACTGAACGCGCGGCATGGAATGCCGCATCTGATAATGCTCAAGGAGGAGAGACTATGCTTCAGGCAAGATCAAAACACTACCGTGCGCTCTGCGCAGCCATGGCCATGACCACTGTGTCTGCGGTCGATGCCGCTACCGTGATCTCGGAACTGCTGTACGACGTCAGTGGCCCGGATACCGGACAGGTATTTATCGAGCTCTACGGCACACCCGGTACCATACTGGACGGGCTGTTTCTGGAAGGTGTCAACGGAACGAACGGCAGTGTGTACAAGCACATTACCCTGACCGGGGTGATACCGGCTGACGGCGTGTTCGTCATCGGTGATGACGATGGCAGCGGATCCAGTCTGGTGCCGAATACCGACCAGGTGGCGAGCATCGACTTGCAGAACGGTCCCGATTCAGTGGTGTTGAGGGATGCTGGCGGTATCCTCGATGCACTGGGTTACGGTGACTTTACCTCGGCGATATTTGCCGGCGAGGGCAGCCCGGCCGCGGACGTCGTTGCCGACTGGAGCCTTGCGCGCAGGGATCCGCGGCTCGATGCCAATGACAATGGTGTGGATTTCCTCGCTCTCGATATCCCGACACCCGGTCTTGTGCCGGCCAGTCCCGTACCGGTGCCGGCGGCCGCCTGGCTGTTTCTTACCGGGATCGTTGGCCTGGTCGGGGTAGCGCGACGGAAAGGAATATCCGGAGATATGGACGCGACTGTATAGATGGCTGCTGTCATCCCCGCCTCCGCGGGGATGACATGGCCTTTTTCTGCTGCCTTAGTAATTTTTTCCTTGTCCTTCCGTGGATTCCGTGGCAAATATTTGTTTTCAATCGCGCATGCGATGCGCCTCTATAACAATAAAAATTCGACGTCATGGCATGCTTCCGTCATCATGCATACATGCGCGCAAACCGGGCACAAAACCAGCTCAGGATCATCGGTGGTCGCTGGCGAGGTCGCAAACTGCCGTTTGCAGCAATGCCTGGCCTGCGCCCGACACCCGACCGGGTACGCGAGACCCTGTTCAACTGGCTGGCCCCGGTCATCCAGGGCAGCCGCTGCCTTGACCTGTTTGCGGGCAGCGGTGCACTGGGCCTTGAGGCTGCCTCGCGCGGTGCGGCGGAAGTAGTCATGGTTGACCATGCCGGCGAGGCGGTTGGCGCGCTGCGTGAACAGCTTGCAGTACTGGGTGCAGACGGCGTGGACGTGATCCAGGCGGATATTGTGCAATGGTTGCAGCGGCCGGCACAGGTGTTTGATATCGTGTTTCTGGACCCGCCGTTTCGCCAGGGATTGCTGGCCGAGAGTATGCACCTGCTCGCGGCAAACGGCTGGCTGGCGGCAGATGCCTGTATCTATATCGAGGCGGAGA
The DNA here is from genome assembly GCA_049665685.1 of Gammaproteobacteria bacterium. Lineage (GTDB taxonomy): Bacteria > Pseudomonadota > Gammaproteobacteria > UBA9214 > UBA9214 > UBA9214. Next base: position 3,500 of record JBATGJ010000284.1, read on the forward strand.
AGGACCTGCAGCCTGACCTGCCGGAAGGCTGGGAATTATATCGCAGCAAGCAGGCCGGACAAGTGGATTATCGCCTGGCCCGGTGTCGGGGTATCTAACGGCTCACACTCGCAGAGCGCGATTTCTATGGCATTAATTTCATCGCGGACACGGCCCGCTCCTGCAGCACGCTTTTTCCAACCATACAATTCGTGCCTGGCCGCTCCTGGCCTGGCCCCGGCCAGCCCCCCGACCCGGGCTATGCCGGTATTAACGATCCCACTTCCTCCCTATGCCTCCCGCGGTAATTGTGCATCCCTGCACATTGCAAGGCGCTCCTACGACAGGCTATAAACCACCCGGCCCTCGAACAGGGTGTGGGTTACGCGTCCCTGCATCTCCCAGCCATGGAACGGCGTGTTGTGGCCATGACTTGCGAGGGTGCCGGCATCGACGATCCAGGTGCGTTGCGGATCGAAGATGCAGATGTCTGCGCTTGCCCCCACTGACAGGGTGCCATAGGGCAGGCCGAGGATGTGGGCGGGACCCTGTGTCAGTCGCTCGATGATAACAGGCAGCGGGACGCCCTGTTCCTCGCCATAGCGCAGACTCAGGGGCAGCAGCGTGTCAAGGCCGGATGCCCCGGGTTCGGTCGACGGGTAGGGGCCGGATTTCGCGTCAGGCTCATGTGGCTGGTGATCGGAGCAGATGGCTGACAGCGTGCCGCGCTGCACGGCATCGCGCAGCAGTTGCCGGTCTTCCACACTGCGCAGTGGCGGAATGAGGTGACATTCACTGTCGAATTCGCCGATGTCGGTTTCAGACAGGTACAGGTAGGGAATCGCCGTGTCTGCCGTGACCGGGGTACCGTCGTACTGTGCACGGGCGACCATGCGCGCCGCACGTCCGGTCGTCAGGCGGCAAAAATGCGCGCGCACACCGGTCTGTTCTATCAGTGCAAGATCGCGCGCCACGGCCGCGGTCTCCGCAGCCTCCGGGATGCCCGGCAGTCCGAGGCGGGTGGCCACCTGGCCTTCATGCGCACAACCGTTATTCGCCAGTACATGGTCATTCGCATACAGGAAGACGGTGAGATCGAAGGTGGCCGCATACTCCAGGGCACGGCGTTGTATCAGGGTGTTGCTGACGGGTCGCAGGGCGTTACTGACACCGACACAGCCGGCGCGTTGCAGCGCCGCCATTTCGCTTAACTGTTCGCCGTTCAGACCGCGCGTCAATGCACCCAGTGTGACGACGCGCGCGAGGCCGGCGGATTCCGCCCTGAGGCGTATCAGCTCGGCGACCGCCGGTGTATCGATGACCGGATTGGTGTCGGGCGGACAGCACAGTGTGGTGATGCCGCCGGCTGCGGCCGCATGGGACTCCGAGGCGATGGTTGCCTTGTGCTCCTGTCCGGGTTCGCGCAGGCGTGCGCTGATGTCCACCAGCCCGGGACACACGATGCAATCGCCGGCCTCGATTTCATGGTCTGCCTTGAAGCCATCCGGCGCCTTGCCAATGGCCGTGATTCTGCCGTCCGCAATGTAGACATCCGTCGCCGTGTCGAGCGCGTTGGCCGGGTCGATCACGCGACCGCCGCTGATGCGGATCCGTTCCCGGCTCGATCGCGCAGTGGTCGCCATGCTATTCCACCGCCTCGCGCTTGCTGGCCATGGCCATCGACATCACGGCCATGCGGACGGCGATACCGTGTGTGACCTGTTCGAGGATAACGGAGTGTGAACCGTCGGCCACCTCGGAGTCCATTTCCACGCCGCGGTTGATCGGTCCCGGGTGCATGACGGTGACATCCGGGCTGGCATAGGCCAGTTTTTCCTCGGTGAGACCGAACAGCTCGTAGTATTCATGTTCACTCGGCAACAGTGCGCCCTGCATGCGTTCGCGCTGCAAGCGCAGCATGATGATGACGTCGACATCCTGTATGCCGCTGCGCAGGTCATGGAAGACATGTGCACCCAGTGATTCCGCGTATACCGGTGTCAGGGTTCTTGGTGCCACGATACGCACCTCGCCGGTGTTCAGCAGGTTGAGCGCATGGATCTGCGAGCGCGCCACGCGCGAATGCAGGATATCGCCGACGATGGCGACCCGCAGGCGGCCAAAATCCGTTCCCTTGACGCGGCGGATGGTAAACATATCGAGCATGGCCTGCGTCGGGTGGGAATGGCTACCGTCACCGGCATTGATGACACTGATGTGCGGCGCAACACTGTTGGCGATGAAGTGGGCGGCACCGCTGTCGGCGTGGCGCACCACGAACATGTCGATGTGCATGGCCTCGAGATTACGCAGCGTATCCAGCAGGGTCTCGCCCTTGACGGCGCTGGACTGGGTGACATTGATATTCAGCACGTCTGCGGACAGGCGTTTTGCAGCCAGCTCGAAGGTGGTGCGCGTGCGTGTGCTGGCCTCGAAAAACAGGTTGACGATGGTCTTGCCACGCAGTAGCGGGACCTTCTTGACCGTCTGCTCCGTCACGCCGGAAAAGGATTCGGCGGTGTCGAGTATCTCGGTGAGTATCTGCCGGTTGAGACCACTGATACTGAGGAAATGACGCAGACGTCCCTTGCTGTCGATTTGCAGGTTGCTTGCGCTCATGCGGTCTGCTGAATTTCCAACCCCAGCGGGGATGGTCCCGTCAGTTTGATGTGTTCATTGGCCTTCAGGCTGACATGCCTGCCGACTACGCCAGCCTCGATCGGCAGCTCGCGCCCGTCGCGCTCGATCAGCACGGCCAGCAGTATAGAAGCCGGTCGTCCGTAATCAAACAGCTCGTTCAGTGCCGCGCGGATGGTGCGGCCGGTATGCAGGACATCATCGACCAGGATGATATGACGGTCGTCGATGGTGAACGGTAGTTCCGAGGGCTGTACCACCGGGTTCATGCCAATACGGGTGAAATCATCGCGGTAGAACGAGATATCCAGGCTGCCGATGGGTTCGGCAAGCTGCAGACGCCGGTGCAACTGCTCCGCTACCCAGACACCGCCGGTGTGGATCCCGACCATGGCGGGAGCCTTATCGCCGAGCCGGCTGAGAGGCGCGGCCAGCTGTTCGGCCATGTCGTCGAGAATGGCCGCGATATCGTCCGTTTCGTTCATGTGTGTTCCGTGTCCAGCCAGTCCTGCAAAATGATACGTGCCGCGATGGCATCCAGCCCGCCCTTGCCCGGTTTCTCTTGCTGTTGCAGGTCCGCGGCCGCCTGTGAACTGAGTCGTTCGTCCATGAGATGCACCGGTAAACGGTAGCGCCCTTCCAGCTGCTGTGCAAATGCGCGTGCGGCACGGGTTATCGCCGAGTCGCTCCCATCGGCGTGTCGTGGCAATCCGACGATCAGTGCGGCCGGACGCCATTCCTCCACCAGCCCCGAAATCTGTTCCCAGTCGGGCAAGCCGTCACGGGCGGTCAGGGTGCACAAGGCGTTCGCAGTCCGGGTAACACCCTGGCCAACCGCGATGCCGATCCGTTTTTCGCCGTAATCGAAGCCGAGGAGCGTCTGCAAGGCGGTCCGTGCAGGGGCCGGGCGTATAAGGCGTGGCCTGCTTCGCTGGAAATGAGGTGCAGGTCGACACCGATCAGGGCGGCGGCTTCCAGCCAGCGTCGCTCGGGGGGAGTGTTGAACACGATGTTGCGGTCGGCCGGGCCGCTCAGCCAGGTATTTGCGGCCAGCTCCTGTTCCAGCTGGCCGGCCCCCCAGCCTGCATAACCGAGTGTAATAATTGAATTATCCGGACCCTCGCCAGCAGCGATCGCGGCCAGGATATCACGCGATGAGGTAATGCCGATGGTATCGGTGACCTTGAGCGTCGCCTCCCACTCGCCGATCGGTTCGTGCAGCACAAAACCACGGTCACTTTGTACCGGCCCGCCCATGTAGACCGGCCGTGAGGCGATTTCGACGTCGTCGGTGTGGATATCCATGTGCAACAGGATCTCGCCCAACTGGATATCCAGCGGTCGATTGATGACCACGCCCAGTGCGCCGTCGGCATCGTGTTCGCAGATATAGGTGGTGGTGTGATGGAAGTTAGGGTCTTCCAGTGTGGGCATCGCAATCAGAAAATGATTGCTCAGTGATTCGGTTTCGCTCATAAGCCTAGTATCAGGCACGACCGGACATGCATCAAGCACTCGTTGCCCAGCAGGGATAAATCCTGAAGATTTGTTGCAGTTTAATGGCTCTCCAGTCGATTGCTGCTGGAAAACTCCCAGGTGCGGGTGATGTGCAGGATATCGGCATCCTTCCCGATCTCGGGGGGGAACGGAGGAAAGGGTGCTGCCAGATTGACGATGCGCACGGCCGCCTCGTCGATGACCCTGTGACCCGATGGCCTCAGGATGCTGATGTTGCGCACGGTCCCGTCGGCATTGAGTGCCACATCCATCATCAGCTTGCCGGAGATGCCCTCGCGGCGGGCGGCATCCGGATAATTCAGGTTACCGACCCGCTCGACCTTCTTGACCCATTCGCCCATGTAGTTGGCATATTTGAATTCCTGGGTGCGCGCGGAAACATATACCTGCTTCGGTCGCTGGGCATAGGCCTGCATCGTTTCATTGAGCTTTTCGCTGAGGTTGACCATTTCCATGCTGCGCTCGATCAGCTCGGCCGCCGAAATGTCCGGTTCTTCGGTATCGGGCATCTGCGTGTCCTCCTGCCTGACCTCGATCGTGGCGGTCTCTGCCGTCACGACCTGGGTAGGGGCGGGTGCCGGCTGCTGCGACTGGACAGCCGGCGCCTGCTCGGGCACTGCCATGGTTGGCTTGACCCTCTCGGCAACATTGCCACCGCCATCCTGGCTGTCCTGGGCGAGGTAGTCGGCCTCATCGGGCGGCGGCGTGCGCTTGTTGGAAACCGTGATGTCGAGTGTCGATATGATGTTATCCGGTGGTGAGTCGTCACGCGTGCCGAAGGTGATACCAAAAATGACGATGGCGTGAAACGCGAGCGCGAGAAACAGTGTCAGCGCGATTCGATCGGTCGCGGTGACACCGTTATCGAGCAGGATGGGTGCGTCAGTTGTCTGCATGCAGTGTCTGTATAGCACAGGCAGGCAACAATTTTAATGCCAGGTCCGTTATTACCAGCAATGGGCACGCAGATATTTCGCGAGGGTCTTGCCGTCGACGTGACGACGACCACGACGCAGCTGCTCCCGGTGTTCACGACACGTCTGTTCGTGCCGGTCACGCCCCTGCCGCTGTTCACGTCGGGCCGCCTCGGCAGACTTGCGCTGCCCCTGGCGACGCTGCTCGATAGCACGCAACGTGGCGCGCTCGCCGGGCCGCAGGCCCGCGGGTGTCCGCGTACTGTCCGGTCCCGTGGTGATGAGCGTGTCCGTCTGCGATCGGGGCGGCCGGTCGCTGTAGTGGGCGTGGCCCTCTGCATCGGTCCAGCGGTAGATCGTGGTGGCCTGCGCTGCGGGTTTGATCAGGGCGAGGCACAGGCCCAGTACAGGCCAGGTTTTGTGTCGGCTGAATCCTGTTAAATACATGTTTATTAAAGTTAAATAATGATCATTAAGCAGTTTCTTGCCCGGCCGGGCCAGTCATACCGGTTGAGCCTTGAGCGTAACGGGTAATGGCAGGGCGGGACAGTCTGCAGGTGCTGAAGCATGGGTAGGAAACGGCGGATCCGGAGCGAGACGCAGCGGGCCTGCCCCCATATTAATGAGTAGGGTGGGCAAAAAAGGCGGGTTTCGCTCCGGTGGGGGAAAAGTTGGAAATTGCGCTACTCCAGCGGATCGCTGATACGTACCCGTGCCGTAATATCCTTTGACAGGCTGATGCCATCGCGCATGGCCGGGGTCATGTGGATCACACCCTTACGGTCAACCAGCATGACCCGCTCGATATTCATGCGTCGTGCAATGTCCTGCCATTCATCCGGACCGGCGACGAACAGGGCGGTGGCCGCGGCATCTGCGATGGCCGCATTGTCATGCACCACAGTGACGGCGCTTGAACCGCTGGCCGGGTAACCGCTACGCGGGTCAAGAATGTGGTGGTAACGCACCTCTCCCAAGGTGAACAGGCGTTCGTAATCGCCGGAGGTAAACACGCTATCGTCACCGTCAGTGTCGATACTGGCGATGAGGGCGTCTTTACGCGGGTGGCGAATGCCGATACGCCAGCGCCGGTCACTGCGTGTGCCGATGGCGCGCAGGTCGCCGCCGGTATTGACGATGGCATTCTCGATACCGCGCCCGCGCAGGTGCTCGATACATCGGTCAATGGCATAGCCCTTGGCGAAGCCACCCAGGTCATAGGCGGCCGACGGATTGCGGCTGGAGATCCTGTTATCGTCAACCGTGATGTCAGCGACGCCCGGTGCCTGTGCCAGCCAGGCCTCGATCGCCTCCGGGTCCGGCAGGCTGCCTTCAGGCAGGGGCGTGCCCTGGAAACCCCACAGGGCGAGTAGCCGGCCGATGACCGGGTTGAACAGTCCCTTGCTCAGTGTGGACAGGCGATTGGCCTCAACGATCAGCGGCAGGATCGCGGGATCGACCTCGAAGGTACGTCCGTTCGCCAATGCGGCATTCATTTCAGTCAGCGGCCCGGGCTCCCATGCGTGCCAGTCCCGGTGCCAGCCCAGAAACAGCTGTTCCAGTTCGGCGCTGACCTCCTCTGCCAGTTCCGGTTCGACGCCGTCGATGGTGATATCGATGACCGTACCGAAGGCGAGCACCTGGTCGTGAAACACGGGGCCGGCTTGCTGCGTGCAGCCGCTCGCCAGCAGACACAGCAGGCACATCATGCGCAAGCGGCTCATCGCTGTTGCAGCCTTCGCTCGATGGCATCCATCAATTGGCCGGCGATATCGGCGTTGTAGATCCGGTCGAGTTCGCGGATACAGGTCGGGCTGGTGATGTTGATCTCGGTCAGATAGTCACCGATGACATCCAGGCCGACGAACAGCAGTCCCTGCTCGCGCAAGGTCGGGCCGACCTGCGCACAGATCCAGCGGTCGCGCTCGTTCAGGTCGATGCCCTCGCCGGTGGCGCCGGCCGCCAGGTTGCCGCGGGTCTCGCCGGCAGCCGGGATGCGGGCCAGTGCATGCGGGAACGGTTCGCCTTCGATCAGCAGGATGCGCTTGTCACCCTGGGTGATCTCGGGGATATAGCGTTGTGCCATGGCCGTTTGCCGGCCATTGTCGGTGATGGTCTCGAGGATGACGTGCAGATTGGGATCGCCTTCCCGTACGCGGAATACCGAGGCCCCACCCATGCCGTTGAGCGGTTTGACGATTATATCGCCGTGTTCGAGGAGAAATGCCTCCAGTACCTGCTTGTCACGGGAGACGCGCATGGGAGCGCAGCATTGCATGAACCACGCGGTATACAGCTTCTCGCTGGCATCGCGTACCGCGGCGGGCCGGTTGACGACCAGGACGCCTGCCGCCTCGGCACGTTCCAGCAGGAAGCCGGTGTACAGGTACTCCAGGTCAACCGGTGGATCCTTGCGCATCAGGACCACGTCAAGGTCAGACAGCGGACCGGTGATGGTCTCACCGAGGGTATACCAGTCACGTTCATCCGCGCGGACCGTCAGCGCGGTCATGCGCGCATGGCAATGGCTGTTCTCCAGGAACAGGTCGTCCTGCTCCATATAGTGCAGCGACCAGCCCCGCTGTTGAGCTGCCAGCAGCATCGCCAGGGTGCTGTCCTTGTGAAAATTGATAGCCCCGATCGGATCCATGACAACGCCGAGTTTGATGTCCATATGCTCCCTTATCCGGTGGATTCAGACCGGTACGCAGTGCGGGTTTCGCCGGCCGTAAAGTTTGTAGACGGGATGACGATAAATCGTTGTATCAGAATGCCAATACTAAATTAAATCGCTTCGGGAGTGGCTCTGGTATGAGCAGGGGCGCCGGGAAGACTCGGGTATTGATTTAAATGTCTATCAAAACATATATATAGAGGTCATCATGCAGAGTAGCTTACCGGCAGGTGATATGACGGCTCCCGACCACATCGATGGGGCCGCCGGGAACGATAGCCAGGCGTCCACCAAGATTATGGTGATTGACGACAGCAAGACGATCCGGCGTACGGCCGAGACCTTGCTCAGGAAAGAGGGCTTTGAGGTCATCGTCGCGACTGACGGTTTCGAGGCCCTCAGCATGATCGCCGACCACCGACCCAGCCTGATCTTTCTCGATATCATGATGCCACGCCTGGACGGTTACCAGACCTGTGCACTGATCAAGCACCACAAGATATTCCGGCATACCCCGGTCGTCATGCTCTCCAGCAAGGACGGGTTGTTCGACCGCGCCCGTGGGCGGGTCGTCGGGTCAGATCACTACATCACCAAGCCATTCACTCGGGAAGAGTTGCTGGCGGCAATCGAGCAGCACTGTAGCCCCGGTACAGGCAACTGAAATGAAACCGACGCTTGCTACACGCTGACAGATTCGAGAGGCAATACCGATGAAACACATAATGATTGTTGACGATTCCCCGACCGACACCTATGTCCTCAAGAAAATGCTTGAGAAGAATGGTTTCTCCACCGTGACGGCGGGTGATGCTGATGAGGGCATCGAGACTGCAAGACGTGAAAAACCCGACCTCATCCTGATGGATGTTGTGATGCCCGGTTTGAATGGATTTCAGGCCACGCGGCAACTGACCACTGACCCGGAAACAGCCAATATCCCGGTGATTATCGTGACCCGTAAAGATCAGCAGGTGGATCGGGTATGGGGTATGCGGCAGGGTGCATCAAACTATGTGACCAAGCCGGTACGCGAAAACACCTTACTGACATTGATAAACAAGGCACTGGCGGCGTAAGGCCATGGAACATACGAACAGCACCCACCCCGTCGAGTACCTCAAGGCAATCGAGGACGGTTGCCGGGGCACCGGCAGCAGCCACGAGGACAAAACCGAGGCGGCGAAGGAGTGGGCCGGTATTACCTATCGTATAGGCACCAACGACCTGGTATCGCAGCTTGGCGAGGTGGTTGAAATTCTGGATGTTCCGGAGTTATCCAGGGTGCCGCTGACGCAACCGTGGGTGCGCGGTATTGCCAATATCCGCGGCAACCTGCTTCCGGTCATTGACCTGAGTGGATGCCTGACCGGCGGAGTGACAAGGATAACCGACAAGACCCGTGTGCTGGTGATCGACTATAACGGTTTCTATTCGGGCCTGATCGTCGACGAAGTGCTTGGCCTGAAACATTTTATGGATGACGAATATTCAGTCGAAGACGCAGAGGTTAATGATTTCCTCAAGCCGTACACGCAGCATTTGTTTCGCCGGGGCAGCCAGACCTGGGTGATCTTCAGCCTGCATAAACTCGCAGATTCTCCGCAATTCCTGCAGGCCGCGGTATGACGGATTGCATGTAGTAGAGGACTGACCCCGTAACGTTTGTTGTGATCAAATCTGTCAGGAGACGGACTATTATGAAGAAGTTCAACACAGGCAAGTCTGGAACGAATAACAGAATGAAGAAATATTTCTTCGTTATGTTGTGTGCTGTTGGTGCAATGTTCTGGACTTTCATGACAGTCGGCGAGCAGGCGAGCAAACACCAGTTGCGAATGGCAGACGTCAGCGGGCAGCTGATACTGTCGCAGCAGATTGCGAAATATGCACTGGCAGCCACGACGGGTGATACCGCAGCCTTCGACAAAATGGGAAAATCCAAGAATGCCTTTAGCAGCATCCTGCAAAAACAGATGACTGATTTTGGCAATGGAGCAGGTGCCGGCGAAACCCAGGAAAGCGTGGCCCTGGCCAACCTCGATAATCGCTGGCGCGGATTCCGCAACAACATCGACGCGGTGCTGGAAGGTCAGGTTCTGATCATGGCCACAGTCGAATCAACCAGCCTCATGGCCGAGGTTATGCCCCAGTTGATGGAGCATACCCAGGATGTGACCAATACACTGGTCAGTAAGGGTGCGAGCTCGACGCAGGTGAAACTCGCCAGTAACCAGTCTGTGCTGGGCCAGCGTATCGTCAATAGCCTGAATAACGTCATGCGAGGTGTCGATACCGAGGCTGCCGCCATACTGTTCGCCTCGGATACGAAGGAATTCGGTCGTGTCCTGGACGGCTTCATCCGCGGTACCGGCGGGATTAAAAAGCTGCAGGGCGAGGCACTGAAGTCCAAGCTGCAGGAGATCGCGCTGCTGTTCAGTCGGGTCAGCGACAATGTGGGTACCATCGTCGAGAACGCTGAGGAACTGGTGACGATCCAGGCTGCGGCGACGGCCCTCACCGGTCAGAGCGAGACGCTCTTCAACGCAGCCAATGAGCTGAAAACGGTCCTGGCAGACGATGCGGCAGGTCGCCTGATCAGTACCAAGCTGGCGTATGTTTTCGGTGGGCTTGCACTGCTCATGATGTTCCTGATGGGCTTGGAAACCGTTACGAATACACGCAAGCGCAGCCACCTGGCCGAGGGCGAGAACGTGCATAACCAGGAGGCCATCGTGCGGCTGCTGGACGAGATGGGCGATCTCGCATCGGGTGACCTGACCGTCCGCACCACGGTGACCGAAGATTTCACGGGCGCAATTGCGGACTCCATTAACGTGACAGTGGATTCGCTTCGTGGCCTGGTGAAGACCATCAACGGTACGTCGTCCCAGCTGTCGACTTCGGTGAAGGAAACCAACGAAATTGCGACACAGCTGGCGACCGCCAGCAAGAAGCAGTTCGAGGACATTAACGTGGCGGGCAAGTCCATTGCCGACATGTCCATAACTATGTCCGAGGTGTCCACGAACGCTAACGAGTCATCCAAGGTGGCCATGCGGTCGGTGGAAATTGCCAAGAAGGGCGGCGAGGCCGTGCAGCGTACGATGGACGGTATGGACACGATTCGCGAACATATCCAGGAGACCTCGAAACGAATCAAGCGACTCGGTGAGAGCTCCCAGGAGATCGGTGATATCGTCGAGCTCATCAATGATATTGCCGAGCAGACCAACATTCTCGCACTGAACGCCTCCATCCAGGCAGCCATGGCGGGTGAGGCAGGCCGTGGCTTCGCAGTGGTTGCAGACGAAGTGCAGCGACTGGCCGAGCGTTCTGCAAACGCGACCAAGCAGATCGAAGCCCTGGTTAAAACGATTCAGGCCGACACCAATGAGGCGGTTATCTCCATGGAGAAGAGCACCTCGGGTGTGGTCAACGGTGCCCAGCTGGCCGAGGATGCCGGTAGCGCGCTTGAAGAGATCGAGAGCGTGTCTGACCAGCTCGCTGCGCTGATTCAGAGCATATCCAGCGATGCGCAGGAGCAGGCAATCGCAGCTGCCGAGCTGACCACCTCCATGAGTGGCATTCAGAAACTGACGACGCAGGCAACCGAAGGTGCCGAGAAAACATCGCGATCGATTGATGGCCTGTCCAGGCTGGCACAGGATCTCGATACTTCGGTGGCGGGCTTCAAGCTGCCGCATTAAGGCATTGTCATGACAGTGGGAAACCGGTGGTGAACATTTCCGCCGGACCTGCACGGGGACATGATCCGCACATTGCAACAGTTTGGTTACGTTATTTCAGACCCTGCTAGGCTGGCGCAGGCGTCAGGCGTGACCGTTAGCCGGTAGCAGTCTGCAAGGAAATATTATGCAAGAAGCAATCGATTACAACGCACTGAGCTGGGTTCGCCAGGAACTGGCCGCAACCCTGAAACAGGCGCGGCATCATCTCGAGGAATACGCCGGCAACAAGAGCAGGGAATCCCTGCAGGGGTGCGTTGCCCATCTGCACGAGGCGCGTGGTCCACTGCAGATGGTCAATCTGAAGTCGGCCGATCTCCTGACTGGTGAAATGGAGGAGGTACTGGCCGATCTGCTGCTGGATTCCATTGACCAGCCGGAGACCGCGCTGGAGCTGCTGATGCAGGGGTTCCTGGAACTCCCTGAATACCTGTACAGTCTCCGGGCCGGCCGCTCTGACCGGCTGGATGTCCTGTTCCCGCTGGTCAACAGCCTGCGTGCAACCCGTGACGAGCAACCCCTCGAGGAAGATGCCATTTTTTCTCCGGACCTGTCCGTGAGGGTGCCGGATTCAGTCTTCGACGTGCGGGCGGAGCATCCACAGCAGGACGTTACCGCCCTGGCAAGGGCAGCACGCATCCGTTTCCAGGGTGGTCTGCTTGAATGGTATCGGAATGGTGACAATGGTAACGGCTTGCAGCCGCTAGTCGACATACTCGACCACCTGCGGCAGAACGCCGCCAGTGAGCCGGTTGCACGCCTGTGGTGGGTTGCTGGTGGTATTGCAGAACTGCTGCAACACGGCGCGCTCGAGGTTACGCCGGGCATCAAGCGTCTGTTTAGCCAGATCGACCGGCATATCAAGCGCCTCATGGATCAGGGCGAGGCCGTTTTCTCCGATGTGCTGACGGATGATCTGTTGAAGAACCTGCTATTTCATATCTATAAAGTGAACGGCAGTTCACCGCGTATTGCATCTATCAGGTCAACTTACGGGCTCGGCAAACCCCCGGAACATTTCACATCAGCAGACGACAGCGATGCTGCACTTCCAACCTGCAGTGAAGAATTGCTGCAGACTGTATCCGGAACGGCACGCGAAGACATGGTGCGTATCAAGGAGCAGCTGGATGATTATCTGAAAGGTGACCATGCCAACACCGAAGTGCTGGCAAGCGTTGCTGACGAGCTGCACGCCCTCGGTAACATGCTTGGCATGATCGGGATGGACAGGCTGGGCGCGATCGTTGCCGACAACGAGCAATTTCTGCGCGAATGTGCCACCGGCACCCGCCAGGCATCGGATGATGACTTTGCCGAGATGGCCAACACCATGGTTTCCATCGAGGACGCACTCGCAGATATCAGTGCAAGTATCGAGAATCAGCAGGCCGGCAGCGATGGCGATGATGTGACATTCAGGCAGGGTCAGGATGCCATTATTGTTGCCGTGATGGATGATATGGCAAGTGCCAAGGAATCCATCAACGAGTTCCTGCGCTCATGTGGTGATTTCGACCTGCTGGTTGATGTGCCGGTCATTCTCAATCGTATCCATGGTGGCCTGCAAATGGCCGGGCAGGAACGTATTGCGACAGTAACCAGTATGGTCCGTACCTTCATCGACAGGGAGCTCGTTGCGGGTCACCGTGAACTTTCCGAAGAAGATCTGGACAGGCTGGCAGATGCCATCTGCAGCATCGAATATTGTGTCGAGGAGCTTGTCGAGAACCGTGATTACGGCAGCCGCGCGATGAAGATTGCCGAGGATAGCCTGGAAAAGCTTGGCTATGCGGTTCCGGAGATCGAGTCACAGGAACAGCAGCGAGAAACGGAGCAGGAATCCGTAGAGTCTCCCGCAGTGGAAGTCACAAGTCAGTTGTTGGCAGGCAAAGCCGCTGACGAGACGTCCCGATCATCCGGAACCGGTGACGGCAATGACGACATCACCGCGCTGCAGGTGATCAACAGCCAGGGCGATCCGGAAATTATCGAGATCTTCAACGAGGAGGCCGCGGAGGAACTCGAAAAGATAAGCAAATTAATCCCGGCATGGTGTGATGATCCTGTTAATGAGGATGCGCTGACCGAGATACGCCGTTCCCTGCATACCATGAAGGGTAGTGGACGTATGGTCGGGGCCATGGCCACGGGCCAGTTCTCATGGTCTGTGGAAAATCTTGTTAATCACCTGCTTGACGGGAGGGTGGAAGTCAGCGAGGACGTGGTCAATTTGTTGCGACAGGTGCCGGCCGCGTTGTCTGCACTGGTCGAGCAAGTCAAGGATTCCGGTACGACTTTGCCCGGTGATGTCAATGATCTTGTCCGGCAGGCTAATGCACTCAGCAAGCCCGGGGCTACTGCCCACGCCACGGCAGCCACGGCACCGCTGGCCGAGTCATCTGCATCGCCGGTGGATGATACCGCGTATACCGGTGACAGCCGGGTGGCGGAGCCTGCCGTAGAAGCGGCCTTGCCGCCAGGCGTTGAACAGATGCCGGTTGTCATTGCGGCGAATTTCCCGGTGCTGGACGCTGGCGCCGACGAGGAGATTGTCGATATCTTCCTCGAAGAGGCGACCGAAGAGTTTGACAAGATTTCGATATCGGTTCCCGCATGGATCACCCAGCCGGAAAATACCGATCTCATCGCCGAGTTGCAGCGCAGTTTTCACACCATGAAAGGCAGTGGACGCATGGCCGGGGCCATGCGCATTGGCGAGTTCTGCTGGATGGTGGAGCTGGTATTCACCAGGCTTACCGACGGCATTATCGAGCAAAGCGCCAGCCTGTTCAGGTTTATGGGCAGGGTTCCTGAGACGCTGTCCCAGATGCTGGATCAGGTTCGTAACGGCATCGAGCCGGAGGTTGATGTCCAGGAGATGATGCAGCAGGCCACCGTGCTGGCCAATGGTGGACAGGTGGTTGCGTCGTCTGTGGTGGAGCAGGATGAGGCCGGGGTTGAGACAGCCGACTACGACGTGACGGAAGAAGAACCGTCCCTGCCCGAGATCTTCACCATTGAATGCCGTGAGCATCTGCGCCTGTTGAATGAATGGGTTGAATTATTTGAAGCACCAGGTTATGTGAGCGATTCCCTGTATCGTGCATTGCATACCCTGTCCGGGATTTCCGAGTCGGCCGAGATGATGTCTATCAGCCGGCTGGCGGACGGCCTCTATGCCTGGTTCGGTGCGCTTTATGAAGAGCGTAAGGCGGTCGGTACCATCGGGTATGAAGTACTGCGCGACTGTGCATGGGAAATTTCTCGCATGGTCGACGCCCTCCCGGAGACAATTGACGATGAAACGGTGCTCGATGTGCTCTGTACCCGGATCGGAGCATTGCCGCCGGTAGAGAATCAACCACCGGCCGTGATCACACCGGAGCCCGTTGGAGAAGACGCTTCCGGCCCGGACGGGACTGCGGAGGTCGTGATCATTCAACCTGTTGAATTATGGGATGCGGACGCAGAGGTGGAACCGGTCGCCGAAGAATTGTCGTTCACCGATGACAGGATTACAGATATTGCCGAAGCGGTCGTGGAACCGGTCGAGGAACCAGGCACTGAGGACGAGTATGTTGACGGGTTGGCTGCCGAAGCGGTGGCTGTGGCAGCGGCCGATGAACAGGAGAGTCCGGAGGATGCGGGCGAGCCTGCCATTGCAGATGATGCAACCGAGGTGGCGACTACAGACACTGAAACACTGGAATATGCAGAACCCGAAACGCCCGTTGAGCCGGTGGAGGTGGTGGCCAGCCCGCAGGATGATCCCTATGCCGAGGTGGAGCCGGCACTGTTCGATATTTTCGTCGAGGAAGCAACCGAAATCATGGATGCCAGCGAGGCCACCCTGCGTGGCTGGTCGGATGAGCCTGACGATCGCGGTCTGATGGCGGAATTCCAGCGTCAACTGCACACCCTGAAGGGTGGTGCGCGCATGGTGGATCTGGCGAATATCGGCAATCTCAGTCATGCGGTGGAATCGCTCATGACGGAAATTGCCGAAGACAGGGTGCAACTCTCGCCAGATCTGTTTGGCTTGCTCGACGATTCACATGACCGTCTGGCGGATATGCTGGACCTGGTGAAGAACCGTCAACCCGTTCCGCCTGCAAGCGAGTTGGAAACAGTATTGCAGGCCATTAGCAACGGTGACGAGTTACCCATAACAGTAGCAGGGACTGCAACGGCAACAGAGCCCGACACCACGTCGGTGGTTGAGGAGATGCCATCCGCCGTTGTGGAAGCTGATGATACCATTCCTGTCGAACTGTCATCTGAAACTGAAAGTGTTGAGCCCGTGGACAGTGCTCTGACGGAGCCCTCGCCGGCAGTTGAGGCCAGCATGCCTGCGGCTATGGCGGATGAAGAGGCAGCACCTGTTGAAGTGCCGGCTGAAACTGAAAGTGTCGAGCCCGTGGACAGTGCTCTGACGGAGCCCTCGACGGCAGTCGAGACTGACGCGGCTGCGGCTATGGCGGATGAAGAAGGCGTACCTGTCGAGGTGCAGCCTGAAGCGGAATCCGTTTTGTTAGTGGAGGATACTCCGGAGGAAGATCATCCGGCCCCGGTCCGTCCGCGCGGGCGCAAGGTTGCGCCGCCGCGTCTGGTCATTGATCGCGAACAGCAGACAAAAACGCGTGGCGAACAGGTCAAGGTCCAGTCTGATGCGCTGGACAACATGGTCAACCATGCCGGCGAGATCAACATCTTCCGTGCCCGCATGGAGAAGCAGATCAGCGATTATCGCTTCAACCTTGCCGAGCTCGACCAGACCATCAAGCGTCTGCGTGACCAGTTGCGCAAGCTGGAAATGGAGAACGAGGCACAGATCCTGTATCGCTATGAGCAGGAGTCCGATGCGCGTAACCAGGATTTCGATCCGCTGGAACTGGATCGCTATTCCAACCTGCAGCAGCTGTCGCGCGCACTGATGGAAAGTATCAGTGACTTGCGCAGCCTGCAGGAACTGATGGAGAACACGACGCGCGAATCAGAAACGCTGTTGCTGCAGCAGTCACGCGTCAGTACCGAACTGCAGGACAACCTGATTCGCACTCGCATGATCCCGTTCGTTAGCCTGTCACCACGCCTGCGCAGGATTGCACGTCAATCCGCCCGTCAGCTCGACAAGAAGGTCGAAGTCAATCTGCTCGGTGAAGACGGTGAAATGGATCGTGCAGTGCTGGAGCGTATCATTGCACCGCTTGAGCACATGCTTAGAAACTCGGTTGCGCATGGTATCGAGGTGCCGCAAGTTCGCAAGGAGTCAGGCAAGCCGGTT
The DNA here is from genome assembly GCA_049665685.1 of Gammaproteobacteria bacterium. GTDB lineage: Bacteria > Pseudomonadota > Gammaproteobacteria > UBA9214 > UBA9214 > UBA9214. Next base: position 20,258 of record JBATGJ010000284.1, read on the forward strand.
TCCGGCAAGATCGACATCGAGTTCGAGCGTGACGGATCGGAAATCGTGCTGCGTATCACCGATGACGGCGCCGGCATGGATATCGATGCCATCCGCTCCCGTGCCATCGAACGGGAACTGATTTCCCAGGGCGCGAGTCTGTCTGACGATGACGTGATCCAGTTCGTGCTGCAAACCGGATTCAGTACTGCCAGCGAAGTCACACAGATATCCGGACGTGGTGTCGGCCTGGACGTGGTGAACAGCGAGGTCAAGCAACTCGGCGGTTCGCTGCATATCGAGTCCGCGCCCGGCCAGGGCACAACGTTTATCGTGCGCCTGCCATATACGCTTGCCATCAACCAGGGCATGCTGGTGACCGCCGGTGATGAAACATTCTGCGTGCCTCTCGCCAGCGTCGAGGGCGTGGTGCGCTTCTATCCCGAGGAACTCAGGGATTGCTACGGTGACGGGCAGCAACTGTTTGAATATGGCGGTAATGAATATCGCCTGAAACACCTCGGCAGCCTGCTTGAGACCGGTGGCATGATCATGCCGGGGGAGCGGGAACAGGTGCCGGTACTGCTGGTACGTGCGGGTGAGAAACGCATAGGTTTCCATGTCGAGTCATTACAGGGCATCCGTGAAGTCGTCATCAAACCCGTCGGGCCACAACTCAGTCTGGTAGACAGTATCTCGGGTGCAACCATTCTTGGTGACGGGCGCGTGGTCATGATACTGGACATGGTGGCGGTTTCGCGCCGTGAGGCGAGCGTACAGACCGCGACAGGTACCGCACGATCGGCGCAGAGCGATGACGAGCTGGTCGTTATGGTGGTCGATGACTCAATTACCGTCCGCAAGGTAACCGCACGCCTGCTGGAGCGCAACGGCTATAAGGTCGTGACCGCCAAGGATGGTGTGGACGCCATGGGCATGCTGCAGGAAAGCGTGCCGGATATCATGTTGCTGGATATCGAAATGCCACGCATGGACGGTTTCGAGCTGGCCACACACATGCGCAACGATGACAACCTCAGACATGTTCCTATCATCATGATTACTTCGCGTACCGGTGACAAGCATCGTGAGCGGGCCAAACAGATCGGTGTGCAGCATTATCTCGGCAAGCCATACCAGGAATCGGACCTGCTTAACTCGATTCATGAAATTATCGGTGTGACGGAAGTGATCACGGCGACCTGAGCATGCAGTGCAACAAGAGGACCGGATAGTGGAAATGAGCCAGGAAAAGATACGCAGTTTATGGGTCCCGCTCAGGGGGATGAACCTGCTATTGCCGAATATGGCAGTTGCCGAGATCAGCAGTTACCGTGTCCCGGAGGCATTGCCGGATATGCCGGAGTGGTTACTCGGCACGGTAAAATGGCAAGGTGAGGATATCATGGTCATATCGCTGGAAGTGCTGTGTGGAATCAGGGTGCCGTCGAACCCGGTATTCTCGCGCCTGATGATTGTCAATTCCGTGCGGCAAGACAGCAAGGTGCAGAACTACGCAATTGTTACCGCCGGCCTGCCGGGCCTGATCCAGTTCGGCTACGATACACCGGAAGAATACTCGGACTTCGAGGAAGAAGGCCTGCAGTGCATGGTGCGCATCGGCAACGAAGAGGCCATCATCCCGGATCTTGACCACCTGCAGGGTATGGTCGAGGCGCAGCTGGAACAGGCTGCCTGAAAGAATTTATCTAGGGAAGCTCTGATTTATTGAGGCATTCCCGTCATTGCGAGCGAAGCGTGGCAATCTCATACGATGGAATCAGTTACCTGGAGATTGCTTCGTCACTTTGTTCCTCGCAATGACTACTAAATCAGAGCTTCCCTAAACTCGCGATAGCATTCAAGCTAGCGAAAATCACCCCACAGGGTCTGTATCCCTGACAGCGCCGCCAGTGCGGCTGTCTCCGTTCTCAGTATCCTTGCACCCAGCCGCAGGCCGATATAACCGGCCGCGGTTGCCAGCGTGCGTTCTTCGGAATTCATGCCGCCTTCCGGGCCGACCAGTAGTGTGATGGTGCCGGCCGGCTGTTCCAGATCGGCGAGAACGCGGGTGCTGTCCGGCTGTAACATGAGCCGCATAACGTCGTCGGCGTTGCGGGCAATCCAGTCAGGAAAGGATGCCGGTGTTAGCAGCGCCGGCAGGGTTGCCCGGCCGCATTGCTCGCAGGCACTTGCGACCACACTGTGCCAGTGACGAATACGTTTCTCCAGCCGGTCCCCGCGTACATGCGCCTGGCTGCGCTGCATCCACAGCGGTTGAATTTCGCTGGTACCGAGTTCCACTGCCTTCTGCAGGATCAGGTCCATACGATCATTGCGCGCAATTCCCTGTGCCAGGCGGATAAACAGGCCAGGTTCCGGCAGGGTGTCGACCGGTGTGCCGATATCGAGTGTTATCTCGGTGCGACCCGCGCGTATGAACGTGGCGGAATACTCCTTCCCCTCGCCATTAAATACGCGCAGTATCGCGCCGGCACGCAGGCGCAGCACCTGTGTGATATGGCGTGCCGCCTGGCCGGTAACAGTAACAGTTGTGCCACTGGCGAGGGCCTGTTGGGTATATACACGCGGGATTCGCATTGGCGCGTTCAATCTCTGGTCGCAAGGTCGATCCCCTCGCGTGCGACTTCCGCCAGCAGCATAATTTCGTCGGGCGTGACGACATAGGGCGGCATAAAGTAAATGACATTGCCAAGTGGACGTAATAATACACCGCGCTGCAGCGCGTGCTGATATACCTTCAGTCCGCGACGTTCCTGCCATGGCCACGGCTCGCATGTGACCTTGTTCCGGACCATTTCGATCGCGAGGATCATCCCGGTCTGCCTGACCTCGGCAACATGCGGGTGATCGGCGAGATCGGCGGTGGCCGCCTGCATGGTTTTCGACAGGCTGACGTTGTTCTCGATGACATTGTCATCGTTGAATATATCCAGTGTCGCCAGCGCGGCCCGGCAGCCCAGCGGGTTGCCAGTATAGCTGTGCGAGTGCAGGAAGGCGGTCAGGTTCGTGTAATCGTCGTAGAAACAGTCGTAAATACTGTTGCGTGTCAAGACCACGGACAATGGCAGGTAACCGCCGGTCAGTCCCTTGGACAGACACAAAAAATCGGGGGTGATACCGGCCTGTTCACAGGCAAACAGGGTGCCGGTACGGCCAAAACCGACTGCGATCTCGTCGGCGATTAGATGCACATCATACTTGCTGCAGGCAGCCCGCAGACGCTCCAGGTAGACCGGGTGATACATGCGCATATTGCCTGCGCATTGCACCAGGGGTTCGATGATTACCGCGCAGATCTCATCGGCCTGTCGCCGCAGTACCGACTCCATGTGTTCGAACTGGCGGAGGCTGTAATCACGCCAGCTCTCGCCGCCTTCGCGCAGGTAGCAGTCCGGCGAGGGTACGGTGATGGTATCCATCAACAGCGGTTTATAGGTTTGTTTGTATAATTCCACATTCCCAACGGCCAGCGCGCCCAAAGTCTCGCCGTGATAGCTGTTTTGTAGCGTGACGAATTTCGTCTTGCCGGGTTTCCCCTGGTTCAGCCAGGTATGGAAGCTCATCTTCAGCGCCACCTCGACGGCCGACGAGCCGTTATCGGCATAGAAGCAGCGTTCCAGGCCGGGCGGCGTAATCTCTACAAGGCGTTCGGAAAGTTCGATGACAGGTTCATGTGTGAAGCCTGCAAGCAGGACGTGTTCAAGTGTCTCCATCTGCTGTGCAAGCGCCGCATTAATACGCGAGTTGGCATGCCCGAACAGGTTAACCCACCAAGAACTGATGGCATCGAGATAACGGTTACCCTCGAAGTCTTCCAGCCATGCACCCTTGCCGGATTTGATCGGGATGAGCGGCAACCACTCGTGGTCTTTCATCTGTGTGCAGGGGTGCCAGAGGACGGAGAGATCGCGTTTGGAGAATTCGGCGTTGGACATGGGATGAAGATACCAGAAAATTACCCAATGTTGAGATGCGAAGACACAGAGAACACAGAGAAAGCAAAGCCACCGAGGGCACAGAGAAAATTATTATTGAGACGAACTGTATTTTACGTTCACTACTGAAGCCGATTGGCCTGCAAAGTTACAGGTATTCTGCAGGGTTCACTCCTTTCACCAGCCGGGGTGTGCCAGGAACATCATAATCTAGCCCAGAACTACAGCATTCGTACGAACTAGTCATAATAACTCTGTGTTCTCGGTGGCTTTGTTTTTGGTTTTCTCTGTGTTCTCTCGGTAACTGCTCCATGCGTTACTCTATCT
>JBATGJ010000285.1:0-26372 GCA_049665685.1 Gammaproteobacteria bacterium
CTATTTCACCCTCAAACGAACGAAAACGACTGGCATAGGCCAGCAAACAGGAGCGTCCCCATGCAAATAAACCTGACCGGCAACCACGTTGATCTGACTGACCCCCTGCGCAACTATGTTAATACCAAGATGGAGCGCCTGGAACGTCATTTCGACATCGTCCAGAACATCCACATCGTGTTGAGCGTCGAGAAGCTGCGCCACAAGGCGGAGGCCACCCTGCATATCAACGGCGGCAACCTGTTCGCCGACTCCGTACAGGAAGACATGTATGCAGCCATCGATGCCATGACCGACAAACTGGAGCGGCAGGTGAAGAAACAGAAGGAAAATATGACCGATCATCACCGCAGCGAGGGCTCGATTGCCCGTGACCTTTAACCATGAACGTGCAACGGGCCGCTGGCCTGTTGCACGTTCTTTTACCATAAACCTGCCATGAACATCACCAGTTTACTTACACCTGACCGGGTCGTCTGTCGGGATGACATCGCCAGCAAGAAGCGGCTGCTCGAACTGCTCGCCGAGCTACTCGGCAGCAGCGCCCAGAATCTGCCCCAGCTGGGAATCTTCGACTCGCTGATCAATCGGGAAAAACTCGGCAGTACCGGTCTCGGCAAGGGTGTGGCGCTGCCACATGGCCGGCTGGCCGCCCTGCGTGAACCGGTCTGTGCGTTTGTCCGCGTCGATCCGCCGGTAGACTTTGATGCCACCGATGGGCTACCAGTCGACCTGGTTTTCTCGCTTCTGGTGCCCGAAGACTCGACCGAGGAGCATCTGCAGGTTCTGTCCACGATAGCCGAGATCTTCAGTGATCCCGACATGTGCAGCAACTTGCGCAAGTGCCAGTCGGACAAGTGCCTGCTAGACCTGCTGACTCAATGGGATAGCCAGCAAATTTCAGCATGACCACCACCCTGGATACGAAAACGCTGTTTGCTGCCCTGCAGCACAAGCTTGGACTAAGGTGGATCAGCGGCAAGGAACTGCAGGACAACCCGATACACTCCAGTGAGGATGACAGTACCGAAACCTCACTGGTCGGACACCTGAACCTGATCAGCCAGCATCGCATACAGATCCTGGGAACCAAGGAGCTGGACTATCTGGACAACCTGAAAAAGAATTCCCGCAATGACGCCATCAACCAGCTGTTTTCAGACACCTCACGTCTGGTTATTGTCACCCGCAACCTGGGGGCACCGGAATACCTCTGCAGCGCGGCCCGGGAGCGTGCCACTCCGATACTGTCAGCCAGCGCGCAGAGCGAAGACGCCATCGAGATACTGCATCATTACCTGACCAGCTATTTTGCCGAGAACATCACCCTGCATGGCGTATTCATGGAAGTCATGGGCACCGGCGTCCTGATTACCGGAGACTCGAGTATCGGCAAGAGCGAAGTGGCACTCGAACTCCTGACGCGTGGACACCGGCTGATCGCCGATGACGCACCCGAGTTCACCCGAACCGCACCGGACACACTCAACGGCACCTGCCCGGAAATGCTGCGTGATTTTCTCGAGGTGCGCGGCCTCGGTATTCTGAACGTGCGCTCCATGTTCGGCGCCAGCGCGATCAAGCAGAACCGCAACCTGCGCCTGATCATCGTACTGAAGGAAAGCGAGCAGCTCACGGAGATTGACCGTCTGCATGGCAGCCGACACATGCGCATGATACAGAACGTCGACATACCCGAAGTCACCCTGCCGGTAGGCCCCGGCCGCAACCTCGCAGTTCTGCTGGAGGCCGCGGTACGCAACCATATCCTCATCTCCAAGGGATATGACGCCAGCGAAGCCTTTATCGAACGTCAGAAACGCCGGCTGGAACAGGCCTTGCCATGAGCATGGTCATCATCAGCGGCCTCTCCGGCTCCGGCAAGAGTGTCGCGCTGCATGCCCTGGAAGATCTCGATTTCTACTGCATCGATAACCTGCCCGTGGGTATGCTCAGCTCGCTCGCCAACGAGATTCATGGTCAGCATCTCAGCCGCATCAGCAACGTCGCCACGTGTATCGATGTGCGCAACCGCGCAGACCAGTTGGCACGCTTCCCGGAAATTCTCGGGGAACTGCGCGCCGACAGTATTGCCTGCAAGATACTTTTTCTGCAGGCAGATGACGCTACACTGCTGAAGCGGTTCAGTGAGACACGCCGCAAGCACCCGCTGTCCGACAGGGAAACATCGCTGGCCGACGCCATTACCCTCGAACGCGAACTGCTTGAGCCCATCATGGACAATGCCGACCTGTTCATCGACACCAGTCGTACGAATGTCCACCAGCTGCGCAAAATGGTGATGGACAATGTCGGCCGCCGCGATGCCACTGGATTTTCCCTGCTGCTGCGCTCATTCGGTTACAAGCATGGCATACCTGCCGATGTGGACTTCGTGTTTGATGCACGCTGCCTGCCCAACCCGCACTGGGAGCCGGACTTGCGCAGCCAGACCGGGCTTGACAAGGACGTCGTTGACTATCTTGAACAACAGGCAATCGTCCATGACTACTATACCCAGCTGGAGGAATTCCTGGGTCGCTGGATTCCCCTGTTCAAGGCAGACAACCGGAGTTACCTGACTATCGCTATCGGCTGTACCGGTGGCCAGCACCGCTCGGTCTACCTGGTCGACAGGCTGGCGAAACAAATAGACAAGGTGTACGGTGATGTTGTAACGCTGCACAGGGAACTGGAATGAGCATAGGTATTTTATTGATCACTCACGGCACACTCGGGCAGGACATACTCGACACCGTCACCATGATCATGAGTCAATGCCCGCTGCAAACCGGGGCCATCAGCGTCGGCGGCGACTGCAATCCCGACACCGAGTATGAAGCGGCCTGCGCTGCCTGCGAGGCCCTTGATCAGGGTCACGGCGTGCTGGTCATGACAGACCTGTACGGCAGCACGCCCAGCAACATAGCAACACGCCTGCTCGAGCGCTACAACGTGTGCGTTATCTCCGGCGTCAGCGTGCCGATGCTGTTGCGAATTCTCAATTACCCGGAGGCCGAGCTCGACAAACTGGGTGAAATTGCGGTCGAGGGCGCACACAACGGCGTCATCGTGTCGAGTCGCAGGCAGGCATCCTGAGCATGCACGAACGTCCCGTCACCATTGTCAACCGGCTTGGCCTGCATGCGCGCGCTGCGGCCAAGCTGGTCACCGCCGCCGCCTCTTTTTCCTGCGAGGTCGAGCTGGTGAAAGATGGCCAGAAAGTTAACGGCAAAAGCATCATGGGCGTTATGATGCTCGCCGCCTCGCGCGGGACCGAACTTGTCATCATCACAGATGGCAGCGATGAACTCGCTGCTGCCGACAAGCTCGAGGCGATGATCGCCGAACGATTCGGCGAGAACGAGTAGCACGGGAGGCCAGCATAAGCACCCGGGGCACAGCGAGGCATTTACCATGAGCCTGTCGCTATCCGGTATCGGCGTATCCCGCGGTATTGCCATCGGCAAGGCGCATACCATTGTACGCGGCAGCATCGAGGTACTGGAAAGCGCGATTCCCAGCCAGCACCTGGAAGACGAGATTGCCCGGTTCCTCGCGGCCGTGGACATGGCACGCCAGCAGTTGAATTCCATCCGTGACAACATTCCTGCCGGCACCAGCATCAATATTGAATCCTTCATCGACACGCACCTGCTGATGCTGGACGATGCAGCGCTGGTGGACGTGCCCATCCATGTCATGCGTACGCAGGGCTGTAACGCGGAATGGGCACTGAAACTGCAGCGAGATGCCCTGGTCGATGTGTTCGAACAGATGGACGATCCCTATCTGCGGACACGCAAGGATGACATCGACCATGTCATCAACCGTATCCAGCGCATCCTGCTGGAAACCGGCAGCGAGGATGCGGCCGGCGATGGCATTAACCTGCAGGATGCCATTATCCTCGCCGATGACCTGATGCCGGCTGAAACAGTGCTGCTCGCCCATTTGGGTATTGCCGCCTTCGCCACCGAATTCGGTGGTCCGCTGTCGCACACTGCGATCCTCTCACGCAGCATGCAGACCCCCGCTGTAGTGGGCGCACACGGCATCCAGACGTGGATTCGTGACGGCGAGACCATTATCCTCGACGGGCTGCAGGGCGTTGTCATCGCCGATCCAGACGAACAGACACTCGCCTGGTACCGCAGGCGCCAGGACGAGGAGGTACGGCGTCGCGCCCGGCTGGCCCGCCTTGCCGGGGAACCGGCCGTCACGCAGGACGGCGTCCCGGTGACACTGATGGCCAACATCGAACTGCCCGAGGATGTACAGGTCGCCAGCCTGGAAAACGCCAGCGGTGTCGGCCTGTACCGCACCGAGTTCCTGTTCATGAACCGGCAGGAGCCGCCCGACGAGGAAGAACAGTTCAACTGCTACGTACAGGTCCTCGATGCCCTGAACGGCCAGCCACTGACCATCCGCACGCTCGACATCGGCGCCGACAAGCAAACTGGTATCGATCTCATTCGTTGCAACAATCCGGCCCTGGGCATGCGCGCGGTGCGACTGTGCCTGAAGAATCTGTCACTGTTTCGGCCACAGTTGCGCGCCATACTGCGGGCCTCGGCACACGGACCGGTGCGCATGATGGTGCCGATGCTGTCGACGACCCGCGAACTGCACCAGGTCCTGGCCCTGGTCAACGATCTGCGCAATGTACTGCAGCGGGAGTCCCACGCCTTTGCGCCGGACATGCAGATAGGTGCCATGATCGAAGTCCCGGCGGCGGCACTGTCGGCGGGCGAATTTGCGGCCCATCTCGATTTCCTGTCGATCGGTACCAATGACCTGATTCAGTACACGCTGGCGATCGACCGGGTGGACGACGAGGTCAACTATCTGTATGACCCACTGCACCCGGCCGTGCTGCGCCTGATCAAAATGACCATCGATGCCGGCAAGCAGGCCGGCATTCCCGTCGCCATGTGTGGCGAGATGGCAGGTGATTCACGCTATACACGTCTGTTGCTTGGCATGGGTCTGAATGAATTCAGCATGCACCACACGACCCTGCAGGAAGTGAAACACGTCATCAACAACAGCAGCATTGCAGCACTGACCCCGCTGGTCGATGAATTGCTGTACAAGACCAGATCCGAACAGATCCCGGCACGCGTCGACTCACTGAACAGCAATCTTACTGAATAAGGGTCATGCTGCTACACTGCGTACTGCATTGCTGACTGGCCTGTTGCCGGCCGGCACAGACAGTACGCAGACATGACCGAGCCAGCCACCACCAACACGACCGAAAGCCGCCTCGAGCACCTCTGGCAGGCGCTTGATAGCGGTGCCGCGGACCAGATCCGACACCTGCTGGTCAACCTGCATGGCTCCGAAATCGCCGATCTGCTGGAGTCTTTCCCGCACGGCCCACGCGAGATTCTCTGGGAACTGGTCGACCCCGATGACCATGGCGAGGTTCTCACCCAGGTCAACGACGAGGTCCGTGCCGGGCTCATCGACGAGATGGAGACCCATGATCTGGTCGCCGCTACCGAGGGCCTGGATGCGGACGACCTGGCCGATATCATTATGGATCTGCCGGGCGCGGTCATCCAGGAAGTGCTGCGCGCCATGGACAACCAGGACCGCCAGCGCCTGGAGGCCATGCTGCACTACCCGGAAGACTCCGCCGGCGGCCTGATGAATGTGGATGTGGTGACAGTTCGTGCCGACGTCACGCTGGATGTCGTGATGCGCTACCTGCGTATGCGCGGAGACCTGCCGCGCAATACCGATATGCTGTTTGTGGTCGACCGCAATGACTGCTACCGGGGCGCGCTGGAACTGACGCAGTTACTGACCAACGAACCCGAACAAATCGTCGCCGCCGTCATGGACCGTGACATCCGGGCTATCCCGGCCACCCAGACGGATGTCGAGGTCGCCAAGCAGTTCGAGCACTACGACCTGGTCTCGGCACCCGTGGTCAGCGAGGACAACAGGCTGCTTGGCCGCATCACCATCGATGACGTGGTCGACGTGATCCGCGAGGACGCCGACCATTCACTGCTAAGCATGGCCGGTCTCGACGAAGAAGACGACATCTTCGCCCCGGTGATGAAAAGCGCCCGCCGGCGCGCATTGTGGCTGGGCATCAACCTGTTCACCGCCCTGCTCGCCTCCTGGGTCATCGGTAACTTCCAGGCCACGCTGGAGCAGGTGGTGGCACTGGCCGTGCTGATGCCGATCGTCGCCAGCATGGGCGGTATTGCCGGCAGCCAGACGCTTATCATCGTCATTCGCGGTCTCGCACTCGGCCAGATCGGCAGCAGCAACGCGCGCTGGCTGATGTACAAGGAACTCGCCGTGGCAATACTCAACGGCACCGGCTGGGCACTGGTGGTCGCCGTCATCTCTGCGCTGTGGTTCAGTAACCAGGACATCGGTCTCATCATTGCCGCCGCGCTCATCATCAACCTGATGTTTGCGGCTCTGGCCGGACTGTCGATCCCCTTCATACTCCGGCACCTCAACATCGACCCGGCACTGGCCGGCTCGGTGATCCTCACCACCGTCACCGACGTGATCGGCTTTACGGTGTTTCTGGGGCTGGGTACGATTTTCCTGCTGTGACAGCCTGGTGCATAACGACCCGCAGCGGCGCGATTCATCCTCATCGTTTCGGCAAGCTCCCGGGCGAATGGTCTTCGTACCGGCTGTCCTGTTGACCCTCCCTGGTGCATCATCAGGCAACGGCACGGTAATTGCTGCTAACAGCATATAAGTATATAAACAGGGGAATTTCGCCCCTACTTGCCCTATGTTGGTGCAATGACGATCGACTGGAAAAAATATGACCCAAAAGAGTGCTATGACGAACTCATCAGCACCCCGGGCTATGCGCGTGCGCCGGCCCGGAACCTGACGGCCTGGCTGCGCTCACTCTCGGACGAGGAGTTGCAGCAGCGCAAGGTCGATGCCGAACTGGCAATCATCGACAAGGGGGTCACCTTCACGGTCGACAGCGAGGGAGAGAATATCGACCGCGCCTGGCCGTTTGATATCATTCCGCGGATCAGGCCGGCCTTGAGGGAAATACCGAGACAGTAGGTCATCTGAAGGTCGACACCGGCCGGTTATTATTGAGGTGCTGCGAGCATGCTGGCATTGTGCAAGTAGACTAAACGCAATGCCGGCAACAGGTCAATCGGTCATCCCCCGGGCCCGGCTGCCCGTCATCTGACCGGCGTCAGAACCCGGCAATCAGCATGTTATCGATCGGCACCGGGCCGGTGCGGCTGTTGCCGCGGACAAGGACATCGCTGCCGACCGCATTGATGCCCATAAACAGGTCATGCAGCTTGCCGGCCAGCGGGTATTGACCGCAAAGGCGGCAGGCCCGCAACCGTCAGTCCGGATCCCTGCCGGCCTTCCAGTCCCTGAGCATCACGATATAGGGCGGCTGTCCGTTGTCAAAAAACCAGGAGTCCACAGCAAAGCGCCGACCGCTGGCAGTTGCCCTGATCACGGCCGTGGTGTGCGGCATGCCCGCAAACAGGCCAAATCGCGTCGAGGTGTCTTCTACACGGTGAAAACCGAGCAGACCGGCCTGCTCCAGCATGCGCAAATACGTGGTGGTATTGGTTGCTTCATCTATACAGTCGAGTTGTCCCTGCCGGAACATGCCCGCCAGGTTCCTGCCCCGGTCGGCGGAGGTGCCGAAATGCCCGCCAATGATCTCCTCGAAGATGGCGATCGAGCGCGCAATCACCGCGCGTTCCTGTTCTGCAGAAGTCAGGCTGCCGTTAAACGGTGCCGTCGCGCGGCGCCACTCCGCGTCATTCAGTGAAGCCGTGACGACCGTGGTGCAGGAATGATCAAAACAGACGGAAAACCGCGCGGGCAACGGTTGCTGGATAACCTCGTCCCGCTCTGGATAATCGGCCCCTGCCACTGTTGCAAACAGGCAGCTGCCCAGCAACATGCCGGCTGTGCACGGAAGGTTAGTGATCATGACCGACTGAACATCCCGGAAATAAACCATCAGAGTGCATATTACGTATATAGCAGAGATGTACGTGTTCTGACAGCATTCGCTCTGCCGCCTGCTGCGGACTAAACCCGGCCCAGTGCGCGCATTCCCCCGCCGCGCAACACTGGCCATGTTTCGTTATCGTCAGGCACCGGCAATCATCATGTTCTCGACCAGCACCGAGCCGGTACGGATGTTGCCACGGGCATCGACATCGCGCCCGACCTCAATGATGCCCATGAAGATGGCACGCAGGTTACCGGCCACCGTGATCTCGTCCACCGGGTACTGGATCTCGCCGTTCTCCACCCAGAAACCGGCTGCACCGCGCGAGTAATCGCCAGTGAGAATATTCACGCCGAAGCCGATGAACTCGGTGATCAGCAGACCGGTATCCATGGCCTGTAACAGGGCCGGCAGGTCCTTGTCACCGGGGTCGATGGTGAGGTTGCGCACACCGCCGGCATTACCCGTGGTTTCCATGCCCAGCTTGCGCGCCGCGTAGGAGTTCAGCACATAGCCCTGCAGGATGCCACTGGTGACAATGTCACGCGGCGTGGTCACTACGCCCTCGGCATCGTAGGGTGCACTGCCCAGTCCCTTCGGCAACAGTGGCTCTTCGTGGATGTGCATGAATTCCGGGAAGACCGGCTTGCCGAGGTGGTCAAGCAGGAAGGTCGACTTGCGATACAGGGCACTGCCGCTGATCGCCTGGATGAAATTGCGGAACAGGCTGCCGGCAGTCTCGGCCGCAATGATGACCGGCGCCTGCCGGGTCGACAGCCGTCGCGTACCCAGGCGACGCAGGGTGCGTTCACCGGCCTGGCGCCCGATCGTTGCCGGTGCCGGCAGATCATGACTGTCGCGCGCCGAATCCGACCAGTAGTCGCGCTGCATTTCGTCGCCCTGCCGCCCGACCACCGCGCAACTGTAGCTGTGATAGCTGGACCTGTACGCACCGAGGAAACCGTTGCTGTTGCCCTTCACGCGCAGACTGACGTAACTCGACACCGTACCCCCTTCGGAATTGTCGATCCGTGCATCGACCGCGCGTGCCGCCCCCTCGCACTCCGTCGCCAGCTCGATGGCCTGCCCGGCATCCAGGTCCCAGGGGTGATACAGATCGAGGTCCGGGATCACCGTGGCCAGTCGCCCGGGATCCGCCAGCCCGGCAAATTCATCGCGGCTGGTGTAGCGGGCGATATCGCAGGCTGCGCCCACCGTCGCCGCAATCCCTTCCGGTGAGAAATCCGCGGTCGAGGCCGAGCCCTTGCACTTGTCGAAGTACACCGTGAGGCCAAGCACGCGGTCGCGGTTGTATTCCAGCGTTTCGGTCTCGCCCAGCCGCACCGTGACCGACAGGCCGGTATCGAGGTTGACACCGGCCTCCACCTCATCCGCCCCTTTCGCCTGAGCCTGGCGGATGATGTCCTGCACCATGCCCTCGAACCGGGACGGGTCCGGCAGCGGCGCGCCTGTATCGCTCTTCTCTAAGTCACCCATATCGGCTCCGTGTATGTGGTGGGGGGATTCTACCGGGCGCCCCGTACCCGGACAAATGCCTGGTAACACGTTATCCTGTCTTTACCATGGACTATGACGACGCGGCAGAGATCAGCAAGTCGCAACGCAAGCGCGAACTGCAGGCGCTGAAGGATCTCGGCCTGAAGCTGCTCGATTTCAGTGATGACAGCCTGCGCCAGCTCGACCTGCCGGAGAAATTGCTGGAGGCACTGCTGACGGCAAAAAAGATCACCTCCAACAGCGCACGCAAGCGCCAGCTGTCTTACGTCGGCAAGCTCATGAAGGAGATCGATCCGGCACCCGTCGCGGCAATCGTCGCGGCGCGTGAACACCAGCACCAGACCTCCACCCGTGAGTTCCACCTGCTGGAAACACTGCGCGAGAGACTGTTGCTCGAGGGCGATGCTGCCCTGCCCGAGGTGCTGGCACACTTCCCGTTAACCGACCGGCAGCACCTGCGCAAGCTGGTGCGTCAGGCACGCAGCGAACAGGCGCACGGCCAGCCGCCGGGGGCGTCGCGGCGGCTGTTTCGTTATCTGCGTGATTTACAGGAGACGCCGGAGTATTGAAGCCGTCTCAATACGTCATGCCGTTCTGCGACTCGCGCCATTGCCGGTAACAGTCCAGGCTACAGAAATACATTAAATCGTCATCGAACTCGACGATACCGGCCTGTGAATTCGGGAGTTCCCGCAGGCAGACCACGCAGGCCACGGTGTCTGTGTCGACGCGTCTCACAACAGCACTCATGGTCATCCTCCGGGGGTAGTTATCACCCAGAGTATAGACCCTATTGCAGCGAAAACTACCTGAGATCTATCACCCGCAACGCCGCCGCATACTGACGCACCACTTCAGCCGCAGGCTGAATGGCGTGGATGCCGTCGACACTTTTACCTGCCTGGTAGATGTCACGATAACCCATGCCGCGCAGGGCAGCGCGCTTGAGTTTCCATACAGACTGTAATGAATAAAACGTGCGCATCCAGTGCCGCGTGCGGCGGCCACGCAACAGCCACTTTGCCAGTGGCCCGGCCCTGACCCCCATGCGTGCAATAAACGGGGTGCGGATAATCGACACCGGTACGCCGGTGATCTTCTCGGACAGCACGATATCATCGGCGCCGGCCGTGAGGATGGCCTGCTTGTAGTGGTCGTTCGCGGTGCACTCGTCGGTGGCGATGAAACGCGTCCCCAGCTGCACGCCGGCATAGCCGGAAGCGATGGCGGCAGCGAAATCTTCGGGTGTGCCGATACCCCCGGCGCAGACCAGCGGCTTGCCCAACGGCCCAAGCTCGTCGAGTAATTGCGCCCCCGACAACCGCCCGGCATGACCGCCGGCGCGGTTGTTGACACAGATGAACCCGTCTACGCCGGCATCCAGTGCCTTCTCTGCGAACAGCCGGTTGGTCACATCATGGTAGACCGTGACACCGGTGGTCTGTGCCTGCCTGACGACCCGGTCCGGCTTGCCCAGGGCCGTGACCAGAAACGGGACACCCTCTTCCAGCGCAATGTCCAGCCACGCATACACCCGCTCGAGATATTTCTTCGAGCTGCGTTCGATAATCAGGTTCACGCCAATCGGTTTGTCGGTCAGCGAACGGATATAGCGCAGGCCCTCGCGAAAGTCATAGCCATGCACATAGCTGAGACTCAGCGGTTGCACGATGCCGATACCACCGGCCTCGGACACTGCCGCAACCAGTTCGGGGTTCGAGCAGGGATACATGGCACCGCAGATCAACGGCACCTCGATACCCAGTATCTTGGTCAGCAGCGGGCCCTGACTCAAGCGTGCTTTTCCGGTCCGACCAGCCAGCGTGCCCGGGCAAGCGCAACCACCTCACCGTCGGTGTTGCGGATTTCGCCGGTCAGGGTGTATTCGTGTTCGTCGATGCCTGGCGGGATGTCACAGTGGCAGGTGGCGGTCAGTTGGCCACGCGCCTTTTTCAGGTAGTCGATACTGAAGCCGGCCAGGATGCCGCGCGCCCCATCCGGCAGGCTGTTCATCAAGGCCAGGCCGGTGGCCAGTTCGGCGAGGTTGGCCAGCGCCATGGCATGCACCGAGTTG
This sequence comes from Gammaproteobacteria bacterium, assembly GCA_049665685.1. Classification (GTDB taxonomy): domain Bacteria; phylum Pseudomonadota; class Gammaproteobacteria; order UBA9214; family UBA9214; genus UBA9214. The sequence continues at coordinate 11,586 of JBATGJ010000285.1, forward strand.
AGATGATTACGCACCCTGCGCCGGTCGCGCAGTGTGACGACGCAGTGTCCGGGCTCCAGCAGCTCCACGCGTGCACCGAGCGTCCCGCTGTACGGTACTACGGACCCCAGTGCATGACTGAACAGCCACTTGCTGCCCGGCAGGCGGGAAAAGCGTCGCCACTCCTGCCGCAGGTTCGGGCCGATAGACTTGGCCATTTATGCCCCCAGGTTAACGTTGCCTGAGCATAGGGCGTTTACGCCACACAATCCAGGCGTAGATCAGGAGGTTGATCACGATCACCCCGGTACCCAGCCACACCTGCACGCTCTGCGTGAGGCCCTCTGGATACAAAATCGGTAACAGGTAATGCGTGATGAATCCCCCGCTGTAGTCTTCTTCCCCGGCCGCCAGTCGTAACTGCTTCTCCCACGGCGTCAGCGGACACAGCCAGCCGTAAAATTCCAGCAATGCACCCCAGGCGGCGGCCGGCAGGTGTACGAACACCACACGCCACCAGCGCGCGACCAGCAAACCGCCGAATACCACAAAACAGATAAAGCCCAGGTGCAGCAGGACCAGCAGGTCAGCTGCCAGCGAATACAGCACGGGCACTGCCCGTTTTCGTTGTGCCGGCCGCGCTCAGTCCGGCCTGACTGCGTAGCGGCCACTGCCAAGGAGCATGACCGCCAGGCCACCGAACAGGTAGAACATCTGCAGCTCCAGGCGATAACCGCCGTGGTCGGTCAGGGCAAACAGGTCACCCATGTGGGCCAGGCCGATGGCGAACAGCATATTCACCACCACCAGCATCCCGCACCAGCGCGCATAGACACCGAGGATCAGCAGCAGTGGTGCCACCACCTCGCCGATATACACACCGTAGGCCACCGCCTCCGGCAGGCCCCAGCCGGCCAACCCGCTTTTCATGAAACCCAGTGAGTCGGGGTGCAGGATCTTCGCCACCCCGTGAAACAGAATCAGTATGCCCAGTGACAGACGCACGACCAGCTTGCCTGCATTATCGTTGTTCATGTTGTTCCTCCGCTTGTGTTGCTCTGTACGATACTAACAATGTTTACATGAGGTTACAGCCGGATGTCACGCGCGTAACCCCGACTGTGGGCATCAGGCGACAGCACCAGGCTGGAATGTCTGCAACAGACGTCGCTGGTTTTCATCATCGAAGTCGGGCTGTTTGCGGATGACGGTCGCCGCCGCGCAGCCATGCAACATCAGTACTACGGCACACAGCCCCGTCAAACGGTTAAAGATTCTCAAGCCTTTCAATTGATTCCCCCGTTGAGCGCCAACAATCAGCGCATGCGACGCCTGTCAGGATAAATGAAATTTCATTGTCAAGGAGAGGGTGCGCCGTGCCGGCATAATTGCGATCCTAAAATATTGGCACAAGTTTATGACCCTGGGTTTGCCAGCCAATGAGCGAAATAAAACCGTCGCCAACGACATCCATCTCGGGCAGCACCGAGTTATTATCGACTTCGAATACCCTGGTAGCGACCGCACATACCTCCATCCGGACTCCGAGTTTCTTTAATTCCCTTGACGACTCGGCAATGGACTGTAATTGATCTCCATATTCCATGGCAAGCAAGTCTGTTGGACGGGTACTCAGATATTTGACAGTTTCGCCAATGAACACCAGCACCATATTCGGTGTGACACCTTGCCTGACCAGGCCCTCATGCGTACCGCGAATGACATCCAGATAAAAAGCGGTTTTTTTCGGGTTGGTAAAATCAATCAGGAAAACACTCCTGGTTTCCGTAACACCATTGAGCGCAGCTGAATCATCGATAGTCTTGGCAGCCTTGGCAGAAAAGGGAACAGGCAAACTGACGGTCATAGCCAACAGCATCACCAGAGACCTTGCTTGAATGAACATAACTTCTCCTCTGTTATTTCCGGTTTTGCGCGGTTAACCTATTCGGTTTGTTCCTCTATAGCCTGACGACGTATATCAGCGCCGCCCTGCAGTATCTGCTCAACCTCTTTTGCCTGTTCCAGTGATTGTATCTGCTCTTCAAATATAAGTTCCCTGGTGGATGTACCCGGAGTGCCTTCATCATCACTACTGGAGCATCCACTGATCAGAAGAATCGGTATGAGCGATATGAATCGATAGCTTCTTATTATCATGCCTGCCTCAAAATACAGAACAAGGGAACAGATACATCTTACTTGAAACGGTTTGTTAATTTTTCACTTTTCAACCTGCAGGGAAGGTTCGCGGCTGCGATCCGCTCCTGCAACAACAAGCAGACGGGTGCGACTCAGCCGGCGCTGGTGCCGCCGACGGTCAACTCATCGATCAGCATGGTCGGCTGTCCCACGCCGACCGGGACACTTTGCCCTTCCTTGCCGCAGGTGCCAACACCGGGATCAAGCTGCAGGTCATTACCCAGCATGGACACGCGTTTCAACACGTCCGGGCCGTTGCCAATGAGGGTGGCGCCCTTCACCGGTGCGGTGACCTTGCCGTTTTCGATCAGGTAGGCCTCGCTTGCGGTGAACACGAACTTGCCGGAGGTGATGTCGACCTGGCCACCGCCGAAGTTGACCGCGTACAGGCCTTTCCTGACAGAGCGGATGATTTCCTCCGGGTCGCTCTCGCCCGCGTGCATGTAGGTATTGGTCATGCGCGGCATCGGCAGGTGAGCGTAGGATTCGCGGCGACCGTTGCCGGTCGGTGTAACGCCCATAAGCCCGGCATTCATGCGATCCTGCATGTAACCCTTGAGGATGCCGTTCTCGATCAGCACGGTGTTTTGCGTGGGCGTGCCCTCGTCATCGATATTGAGCGAGCCGCGCCGCCCGGTGAGCGTGCCGTCATCCACCACGGTGCACAGTGGTGAGGCCACCCGTTGCCCGACCAGTCCGGCGAAGGCCGAGGTGCCCTTGCGGTTGAAGTCCCCTTCCAGCCCGTGACCGATCGCCTCGTGCAGCAGGATGCCCGGCCAGCCGGGCCCCAGCACCACCGGCATTCCGCCGGCCGGTGTATCGACCGCCTCAAGGTTGACCAGCGCCTGGCGCACGGCCTCGCGTGCAAAGCCGAGACCGCGCTCGTCCGCGGTAAAGTAACTGTAATCGGTTCGTCCGCCACCACCCGCGGTGCCCTGCTCGCGGCGGCCGCCCTGCTCGACAATGGCCGTGACATTGCAGCGCACCAGCGGGCGCACGTCGGCAGCCAGGGTGCCATCGCTCACGGCGACCAGCACCACCTCATGCACGCCGGCCAGACTGACCACAACCTCTTTCACGCGCGGGTCCTGCGCGCGGGCCTCGGCATCGAGCGCCTGCAGCAATCGGACCTTTTCATCGGCCGACATCTGTGCCAGCGGGTCGGTCCCGGGATACAGCGCATTGCCTCCACCGGCATGCCAGGCCTGCAGCGTACCTTCACTGCCCTGGCGCGCAATCGCGCGTGCCGCGGTGGAGGCCTCGAGCAGGGCCGGCATGACGATCTCGTCCGAGTAGGCAAAGCCGGTCTTGTCGCCGCTGATGGCCCGTACCCCGGCACCCTGCTCGATATTGTGGCTGCCCTCCTTGACGATGCCGTCCTCCAGCGCCCAGGATTCATAGCGGTTGGACTGGAAATACAGGTCACCGCTGTCGACGGCGTGCGCCAGCAGTTTGCCGAACACCTTGTCGAGATCACCCTCGTCGATCCCGGCCGGTACCAGCAGGTGCTGGCGTGCAATATCGAGCGTCGTTGCGGTCATGATTTATCGAGACACTGCAGGCGACGGTGCTCGATACTCGGGAAGTTGCGTCGGGCGTTATGCAGGCGGCCGAGGTCGATATCGGCACACACCACGCCGGGACCGCGTGCCAGGCTGTTCATGACCGATCCCCACGGGTCGACGATCATGCTGTGGCCATAAGTCTCGCGGCCACTCAGGTGGTAACCGCCCTGATCCGGCGCAATCACGTAACAAAGGTTCTCGATGGCCCGTGCCCGCACCAGTACATCCCAGTGGGCGCGCCCCGTGATTGCCGTGAAGGCAGACGGCAGGACCAGGACCTCCATGCCCGCCTCGAGCTGCTGGCGAAACAGTTCAGGGAAACGCAGGTCATAGCAAACCGCCACGCCCATGCGACCGAAGGGTGAGTCGATGACCACGACCTCATTACCCGGCTCGATGGTGTCCGACTCGGTGTACTGCTCGGCACTGTCGACCAGCTCGACATCGAACAGGTGGATCTTGTCGTAGCGCGCGACCTGCTTGCCGGTGTCGTCATACACCAGGCAGGCGGCGCGCACCTTGTTTTCATCATCCGCCACCAGCGGGATGGTCCCGCCCACCAGCCAGATCCCGTGACGCGAGGACTGCTCCGCAAGAAAGGTCTGGATGGCGCCGCTGCCCGGCATTTCCCGCGCCTCGACCTTATCGGTCTCGGTATTACCCATCAGGGCAAAGTTCTCGGGCAGCACCACCAACCGCGCTTCCTGGCCGACCGCTTCCTGAATCAGGCGCTCTGCCTCCAGCAGATTGGCACCGATGTTCGGCCCCGAGGCCATCTGGACACATGCAACCACACTCATTATGTTTCTTTCATCTCCTGAATTCGTACGTAACAGAATACCATAGTCGGTTGGCCGTCACCGGCAACCGTCTTACTCCTCGAAGAAGTCGTCATCATTCACATCCGTGACGCGATCCGTTGCGATCGGGGTCACTTCAGGCGCATCCCAGGAACCGCTCAGCGTGTACTGCTTGCGTGCCATCTCGTTCAGGCCGAGCCTGCCAGCCAGCAGTTTTTCTGCAACGAGTGCGGCCGCGCCCACTACCGGTCCGCCAACAATGGCCCCGGCCAACGGCAGGCTCGAATCGAGGTAAGGCGTCACAGTGACGAGTTGATCGTAGTCCCTGCCAGTGAGACCGACACGTCCGGATATATCGATCTTCGCCGCGGGCCCGTCGACGACCAGGTCATTGGTGTAGACGTTGCCCTGATCGAGCACAAAGTTGCCGGCGATGCGCTCGAAATTGAAACCCTCTTCAACCAGATCGTCAAAGTCCAGCCGCAGGCGCCTGGGCAGCTTGCCGAGACTCAGCAATCCAAGGGCGCGGCCCGCACCCGGTTCGATATCGAGCAACTGGCCGTCCTTGATGATAATGCTGAGCTTGCCGTCCAGTATCTCCGGCGAGAATTCCGTCAGCGGTGCGGCCCAGGCCACCCGCATGCTGCCGTACAATGTTCCGTCCTTGATGCTCTTTTCGTAGCCAAGCACATTCAGCAGATCACCCATGCGGCCCTTTGTCAGCTCCAGTTCAATGCGGCTCAGGTGATTCTTGCCGGTCATGTGCCAGGTACCATCGAGGCGCATGGTCAGCAGGTCCGAGGAAAGCGCCAGCCGCTCGATATGGTACTGGTTGTCTGCGAGGGCAGCGGCCTTCAGGTCAAACTGACCATAATTAACGTCGTTATAGACCAGCTCGGTGGCAGTAATCTGCAGTTCAGGCATATCCGCCGGTGTTATGTTCCGGTCCGGCAAGGGCTGCGCAGCCGGTGATTTTTTCACTGCCAGCCGCTGCATGTTCATGACGACCTTCTCGATCCCATGCACGGTGCGCGTCAGCTCGATTTCGCCCTGGTTGGATTCACCGCTGACCGTAATGGTCCAGGTACGACCGGCAGACGTTGTGGCAAGCTGCAGATTGTTCGCCAGGTAGCCCATACCTTCCAGTTCACCGATGCCCAGGTCCAGGCGTAGCGGAATGGCCGCACCACCCTGCCCCTTGCCCAGCCATGGCTGCCAGTCAGACAGGCGCAGCACATCGAGACGTCCCCTGATCAGCAGATCCGGCGTGTCGGGCAGGGTGGCACCGCCACCACCGAGACTGAGCATGCCGCGCTGCAGCCGGGTGGCATTCTGTTTGCTCTCGAGTAACAGCTCTCCCTGCAAATTCTCACCGTAGGCCAGTGTAACGAGCTGGTTACGGTGACTTACATTGTCGATCTCGATAGACAGCGGCTGCACGCTGCGCGCGTCCTTGCCCAGCGGCGCCGGCAGGCCGATGGCGGTACCTGCCAGGTTCGATGTAATGCGCACACCGACATTGGCCGCTTCACCGCGCGCCGGGGCCCCGCGCACCGTGAGCAGGATCTGCCAGTCGCTCTCGCCGGTCACGGCCTTGCGCAAGGGATCGTTCGTCTCAAGCAGGGCATCAACAAGCCCCAGTTTGCCGCTGAAGTGGATATAGGTGTCGGGCTTGCCCGGCTTGCCCCAGACCCGCGCATCGGCCGGACGACCGAACAGGATCGCCTTCAGGCCATCGCCCTTGATGCCCTCGTCATCGAAGGTCAGCACGCCGCGAATGTCACTCAGGGCAATTTTGGTGTCCCTCATCTTCAGGGTGTTGTCACGCAGCGCGATCCGGCCGGCGGCACTCACCTCGCGCTGCGTGCCGCTCAACGGGATATCAATGTCGAGCTGCAGACTACAGCTACCGGAGGCGATGGCACGGTCGACGAAGCCGCCGAAGCGTTTGCCCAGCGGGCTGCTGCCCAGTTCGGCCAGCATTACCGGCAGCTGACCGCGCACACCGCCGTCCATGGTCAGATGTGGATGCGCCAGGTCACGAATGCGTGCGCGCACCTGTTGCAGGTCTGCGGTCCGGATCCTGCCGCGCTGGCTGGTGACATCCATCGAGCGGCCGGTAAAATCCACCTGCGCATCGAGCCCCGTGATCGGTGTCCACTCGTCGTTATAATCCAGCGTGGCATTGAATACCGGCAGGCGCACCTCGAGCTGTCCTTCGCCGTTATCGAACGGCAGCTGGTCGAGCCGCCCGAGGATGCGCACCGTACCGCCCCGCACCTGGCCTGATACCAGGCTCTGATCGAGCCAGGCCACGCCATTTGCAGACATGACTTTTGCCGGCAGGTAGTGACTGATGTCGCCGATATCGGCAGACTCGACTGCGATCTTCAGGTCCAGCTGCGGACTGTCACCGCTGGCCGGCAATGACAGCGTGAAATCACCCAGCAGTGCCATGTGGGGATTCACCAGGGAGAACTGTTCAGCGCGGATGTGCATGGCGTCCGCGTCACGCTGCCAGTGCAGATCACCCTGCAATTCCTTGACCGCCAGGATATCCCGAAACAGTCGACTGTCCGTGATATCGACTTCCCTGCTGTCGATTGACAGTGTGCCGCTTTGCGCAGATCCGCTGATCACACCGTCCAGGCCAGCCACATAAGGCGTTGCCCCGGTTTCCGCCATGCCGAGTTTGCTGAACTGGGCGGAAATACCATCGAGATGCAGGCCTTCGGCATCGCGCAACAGCATTACATCGAGCTCATCCAGCTGACCTGTTGGTTTCAGGGCCGCCAGCTCGCCAAACCGTGCCGTATCCAGACCCGGTACGGCTGGTAACAATTGCCACAGGTCATCCAGTACCAGCTGCATGGCACTGACACGCAGGCGCTGCGACTCACCACCCGGTCTGCCCGCGACTGACACACTGAACGGCACCCACTGTCGGCTGTCCTGTTCAGCAGACAATAGTTGCATGACGGCCTGCCAGTCCTCGTCCGCCCGTTGCCAGCCCAGCCGGAGACCCAGCGCGTTTACCCTGAAGACATGCTGCCGGTCAGCGGCCGTACGTTCGATATACAGGTCGCGCATATCCAGCTCAGTGCTCACGGCACCAAGACGCCCGCCGTCTATATCGACCCAGGCCCGCAAATCGAAGATACCGCGCACCACCGCCTCCGACTGCCAGTACTGCAGCAGGGATGGCAGTGACAGTTGCTGTCCCGTTACGTATGCACGCCCCCGCCAGGTATCTACATTCGGCAAGCTGCCGGTGAACAGGGCATCCAGTTCCAGCCGGTAACCGATATCACCCGGCAACCAGGCATGCCCGGTCAACCGGTGTTCATCGCCGTTGTTGGTGATTGCAAGCATGACCGAGGAAAAGCGTCGCGGTGCATGTCCTGCCTGCAAATCGATAAACGTTATAACGGACTCGTGCAGCGAAACACGCCAGACAGCCGTCAGGTAATCGAGGCCGCTGTCATCACCGGTGCCAGCGCCGGAGCCCATGTCCCTGAACTGCTCCACGTAAAGACGGCCGCTCTCATCGCGGACCAGTTCAAGATCGACACCGATGATGTCGATGCCGGCAAGGCTCACTTCGCGGTGGCGCAGGTAATGAGCGACGTCCAGCCGCAACCAGATTTCTTCAACCGTGATGGGCCGTTCGGCGGCATCCGGCGACCGGATGACGACATCCCTGAGCTTGAGGACCGGATGCATGCCGCGCCAGGTGGCCTGTAGGCGCCCGACCGCGACCTCGCGGCCGAACGCCTCGCTGGCTGCCTGCTCGATATCATGCCGGTAGTCGGCCAGCGAGGGGACCCACAGGCGTGCCGCCGTCATTGCAACGGCGAAGACAAACAGGCTTGCAACCGTCAGCAGCCAGACAATGTGTAGGAAACGTTTCAGCATGGAAAGCGGCGGTTACGCATACCTGGCTAGAGCGGCACTACGTCATATTGCTCCTGCGTATACAGGGTTTCCACCTGGAACTTGATGGGCTTGCCAATAAAGGCCTCCAGCTCCGCCAGGCTGTCCGATTCCTCGTCCACCAGCAGATCGACCACTTCCTGCGAGGCCAGCACCAGTAGCTGTTCGGTATCGAACTGACGGGATTCGCGCAGGATTTCGCGAAAAATTTCATAGCAGGCCGTCTCCGCCGTTTTCAGGGAGGCACGTCCACCGCAGGTCGGACAGGTCTCGCACATGACATGCTCAAGGCTTTCGCTGGTACGCTTGCGCGTCATCTCGACCAGGCCCAGCGTGGACACCTCGGTGATATGTGTCTTGGAGTGGTCCTTATCGAGACATTTCTCCAGCGCGCGCAGCACCTGCCGCTTGTGCTCCTCGACCTGCATATCGATGAAATCGATGATAATAATACCGCCCAGGTTGCGCAGGCGCAGCTGGCGCGCGATCGCCTGGGCCGCCTCCAGGTTGGTTTTAAAAATGGTTTCTTCCTGATTGCGATGCCCCACGTAGCCACCGGTGTTGACATCCGCGGTCGTCATCGCCTCGGTCTGGTCAAGAATGACGTAACCACCGGACTTGAGCTGCACCTTGCGTTCGAGTGCCTTCTGGATTTCGTCCTCGACACCGTAGATATCGAAAATCGGTCGCTCCCCCGGATAATATTCGACCTGGGTCTGCATGTCGGGCATGAACTGGTCGCAGAATGTGATCGCACGCTGGTGGGTCTCGCGCGAATCGATACGCACACGCTCGATGTTGTCATCCAGCATGTCGCGCATCACGCGAATCGTGAGCGGCAGGTCGCCGTACACCAGCGTGCCGGCCTCTGCCAGCCGTTCCTTCTCGCTTATGGATTGCCACAGCTTCTGCAGAAACAGCATATCGGCCCGCAATGCGTCTGTACCGGCCCCCTCGGCTGCAGTGCGGGCTATGAAACCACCGCCCGACTGTTCACTCATAAACAGCTGAATGATGTCACGCAGACGCACCCGCTCCGCTTCATTCTCGATCTTCTGCGAGATACCCACGTTGCCGACATCGGGTATGAACACCAGGTAACGGGAAGGAATGGTGATCTGTGTCGTCAGGCGCGCACCCTTGGTCCCCAGCGGATCCTTGATGACCTGCACCGAGAGCTTCTGCCCCTCGTGCAACAGCTCGGAGATGTCGCTCTGGCCACCGTTGCCGTTCTCCTCGTCGTCGAGATTGCGCGGACCAACATCGGATGCATGCAGAAAGGCCGCTCGCTCCAGACCGATATCCACAAACGCGGCCTGCATGCCCGGCAGCACCCGGCACACCTTCCCCTTGTAGATGTTGCCCACGATGCCGCGGCGGCCGGCCCGTTCAATGAATATTTCCTGCAGCACGCCGTTCTCGACCAGGGCGACCCGCGTCTCCCGGGGTGTCACATTAATAAGGATTTCTTCGCTCATGCCCGTCCGTTTACGTAGTCATTATCCAAGGATTGTTATACCGGATTCCTGCAACAGGGTGGCAGTCTCATACAGGGGTAGCCCCATGACCCCCGAGTAACTGCCCTCGATGCGGGTGATAAAGACGGCAGCGCGCCCTTGTATGGCATACCCACCGGCCTTGTCTGCTGGTTCACCTGTGGCCCAGTATGCCGCACGCTCATGTTCGGTAAGCGTGCGGAATGTCACGCTGCTTGAGCTGACCCTGACCACCTCGGTATCCGCGACCAGCGCCACAGCCGTGAGCACCTGGTGGGTACGCCCCGAGAGCAGTGCGAGCATGCGATCGGCTTCGTCCCGATCCTGCGGCTTGCCGAGAATATCGTCACCGGCCACGACGGCGGTGTCGGCACCCAGTACCGGCAAGCCGCGACTCGCCGCCAGGGCACCAAACCCGGCACGTGCCTTGTCCAGCGCGAGGCGCGCAACATAGGCCTCTGCAGTTTCATCGCATAACCTGGCCTCATCGACATCCACATCGACGACATTAAAATCGACCCCGATTTGCTGCAATAATTCCCTGCGGCGCGGCGAACGCGACGCAAGATAGACAACGGCACTGTCTCCCATCCGTGAAAAGTCCCGGTTATCGTTGTTGAGTCTAAGATATCACGAACGGTGATAGGGATGGCCCTGATGAAGGGTCCACGCACGATACAGCTGCTCGGCCACAATCACCCTCACCAGCGCATGCGGAAAAGTCAGGTCCGACAGCGACCAGCGACGGTTGGCCCGTTCCACACATGCCTGCGCCAGGCCGTCGGGTCCGCCAATCAGCAGGGCCGTGTCACGCCCGGATCCCAGCCAGCCGGCCAGATGCCCGGCCAGTGCCTCGGTACTGCAGGCAGGACCCGCAACATCAAGTGCGATGACCTCGCAGTCGCGCGGGATGGCTGTGAGCATTCGCCGTCCCTCTTCCTCACGCGCCTGCTCGGCCGTGCGTGACTTGCGGCGATCGCCTGGTGCAATCTCCACCAGTTGCAGACAACACTCGCGCGGCATGCGTTTCGCATACTCATTGTAACCGGCGGTGATCCACTCCGGCATGCGCGTCCCGACGGCAATCAGGTGGATACGCATGCGTGTTGCGGATCAGGGTTCGGCGTCTTGCTGTGTCTGGTCGCCGCTACCGACCGACCAGAGCTTTTCCAGTGCATAGAACGCCCGTATTTCAGGCAGCATGACATGCACCACGACATCGGCAAGATCGATCAGGATCCATTCCGCACCCTTGTCGCCCTCCACGCCCAGTGCCGGGACGCCATGCTGTTTGGCTTCCAGTGCCACGTTGTCGGCGATTGCCTTGAGGTGCCGGGTCGAGGTGCCACTGGCGACCACCATGTAATCGGTAATGGTGGTCAATTCGCTCACGTCGATGACCCGGACGTCGACCGCCTTCATGTCCTCCAGCGCCGCCAGCGTAATCGCCAGCAGTTCGTCGGCCTGAACAGCGGCTGTCTCGTTACCACTCTGCGTCTGTTTTTCCTGCATCTATGCCTCGTAAAAACCGTTCTTGTGAATCATTTCCAGCACCTGCGCCGGCAACAGGAAGTCTGCGGGCTCGCCCGCAGCGAGCATGGCGCGCAAGCGGGTACCGGAAATCTCGAGTTGCGTCACTTCCTGAAACCATAGCAGGCCACCCGGGTGCGCGCGCAGCATGGTGGCATCGCGGGCGCGATGCCGCTGAATATAGTCGGCCAGTTCACCCTTGCCAGGGATCATCGCCTGCGGCCGCGTCATGACCACGATGTGGCAATGGTCCAGCAACTCCCGCCAGCAGTGCCACGTGGGCAGTCCGCGAAAGGCATCCATACCCACCAGCAGGCACAGTGTGCTGCCGGGCAGGTCCCGGCGCAGGGACCGCAGGGTATCGAACGTGTACGAAGGGCCGTCACGATCCAACTCGCGTTCGTCCACCACCAAACCGGCTATCCCCTCGATTGCGGCTGACAGCATCTGTGCACGCTGTTGCGGGCTTGCCTGTGGCTGTGGACGATGCGGCGGCACACGACAGGGCATGAGCCTGACCTCGTCCAGGTCGAGCGCATGTTTCACATCCAGTGCCGGGCGCAGGTGCCCGAAGTGTACGGGGTCGAAGGTGCCACCGAGAATACCAATCATATTTATTTTTCTTAAAAATTATTAATCACCACAGAGGACACAGAGATAAAGATATTTGGATCTGACTCTTTCTGTGTTCTTCGTAATCTCTGCGGCAGCTTCTTTCATCCTGGAACAAATTACCCGCAACCGGGATAACAGGGGATGTAAATGTACAACGTAAATGATCCTGACTTTTCTCTGTGTCCTCTGTGATCTCTGTGGTGCTTTCTTTCATTGACAAGCCCGTCAGGTGCGGATGTGGCCGTCGCCGAGGACGATAAATTTCTGTGTGGTCAGCCCCTCCAGGCCGACCGGGCCGCGGGCATGCAGCTTGTCGGTGCTGATACCGATCTCCGCACCCAGCCCGTATTCGAAGCCGTCTGCAAAACGGCTGGAGGCATTCACCATCACCGAACTGGAATCCACCTCATGCAGGAAGCGCTGGGCACGCGACAGCGACTCGGTGATGATGGCGTCGGTATGCTGCGAACCATGCCGGGCAATATGGTCCATCGCAGCCTGCAGGTCATCCACCACCCGGATCGACAGGATGGGCGCCAGGTATTCCTCGTCCCAGTCGGCCTCGCTGGCCGCATTGATGTCCGGGAGTATGGCGCGCGTGGCCTCGCAGCCGCGCAGTTCAACGCCCTCTTCCCTGTATAACTCCGCCAGCGGCGGCAGCACCAGGGCGGCGATGCCCTTCGCCACCAGCAAGGTCTCCATGGTATTGCAGGTGCCGTATCGCTGTGTCTTGGCATTGAACGCCACGCGAATGGCCTTGTCCAGATCCGCCTGGTCATCGATATAGGTATGACACACACCATGCAGATGTTTGATCACCGGCACGCGCGCCTCCGCAGTGATACGCTCGATCAGACCCTTGCCGCCGCGCGGTACGATCACGTCAACAAACGCCGGCATGCGGATCAGTTCGCCTACGGCCGCACGGTCTGTGGTCTCGACGACCTGGACTGTGTCGACTGGCAGGTCGGCCGCGACCAGGCCGGCATGTATGCATGTTGCTATGGCCTGGTTTGAATGCAGCGCCTCGGAACCGCCACGCAAAATGGCGGCATTGCCGGACTTCAGGCAGAGCCCGGCAGCATCGGCAGTTACATTCGGTCGCGATTCGTAGATGATGCCGATGACGCCCAGTGGCACGCGCATGCGTCCGACCTGGATACCGGACGGCCGGTAGTTCATGTTCGAGATACTGCCAACGGGATCCGGCAGCAGTGCGATCTCGCGCAGGCCCTCGGCCATGCCAGCGATGCGCGCATCGTTGAGCTCGAGGCGATCAAGCAGGGCGGCATCGAGAGCCTGCTCACGGCCGGCGGCGAGATCCTTTTCGTTCTCGGCCTTGAGTACCCCGGCTGCATCCTCGATCGCCGTCGCAATGGCGGTGAGCGCGGCATCCTTCATGCCCGATTCGGCACGACCGATGGCACGCGCGGCCACCCGCGCACGACGGCCTACCCCCTGCATGTACTCAGGGACATTGAATTCAATAGTCTCGGCTTTTACGTTCATAGCACTGCAAAATTTTCCGGGTCGGGACAGGCCACTCGCAGAATCCGGCCACTGGTTGTCATGCCGCCGACAGTACCGCTTTGCCCGCCAGCCTGCAGGTTAATTGTAACAGTTCGCCCCAGGCGTTGCCTGCGCCCCGCCCCTTGCTGATGCGGTCGATCTCGGCACACTGGCGCAGCATCGCGTTGCATTGCGCGGGTGCCAGGCGTTTTAGTGCGCTGCCGACCGTTGCCTTGCGATTGTTCCACACCCGGTAACGGGCCAGCACACCGGGGATCGCCTGGCCACCGGCCACCTGTGCCGACATCGCAGCCAGCTGGCGAATCTCGCGTGCCAGCGCCCACAGGACGACCTGCGGCGCCATGCCCTCGCCTTCCAGCCCGTGCAGGATTCGAACGCTGCGCGCGAGCTTGCCGGCCAGTGCCGCATCCACCAGTGCGAATACATCGAAGCGGGCATTGTCGGCGACCAGGCGGGTAACGGCTTGTGCATCGACCCCGCCCTCACCCTGCAGCAGGTAGAGCTTGTCGATCTCCTGCACACAGGCCAGCAGGTTGCCTTCCACGCGGTCTGCCAGCATGCCGACCGCCTCGGCTGTCGGCAGCAGCCCGCGCCTGCGCATGCGCGCCTCGACCCAGGCATAGAATTCCCGCGTATCGAGTGGCCAAACGAACATCACCACACCGGCGGCGTCCAGCGCCTGCACCCACTTGCTCTTGCGGGCCGCCGGTTCCAGCTTGCCGGCTGTGACCAGCAACAACGTGTCTTCGGGCAACTGCCGGGCATAATCACGCAGCGCCTGCGCACCCTCCTTGCCCGGCTTGCCGGTTGGCAACCGCAGATCGATGATGCGTCGCTGGGAGAACAACGACAGGCTGCCGGCCTCCGACAGCAGGCTGTCCCAGTCGAAACCGGACTGCACGGTGAGCACGTCGCGCTCGTCGTAGCCCTGCACCCGCGCCGCCGCGCGCACGGCGTCCGCGGCCTCCATCACGCGCAGCGGCTCATCGCCGCTGATGAAATACACCGGCGCGAGTTGCTGCTTCAGGTGGGCGTCAAGCTGCTCGGGTCTGAGTTGCATATGATGAGTTCATCTAATTGCGCAGGAGCGCCTTGCAGGCGCGATTAATCCGGCACCCTGATTGTTCGCGCCTGCAA
>JBATGJ010000286.1:0-14078 GCA_049665685.1 Gammaproteobacteria bacterium
ATTTTCGACGTAAATATTCCTGCAATGATCGCGGGCAATGGCTTTACAAGGCTGGTTTGTTTTTTGCAAGGTCTTGGGGGATGACGGGAAGCCACACCAACAAGATCGATTATGAGCAGGTGCTGGACAATCTCGGCACCGCCGTGATGGTGTTTGATGCCCGCCTCAGACTGCGCTACCTCAACCAGGCCGGTGAGGTCCTGCTGGCCCACAGCGCACGCCATGCCTGCGACCGCTCGGTGCATGAACTGGTGGCCAATGCGGAGCTGCTGGAGGAAAGTCTGGCCAAGGCCATTACCTCCGGGCAGGTGATCGTGCAGCGCGGCTGTCAGCTGGAACTGCACGATGCGACCATGCTGCGCGTGAACTGCACCTTCACCCCCGTGACCGAGTCCGATGGCGAAACGGGTGTGCAACTGGAAATGCGACAAATCGACCACCAGTTACGACTTGAACAGGATGAACTCCTGATCAACCAGCAGCAGGCCACGCGCGTGCTGGTGCGTGGCCTCGCGCACGAAATCAAGAATCCGCTTGGCGGCCTGCGCGGCGCAGCGCAGTTGCTGGAGCGCGAGATCAGCACCCCGGAGCTGCGCGAATATACCCGCATTATTATCGGCGAGGCGGACCGTCTGCAGGTGCTGATTGACCGCATGCTGGGCCCGAGGAGCATGCCGCAACCGCGTCAGCTGAATATCCACGAAATACTGGAGCGGGTCCGCGATCTGGTGATGGTGGAGGACAGCGATGGACTGACCTTCATCACGGACTATGATCCAAGCCTCCCCGAATTGCTGGCCGATCCGGACCAGCTGGAGCAGGCGATACTCAATATCGTGCGCAATGCCAGGCAGGCAATGGACGGAAACGGTTCGATTACCCTGCATACCCGGGTCCTGCGCGGTTTCAATATCGGTGCACGCAAGTACCGGCTCGTGGCAGAGATACAAATCATCGATAACGGTCCGGGTATCGAAGAGGACCTGCGCAAGAAAATCTTCTTCCCGATGGTGACCTCGCGCAGTGACGGCACCGGACTCGGCCTGGCGATCGCACAGGCATTGATCAGCCGTCACGAGGGCCTCATCGAGTGCGAGAGCAGACCCGGAAAAACCACTTTCACAATTTTATTGCCGCTGGAAAAACTGCATGATGCTTAGCAACAAAATATTTGTAATTGATGATGACAGCTCCATTCGCTGGGTACTGGACAAGGCACTCACGGGTGCCGGGCTGGAGGTCGTTAGCTTCGAGTCCGCGAACGCTGCACTCAATGCACTCAAGACCGCGGAGCCGGCTGTCATTGTTACCGATATTCGCATGCCCGGGATGGATGGTCTGGAATTCCTGGATCGTATTGGCGAGCTGTACCCGGAGATGCCGGTCATTATCATGACGGCCCACTCGGATCTGGACAGCGCCGTCGCCGCGTTCAAGGGTGGTGCCTTCGAATACATGCCCAAGCCGTTCGATATAGACGAGGCGGTTGCACTGGTCACACGTGCGATGGAACTGCGCAAGCAGCATGCCGGCATGGCACAAAGGGTGGAGCAACCTGCTGCGACGGAAATCATCGGCAAGGCACCCGCGATGCAGGAAGTCTTTCGTGCCATCGGGCGACTGTCGCACTCACATGCTACGGTGCTGATCAACGGTGAATCCGGCACCGGCAAGGAGCTGGTCGCCATGGCACTGCATCGCCATAGCGCACGTGCAAACAAGCCGTTTGTTGCGCTCAACATGGCTGCTATCCCGCGCGACCTGCTTGAGTCGGAACTGTTCGGCCATGAGCGCGGCGCGTTTACCGGTGCACAGACTCGCCGTATCGGTCGCTTCGAGCAGGCCAATGGCGGCACCCTGATGCTCGACGAGATCGGTGATATGCCAGCGGAACTGCAGACTCGCCTGCTGCGGGTGCTCGCAGAGGGCGAGTTTTACCCGGTCGGCGCACACACGCCGAAAAAGGTCGATGTCCGTATCATCGCGGCGACACACCAGGACCTCGAGGAGCTGGTCCGTGACGGAAAGTTCCGCGAAGACCTGTTCCACCGGCTGAACGTCATTCGCATCCAGATCCCGCCATTGCGCGAGCGTCGGGAGGATATCCCGCTGCTGATGGTGCAGTTCCTCGACAATGCAGCCAGTGAGCTGGAGGTCGATCCAAAACAGCTGAGCGCCGAAGTCATTGCGGTGCTCGAGCAACTGGACTGGCCCGGCAATGTCAGGCAGCTTGAAAATCTGTCCCGCTGGCTGACAGTGATGGCACCGGGACAGGAAATCCATCTCGATGACCTGCCGCCCGAACTTGGCGAAGCACCTCCCGCTGGCCAGGGGCATGATGGTGACTGGCAGGCGCAACTGCGGAGCTGGGCACAGCGCCGGCTGGCCGCGGGGTCGGTGCGTTTGCTGGATGAGGCACTACCGGTGTTTGAGCGTATCCTGATCGATGTTGCCCTGCAGCAGACCAGCGGGCGTCGCCAGGATGCGGCGCGCCTGCTTGGCTGGGGACGCAATACCCTGACGCGCAAGATAAAGGAACTCGACTCGAGCGATGATAAATCGGTGAGTCAGCCGTTATGACGGGTGTGATCAGCCACCGTAGCAGGCGGAGTCAGGGCTGTTTAGTGTGAGACTGCCGGTCAATTCGCTGACCGTGGCGAGACCGTGACGGTTGAGGTAATCGCGGATGCCCTGGTTGATGCTGCGGCATACCAGCGGATCATAGAACAGCGCAGTACCGATGCCGACCGCACTGGCGCCGGCGATAATGAATTCGAGTGCATCCTGCGTATTGCAGATACCACCCTGGCCGATGATCGGGATGCCCTGCTCCCGGCAGACCTGGTAGACCTGGTGTACCTTCAGCAGTGCGATCGGCTTGATGGCCGGCCCCGACAGGCCGCCCTGGTTGTTGCCGATGACCGGCGTGCGGCGCTCGATGTCGACGGCCATGCCCATCAGGGTGTTGATCACGGCAAACGCATCGGTGCCTGCCGCAATGCAGCGGCGCGCATTCTCGGCGATATCGGTCTGGTTCGGCGAGAGCTTGGTGATCAGCGGCTTGCCGGTCACGGCGCGGCAGGCCTCCACCACGCGCGCCGACATGTCCGGGTCATTACCGAAGGCGACGCCCCCTTGCTTGACGTTGGGACAGGAAATATTGATCTCGATGGCGTCGATGGGCGAATCGTCGAAACGGCGCGTGACCTCGATGTATTCCTCCACCGTCGAGCCGGACACGTTGGCGATGAAGCGCGTCTCGCTGAAATCGAGTGACGGCAGAATCGACTCGATGACGTGCGGCGTGCCGGGATTCTGCAGTCCGATCGCATTCAGCATGCCCGACGGTGTCTCGGCAATGCGGTGCGGGTTGTTGCCGAGGCGTGGTGCCAGGGTCGTTCCCTTCAGACATACCGCGCCGACATCGCGGTTGGAAAAACCGTCCACGCGCGTATATTCTTCGCCGAAACCGACACAGCCCGACAGCAGCACCAGCGGGCTGGCGAAATGCAGTCCGCAGAAGTCGAGCGCGAGCTGCTGATCGTTTGTGTCACCCGTTCTGTCAGTCATAGGGAAAGGCCAGTCATTGTTTCACGTCGTGCTGTATGAGCCGGAGATACCGCCCAACACCGGCAACATCATACGCCTTTGCGCCAACACAGGCAGTATCCTGCATCTCGTACACCCGTTGGGATTCGATCTCGATGACCGCCGGTTGCGGCGTGCCGGTCTTGATTACCGCGAGTTCGTCCGTGTGCAGGAACACGCTACGCTGCAGGCGTTTATCGACGCCACCCAACCGGCCCGCCTGTGGGCGCTGTCGACGAAAGGAACCGGTTTGTATACAGACGTTGCCTACCGGACAAACGACGCCCTGCTGTTCGGACCCGAGACACGCGGCCTGCCGAGTAAACTGCTGGACGAGCTGGGTAGTGAACGGGTGTTGCGGTTACCGATGCTGCCGGGCAGTCGCAGCCTGAACCTGTCTAACGCAGTAGCCGCAGTGGTCTACGAGGCCTGGCGGCAGCTGGGATTCAACGGTTCAGTCGACTGACTCGGGTCGAATGTGACGTGACAGCAGGTTGTGCACGGCATCCTCCGGCGACAAACCCTCGAACAATACGCGGTACACCTGCTCGGAAATCGGCATATCGACGCGGTAGTCGTGTGCCAGCTGCACTACCTCGCGCGCGGTATTGAAGCCCTCGACGACCTGGCCGATTTCTTCGACCGCGACCTCCAGCCGGGTACCACGGCCAAGGGCGAGACCGAGCCGCCGGTTGCGCGACAGGTCGTCGGTGCAGGTCAGGATGAGATCGCCGACACCGGCCAGCCCCATCAGGGTTTCACGGTGTGCGCCCATGGCATCGCCAAGGCGGATGATTTCCGCGAGCCCGCGCGTGATCAGGGCGGCGCGGCTGTTGGCGCCGAGCTGCAGGCCATCGGTGATGCCGGAGGCGATCGCCAGCACGTTTTTCACGGTACCGCCCAGCTGCACGCCGAGCACGTCATCACTGGTATAGGCGCGCATTACATCCCCGTGCAGGCGTGCGGCCAGCTCGTCGGCGAACGGCGAATTGTGCGACGCAACCGTCAGCGCGGTCGGCAAACCGCGCGCCACTTCCAGCGCGAAGGTCGGACCGGACACCACGGCAGCCGGGTAGTTTGTACCGAGCTCCTCTTCCAGTACGTCGCTCATGAACTTGCCACTGCCCTGTTCGAGCCCCTTGGTGGCCCAGGCGATGCGCGAATCGGTGTCCAGCAGACCGGCGATGTTTTGAATTACTTCACGGAAGGCGTGACTGGGCACGACAATCAGCAGATCACGACTTGCCCGGACTGCCGTTGCAATGTCGGCCTCGATGGACAGCCGGTCAGGAAATGTGATGCCAGGCAGAAAAGCGCTGTTTTCGCGCTCGGCAGCGAGCGTGGCCATGGTCTCCGGCTCGTGCCCCCATAACAGGGTGTCCTGGCGGGTTGCCAGCCGGATGGCAAGTGCGGTGCCCCAGGAGCCGGCACCCAGCACGGTTATCTGATCAGACGTCATCAGGCTGCGCGGGGTCGGTCGTCTGGTTGAGTGCAGGCAAGTTCAGGATGATTCGCTTGCCTGCATGGCTGCCTTTTGTTGCGCCTCATCCAGGCGCTGCTGGTACAGCGCATCGAAGTTCAGCGGCGCAAGCAGGAGCTGCGGAAAGCCACCCCTGCTGACCAGGTCGGACAGTGCGGCACAGGCATAAGGGTAGAGCATGCGCGGGCAGACTACGGCAAGCAGGCGATCGAGCTGTGCCTGGTCCGTGTTTTGGATAGTGAAAATCCCGGCCTGTTGTACCTCGGCCAGGTAGGCTGTCTTGTCGTTGACGGTTGTAGTTGCCGTGAGTACCAGCACGACTTCGTATAAACCTTCATCCGAGACTTTCGCGACCTTCTGGCCGATATCAAAATTGAGTTGCGGCTGCCACTCGAGGGTGAAGATGGTCGGCGAATTCGGTGTCTCGAACGACACATCCTTGAGATAGATTTTCTCGGGGCGCAATGCAGGTTTGTTTTCATCCTGTGATGCAGACTGTTTTTCTTCAGCCATGGTGCGTTCCTGTGTATGGCGATGTGACTGAGGTGATAAGTTTACTGCAGATGATCAGTCAGTTTTCGTCAGCGGCAATTCTGCACGTTCCCACGCCAGCACCCCGCCCTTGAGGTTGTACACTGATTCAAAGCCCTGTTTGCGCAGCTTGCTGCAATAGGCGGTGGAACGATTGCCACTTCGGCAATAGACAATCAGTGGCCGGTCACGGTACTTCTCCAGCCTGGCGGTCTTGATGTCGGGCGCATGCAGCGAGTTGATGATATGACCATCACGGTATTCCTTGTCGTCGCGCATATCAATCATGATAGCGTCTTCGTGATTCAGCAGGCGCGTGGCCTCGCCGGGGCCTAGCTCGGTGATGCCGCTCAGGCGCTGTTTGAGTTCGCCGCCAATCAGCATCGCGAGAATCGCGAACAGCGCGAGAAATAACAACGGGTGGTTGCCGACAAATTCAGTAAGCTGGCTGATGTCCATGTTGCTTTATGTTGTCAGGCCGGCGTGCATGACGAACCGGCCCGTAAATGTGCCACGTTCAGGGGCTGACGCAGAAAACCTCGCGCATCATACTAATCAGCCGCAGCGTGCGCGAATCGCCCACCCGGTAATAGACCCGGTTGGCATCCTTGCGTGAGGCGAGGATGCCCTTGTCGCGCAGGATCGCCAGGTGCTGCGAGATATTGCTCTGGGAGGTACCCACGCGCTCCACGATATCCTGGACGCTTACCTCCTGGTCGCCCAGTGTGCACAGGATCTTCAGACGCAAGGGATGTGACATGGCCTTGAGCGAGCGTGAGGCCCGGTCAATATCTTCATCGCGGGTTATCAGGGATTCATGAATAGCTGACATCCATCCACCTCGTCGGGGTACTCTAACCCATAGGTTACTGCATTCATTACTAATAAACTATACAATAATAAACCGTTTCGGGCACCGTTATGTTAATGTCACGCCGGCCAGTCCGGCGCTGTCAGACACCGCCATCGTCGCCTGGCTGCTGGATTGAAGGAACCAATGACCTGTTTTAGACTCTCTCTAAAATGACTGGAGACCAATCGGACAAGACAACAACTGGGCCTGCCGGGCGACCCATGGTGCTGCTCGTCCTGGATGGTTGGGGCTACAGCGAGACACTGCAAGACAACGCAATTGCCGCGGCAAACAAGCCGGTGTGGGACCGGCTGTGGGCACACTATCCGCATACACTGATTATGACCTCGGGCGCGGCCGTCGGACTGCCGGCTGACCAGATGGGAAATTCCGAGGTCGGTCACCTCAATCTCGGGGCCGGGCGTGTGGTCTACCAGGAGTTCACGCGGGTCAGCCGCGCCATCAAAACCGGTTCTTTTTTCACCAATCTGACGCTAACCGATGCCGTCGATAAGGCCAGGGACAATGGCAAGGCCGTGCATATTATCGGCCTGCTCTCACCCGGTGGTGTGCACAGTCACGAGAAACACATCCACGCCTTGGTCAAGCTGGCGGTCGAGCGCGGTGCCGACAAGGTATACCTGCACGCCTTCCTTGATGGCCGCGACACGCCGCCGCGCAGTGCCAGTTCCTCGATCGAGGCGATGGAGGCCGTCTTCGACAGCCTGGGTAACGGTCGTTTCACATCCATCGTTGGACGCTATTTTGCCATGGACCGCGACCTCCACTGGGAGCGAATTCAGCAGGCCTACGACCTCATCACACTGGGCAAGGCCGAGTTTACAGCAGCAAGTGCCCAGCAAGCGCTGGATGACGCCTACGCACGCGAGGAGAGTGACGAGTTCGTCAAGGCCACCGTCATCGTGCCGCCGGGCGAGTCCCCGGTGAAGATCGAGGACGGTGATGTGGTCATATTCATGAACTACCGTTCCGACCGTGCGCGCCAGATTACCCGCCCGTTTATCGAAAGCGATTTTAACGCCTTCGATATGCATGCGCGGCCGAAGCTGGGAGATTTCGTCAGCCTGACCGAATACAAGTCCGATTTTGATATCCACGTCGCCTACCCGGCCGAACGTCTGCACAATGTGTTCGGCGAGTACATCGCCCGCCATGGCCTGCGTCAGCTGCGCCTGGCGGAGACCGAGAAATATGCGCATGTCACCTTCTTCTTCAACGGTGGAGTGGAGGAACCGTTCGAGGGCGAGGAGCGTATCCTCGTGAAATCGCCCATGGTGGCGACCTATGACCTGCAGCCGGAGATGAGTGCACCCGAGGTGACCGATCACCTGGTCGATGCTATCCAGGGCGGTGTTTACGACGTCATCATCTGCAATTACGCCAACCCTGATATGGTCGGCCACAGTGGCAAATTCCAGGCCGCCGTCAAGGCCATCGAGGCGGTGGACACTGCGCTCGGCCGCATACTTCAAGCGATCGAGGCCGTCGGTGGCGAAATGCTGATCACCGCCGACCACGGCAACGCCGAGCAGATGCGCGATGAGACAACCGGCCAGGCCCATACCGCCCATACCAGTAACCTGGTCCCGCTGATTTACGTGGGTCGACCCGCACAGATGGTCGAGCACGGTGCGCTGTCTGACATTGCGCCAAGCATGCTGTACCTCATGAACATGAAATTGCCGCCGGAAATGACCGGCACACCACTGGTGTCGCTGCTGCCGGACGAGACCAGGACCACCGACCCGATCACCAAAGTGGAACTGCATGGCTAAACTGCCATGCGCACGCGACACCAGCGCCCGCCACCGCGCGGCCGCATCCCGCAGCGCAACACTTGCACTGGCCGTGTTGCTGACAGGCGCGCTTCCCGTCACCGCGTTTGCCGAACAGGACGACGAGGTCCGTACCAAGGCCGCGCAGCTGGAGCAGTTGCGCAAGCGCATCGGTACACTGAAGGATGAGCTGAAGGATGTGCGAGGCACGCGCGATGCGCGCCAGGCAGCCCTGGAAAGAACCGACAAGGCCATCAGTGAACTTACCGTTGAACTGCGTAACACACACGCACGCGTCACTGACGCCGAGCAGCAGCTGGCGATACTGGAACAGGAACAGCAGGCTGAACGAGGCAAGCTGGATGAAATGCGTGCGCAACTCAAACAGGAGATCCGCACCAGCTACATGGCGGGTCGCCAGGAGCGCGTCAAGCTGCTGCTAAACCAGGAGGATCCGGCAGCAGTCGCACGGATGCTGGTTTACCAGGGCTATTTCACACGTGCCCGCACTGAACACATGCAGGCCTTCCAGGCGACGCTGGAACGACTTGGGGAACGGGAGCAGGTACTGCGTGAGCAACGTACCGGCCTTGAGGCGCTGTATCGGGAACAGCAGACACAATCAGACGCGCTCACCGGGGAACAGGCGCGCCAGCAACAGCTGCTGGTAGAGATCGAGAAGCAGCTCGGCGACAAGACCACTGAGTTGAATTCCTTGCTGCAGGACGAGGAGCGCCTCGGCAAGCTGGTCGAAAAACTGCGGCGTGCATTGCTCGATGTGCCGCTGGGTGAGCTCGACAAGCCGCTCAAGTCACTGCAGGGCAAGCTCTCATGGCCGGTCACGGGCCGGGTTATACGCAATTACGGCGAGAAACTCGGTGTCGGCGATGTACGGTCACGCGGGTTGATGATCGCGACCCGTGCGGACACCGACGTGCATGCCATCGCCAAGGGGCGTGTTGCATTTGCTGACTGGTTGCGGGGTTTTGGCCTGTTGATGATCATCGAACATGGCGACGGATACATGTCGCTCTATGGCCGCAACAACAGCCTGTACAAGGGGGTCGGCGAATGGGTGGAGCGTGGCGATGTAATCGCCGGGGCAGGCAACAGTGGCGGACAGCGAAACACTGCGCTTTATCTGGAACTGCGCAAGAACGGGCGCCCCATCGACCCGCGCGGCTGGTTCCGGGGCAAGCCCCGGGCACAGACGGCTGCACGCTAACTTGCCGGTTGCACTGAATTTCATCCGCTTTTTCGGGTCTCATTACTAACCGACCTGAAAATTCACACTAATCAAGACTTTCCGCAACCAGGCCGATACCGCTGGAAGCAAGGCTGTGATATCTTAGGTTCAATTATGCGCGTGGCCGCGAGCGGCGGAGGACAGGCCGACTGACAGCCAGCAGCACCGTATGGATGATGACTATGAAGCCCAGATTTAACAACATTTCACTGCTGGTGACCGGACTGATGGCCGGTGTATTAGTTTCGATTGGCCATGGTGTATTCGCCGAGCGCGATGCGGAACGTGCCACGCTGCCGGTCGACGAGTTGCGCACCTTCAGTGACGTCTTCGGGCGCATCAAGAATGACTACGTGGTCGATGTCGAAGACAAGGAACTGATCAAGTATGCCATCCGCGGCATGCTTTCGGGACTCGACCCGCACTCGGCCTACCTCGACTCGGAAGAGTTCGCGGAACTGCAGGTCGGTACCACCGGCCAGTTTGGCGGTCTGGGTATCGAGGTCGGTATGGAAAACGGCTTCGTCAAAGTGATTGCGCCGATCGACGATACACCGGCAGACCGTGCGGGTGTCAAGGCTGGCGACCTGGTGATCCGGCTCGATGACACACCCGTGAAGGGAATGACACTCGGCGAGGCGGTCAAGGTCATGCGCGGCAAGCCGGGCACCGACATCGAACTGACCATCGTGCGTGAAGGGCTGGACCAGCCGATCAAGCTCAGTATCACGCGTGACATCATCAAGGTGAAGAGCGTCAAGGCGCGCATGCTGGAGCCCGGTTACGGCTACCTGCGTATTTCACAGTTCCAGTCGAAGACCGCGGATAACCTCGTTGATGCCCTCAATAAAATGAAGAAGGAAAACGACGGCGCCCTCGACGGCCTGGTGCTTGATCTGCGCAACAACCCGGGCGGCGTACTGAACGGTGCAGTGGCCGTCTCCGATGCCTTCCTCACCAAGGGCATGATTGTCTATACAGAGGGTCGCATTGCCGATTCCAGTCTGCGCTTCAATGCCACACCAGACGATATCATCGACGGCGCGGCGCTGGTGGTGCTGGTCAACCAGGGTTCCGCGTCGGCCTCCGAGATCGTCGCCGGTGCCCTGCAGGACCACAAGCGTGCGATCATTATCGGCGCCAAGACCTTCGGCAAGGGATCGGTACAGACCATCCTGCCGCTCAGCAGTGATTCCGCACTCAAGCTGACCACGGCGCGATATTACACACCGTCCGGCCGTTCCATCCAGGCCGAAGGCATTACGCCCGACATCGAACTGGAACCACTGGAACTGGCCGCCAAGGAAAAGAACGGTATCGATCCTTTGAAGGAGGCCGACTTGTCGCGCCACCTTGACAACGGCAACGGCGATGATAAAGACGATAAAAATGACAAAAAAGATGTCGATAACGGGAATCTGCTCAAAGACGACTACATGCTGCACGAGGCGCTCAACCTGCTCAAGGGCCTGGCGATCCTGCAGGCACGCGTCCAGTAGAGTTGCGACAGCTGGCTGGCCGGCATGGCAACGACAGGTAACCTTCCTGTTGCTGCTCTGCCTGCCCGCTGTGCCGTTTGCGGCCGATGACGTTTTCATTGCCGGCCAGGGTGAACGCCTGCCGGCCATTGCACTGATCATCGATGATCTTGGTTACACCAGCGCGCCGGGCAAACACGCCATCAGCCTGCCTGGTCCGGTGGCCATGTCCTTCCTGCCAGGCGGCAAACACACTGCTGAACTCGCGCAGCTGGCGTATGCAAACGATAAAGAGGTAATGTTGCACCTGCCGATGCAGGCACTGGGCCAAAAAGCCCGCCACACTCACGACGGTGAACTGATGGTCGATATGCCGCAGCCGGAATTCATCGACACACTGTCACGCAACATTGCCGCGGTGCCGCATGTCAGCGGCATCAACAACCACCGTGGCAGCCTGCTCACGCAGACCAGCGACAACATGGCCTGGCTGATGCAGGCGCTGCAGGACCACGGCGAACTGTTCTTCATCGACAGCCGCACTACCGCGCAGACCGTGGCCGCCGACACGGCCCAGACCTATGGCGTACCGAGCGCTTCGCGTAACGTATTCCTCGACAACGAAGCTACCCCGCAGGCTATCCGCAAACAGTTCCGCGAACTACTGACCCGCGCCCGCACAGACGGCACGGCGCTGGCCATTGGCCATCCGCACCCGGCCACGCTTGCGGTTCTGGCCGAGGAGCTGCCACGGCTTGCCGAACAGGGTCTACAGTTAGTACCCGTATCACAACTGATCGAGCGCCAGAAGGAAAGGAGACTCGCATGGCAAGAGTCCTCGTCCCGCTAGCCCAGGGCTGCGAAGAACTGGAGGCGATCACCGTCGTTGATCTGCTGCGACGCGCCGGAATCGAGGTTGTTACGGCGGGACTTGACGCCCGGCCGGTACGTGCCGCGCGTGGCACGGTATTGATGCCGGATACTACGCTGGATGATGCTCTCGAAACCGACTACGACATGATCGTGCTACCCGGCGGGTTGCCCGGCGCCGATCACCTGCGCGACGATCCACGTATCATCGATCTCGTCAAGCGCATGCATGCAACCGACCGTTACACGGCGGCCATCTGCGCCGCACCGCGGGTGCTGGCAAAGGCAGGGCTGCTGGAAAACCGTCGCGCCACCAGTTTCCCCGGTAGCCTCGACGTTAATGATATACCCGGCATCGACTATGTAGAGGACGCCGTTGTCACGGATGGCAAGGTCGTCACTTCACGTGGGCCCGGCACCGCGATGGATTTTGCCCTGACGCTCATCGAGCTGCTGGCTGACACGGCAAAGCGCGATGCCGTTGAGGCGCAGTTACAACGACCCTGAAGCTGTATCCGTTATGCTGCACGCGCGGACCATATCCTCGCGCAAGACAGCACTCACCTTCCTCATGTGAGAGAATAATCTGCATTGACACGCTATTCTTTTGGAGGGTATCACCATGCGTAGAATTATCGCACTGATCGTTGCAACACCGCTGTTGTTCGGTTCCCAGGCTGTGCTCGCCGGAGATGCTCAGGAGGCGAATACCCCAGGCATGGCCAATATTGATGATCCGCGCCAGTTGGTGTCGATGCCGGAACGGGCGCGTCTGCTGATGCGCGATCACATGCTGGATAACCTGGCAGCATTGAATGAAATCATCGGCCTCCTGGCCAGCGGCGATCTCGACGCTGCAGCAGATGTCGCAGAGAACAGGATGGGCAGGAGCGCCATGGGGAAACATCGTGGCTCCGGAATGGGGCCAGGTCCGGGCAAGTTTATGCCGGATGAAATGCGAAAACTTGCCTGGGGCATGCATGAGTCGGCAAGCGAGTTTTCCCGGGTTGCAAGGCAGGGTGATATACAGGGCGCACATGCTGCCCTGCAGAAAGTAACCACTGCCTGTGTGGCATGTCATTACAGTTATCGCACCCAGTGACCGGATGCGCGCTGATAAACCGTGGTTCTTCGGTTTGTATTTCCTGATCCGGGTCTGATAACAGAAAACACGTTAAGGCGATGAAGATGGACGATGCCGTCAACGTGCTGGGTGAACCACTGATCCCGTGTGGCGAGGATCCTGTCACCGGCATCTTTCGCGACGGGCACTGCAACACCTGCGATGATGACACCGGTTCGCATACGGTTTGCGTCGAGGTATCACAGGAATTCCTGGAGTTTTCCCGTTTCCGCGGTAATGATCTTTCCACGCCCGTTCCCGGGCATGGTTTCCCGGGCTTAAGGACGGGCGATGCCTGGTGTGTTTGCGCGGCACGCTGGCTGGAGGCGTATCGGCATGATCGCGCACCGCGGGTTTATGTTACCCGTACGCATAAACGGGCGCTGGAAATCGTACCGATGGAGTTGTTGCGTAAGTATGCGGTAGATCTGAATTAATTCATCGTGTAGAGGCTTCGCATGTTCTCCAATAAAAATCGCACATGCACGTTATCAACATTATCGCCGACGCCGGTTACCTGGCTGGAGCAGAATCAGGTGCGTCAGGTGGCGACCTTG
Organism: Gammaproteobacteria bacterium; assembly: GCA_049665685.1. GTDB lineage: Bacteria > Pseudomonadota > Gammaproteobacteria > UBA9214 > UBA9214 > UBA9214. The sequence continues at coordinate 13,523 of JBATGJ010000286.1, forward strand.
TACACCATGGTGTGGACCGTGATCCTCGCAGTGTTGAACGTCCGCATCTTGATGAGGCATCGGAAGCTGGAGTGATTTCTTTCAGTGCCGGTATCGCGGCTGCAACGCACTCACATGGTGAAATTTGTCACGATTGTCATTCCCGCGCAGGCGGGTATGACGCGGTAATATTATTCTTTGTGATCTCTGTGGCTGGTTTTTGATTCAACGGTCCTGCGGCCCGTCACGGTCGTCCGGCCAGTTGAGGATAATCAGCAACAGGCCGCCGACCAGGCCGAGCCAGCTCAGTAGCGGTGCGCCCAGCACCATGGCCGGTGCGTAGCCGTCGAGGCCGTATATCACGGCGGCCGCGATCAGCAGGCCGGTGCCGACCACCGTGCCGGCAGTACGCCGGTTGGCGTGGCGCACTTCGCGCCGTAACTGTTTGAGCTCCTGTGAGCTCCATTCCACCTTCAGGTTGCCGGAGGTGGCCTGGTCAAGGAATCGGTGCGCAAGCACCGGTAGTTCCGGTAGTGCATCGGCCAATGCCGGCCCGCTGTCTTGCAGGTTACGTAGC
>JBATGJ010000287.1:0-2370 GCA_049665685.1 Gammaproteobacteria bacterium
GAACAACACGCTGGTGATGGGTCCCGGTGGCTACCGCTTCGGGGATTACTGGCGGATGGGTCTGCCGCTGGAAATCCTGATTGTGCTGGTCTCTGTTCCCATGATCCTGTGGGTGTGGCCATTCTGACCGGCTTCAGCGTCGCCGCCGGTGCCGGATCTTCAGTGACAGCCGTTCCACCTGCTGCCAGAACCATTCGAGCAGGCGCTGGCGCCAGCCACGTTGCTCCCATGCCTCGGGTGTCTGCTCAACGCTGTTGGCAAAGTCAGCAGCAAAGATCTCTACAATGGCGCTCGCCAGATCCGGGCTCCTGATCTCCTGATTGGCCTCCAGGTTCCACTGCAGGTTCCAGCGATCGAAGTTGCAGGAGCCGATCGTGACCCAGTCATCGCACAATACCGTCTTGGCATGGAAGAACCGCGGCGTGTATTCGAAGATGCGCAGGCCGTTCCTTAGCAAGCGACCGTAATAACGCCGGCTGGCATAGCGAATACCCGGGTGATCGGTGATCGGGCCGGGCAGCAGCAGGCGTACGTCGACCCCGCGTTTTGCCGCCCGTTTCAGGTTCCGGCGCAGTGTCCAGGACGGGATGAAATAGGCGGTGGCGAACCAGACCCGGTGTTGTGCGCGTTTGATCTGTCTGAGCAGGGAGCGTTGAATGCCCATTCTGCTGCGGGCCTCATTGACAGTCACCCGGCCTTGCTGATCAGCGGTGACGGTCGTCGTTGTGCCGGCCGGCAGAACCAGCGGTTGCTCGGCATGCAGGTTCCAGCTTTCGGTAAAGAGCCGCTGCCAGTCACCAATGACCGGACCGCGGATCTCGATCATGGTCTCGCGCCACCGCAGCTCGGGTGCATGGGGCGGCTCGACCTCGTCAGTCAGGCCGGCCCCGCCGGTAAAGGCGCACTCGCCGTCGACCAGCAGCAGCTTGCGGTGGTTGCGAAACAGGCCGTGGGTAGTCTGCAGCCACAGGATCCGGTACAGGTTGTACAACCTGCTGTATGAGCGCAGTGGGTTGTAGTACACAACCTCGACGCCGGGGTGTGCCAGACGTGCACGATCGTGGGGCGTGAGCTGCTCCGCACCGAAATCATCGAACAGCAGATAAACGCGTACGCCACGTGCGGCTGCAGCCAGCAGGGCATCGATGAAGTACTCCGTGACGGTGCCGGAATCCACCAGGTACATCTCCAGCAGGATGTAGTGCCTGGCCGTAGCGATCGCGTCCAGCATGCGTGGAAAGAATGTGGTGCTGTCGACAAGCGTCTCGAAACGGTTGCCAGGCCGCCAGGGAAACTTGTAGCGCCGGTAGGGGCTCATGCAAACATCATTCGTGCACTTTGTTCATGCAGGTATGTCGATTGGTGCAGGCGCGCACGACTGCAGGGATGCAGGAGGTAGAGCAACGCAGGAGCAGTTGCCGAGGCATGCGCGATTCTTCGCGGACAACGTCCGCTGCTGCCCCGGTCGATACATGTGCAGGAGTGTTCCACGCCTGCGCAGGCCTGAGGTGTGAGGGAATGCCAGTCATTCCGGCCGTTCCATCCACGGCAGTGGGGCGAACGGTCCAAGTGCCGTGCGTTTCCACCAGTTGCCGGTGCGTTCCCGTTCTGACGAGGTAGTGAAATTGTACCGGTACGCATCGACGCGCAGATAACGGGGCGGCGCGTCCGGGAAGGGGTTGTGCGCGAGTAATGCGGTGACCGCAGGCGAGTTATCCAGCAGGGCCTCCAGGAAACTGCCGAACCATGGCAGGTGGCGCGGGTGCAGCGTGACAAACCACATCTGCCAGTCGAGGCGTGGCTGGTGCGGGATGATGAAGGTCGGTCGTTCCTCGAGCCGGTCGGGTTTGTATCTGAACTGATAGGGCTGCCAGACATTGCCGTCATAGGAGCCCAGGACTTCCAGTTCGACGCGCCGCGTGGTCATGGTCGGGAACACGTGGTACTTGTTGACCACGCCGTAGACCGCCGTGTACTTGAGTGCCTTGCCGGTCAGGCCCTCGAAGTGATGGCCAGTCCCGAGCTCGTAAATCTTCAGCGTGCCGATCGTGAAGATCGCGGCCGCCAGCAGGCCGGTGGCAACGGGAATCAGCAGATCGACTTTCCGCTCGGTGGCTGCCCGCCACCCCAGGCGGCTGTGCATGAATTTCGGCAGCACGCGCTTAAGGGCGCGGTCATCGAACAGAAACAGGCACAGAATAATCGTCAGGAAGTTGATCCAGTTGTGGTTGCTGGTGGTAATTATCAGCACCTGCCAGAGGATGGTGAGCCAGGCCGCGATAAAGCGCCAGCGACGCGGCAGGAACATCATGAACGGCACAAACAGTTCCACGAACAGGGTGCCGCCGGTGCCGATCTTCAGCAGCCACT
>JBATGJ010000288.1:0-2477 GCA_049665685.1 Gammaproteobacteria bacterium
GATTATCGACAGTCCCGGTGGCGTGCTCTGGATGCGGGAGATGAATCGTTTCGTGCCGGTCGCGAACTGGCAGATGGAGGTCAACCGGGAGGACACCGTCGCCATTGACCATCCCCTGATTAGCTTCATGGCTGCGCGCGAGTGGCTGGTCGACCTGGACGAGCTCGAGCGCGATCCCGAGCTTTACGGCAACCTGGGAATACCCGGGTGGCTGGAGCATATGTCACGCGCCTGGCTGGTCGTACCGCTGATCGTGCATGACCAGATGCATGGATTTATCGTGCTGGCACGGTCACCCGCACAGCATCACTTCAACTGGGAGGACTCGGACCTGCTAAAAACGGCAGGCCGGCAGGCTGCGGTGCACCTGGCGCAGCTGGAGGCCTCCCGGGCACTGGCCGAGGCGAAGCAGTTCGAGGCCTGCAGCCGGTTGTCGTCCTATGTTATGCATGATCTGAAGAACCTGATTGCACAGCTTTCGCTGGTCGTGAGCAATGCGGCGCGGCACAAGGGCAATCCGCATTTCATGGAGGACGCCATCACGACGGTTGATAACTCCGTGCAGAAGATGAACAAATTGCTGGAGCACCTGCGCAGTGACAGTATGCAGGTGAATGAGGCAACGCCGATAGAAGTGTGTAATATACTGGGCGACGTTGTTATAACCATGTCGAATAATAAACCGGCGCCCAGACTCGATTGCCAGGTTACCGGTATACATGTCATAGCAGACTCGGACCGCTTTGGTGCGATTGTCGGCCATCTGATTCGTAATGCACAGGATGCCACGCCGGCTGACGGGCAGTTAATCGTGCGCCTGTTCAAGCGTGAGGATCACGCGATTATCGAGGTGCAGGACAGCGGTTCCGGGATGGATGATACCTTTATCAAGGAACGCCTGTTCCGGCCATTTGACAGCACCAAGGGCAAGGCCGGTATGGGTATCGGTGCGTACGAGGTCCGTGACTACGTCCACAAGCTGGGTGGCGATCTCGAGGTCATCAGCCGGGTCGATGAAGGGAGTACTTTCAGGATTCGCCTGCCGGTTAGCGATGCAGCCATAAATGGCGTAAAGTGGCAGGCAAGCAATACAATTTAATCCCTTATGAAACAGCCTGTACGTAAAATCCTGGTCATTGAGGACGATCCCGGTCTGCAGACGCAGCTGCGCTGGTGTTTCGAAAACTACGAAGTGGTGATGGCGGGTGACCAGGATTCCGCCATGGCGGCGGTGCTGCAGCATACGCCGCCGGTCATTACGCTGGACCTGGGTCTGCCGCCCGATGCCGATGGCACGAGTGTCGGATTCTCCCTGCTTGAGGACATCCTGCTCAAGGCGCCGCATTCCAAGATAGTCGTAGTGACCGGTAATAACGATCGCGAACATGCAACCCGTTCCGTGGCAATGGGCGCATATGATTTTTTCTACAAGCCGATCGATGCCGACATGCTCGAGTTGATCGTCAACCGTGCCTACCGTGTCTACGAACTCGAAGAGGAAAACCGTCGTCTAAGCACCCAGAATCCGGAATCGCCACTCGAAGGCGTCATTACCGGCAGCGAAGTCATGCAACAGGTCTGCCGGACGGTGGAGAAGGTCGCGCCCACAGATACCTCGGTGCTGATTCTTGGCGAGTCGGGCACCGGCAAGGAGCTGCTTGCACGATCCCTGCACGAGCTCAGTTCGCGCAACGGGAATCGCTTCTTGACCATCAACTGTGCCGCGATACCCGAGAACCTGCTCGAGAGCGAGTTGTTCGGCTACGAGAAAGGTGCGTTTACAGGTGCCGCGAAGCAGACGCCGGGCAAGATCGAGGTGGCTTCCGGTGGCACCCTGTTTCTGGACGAGATCGGCGACATGCCAATGGCCCTGCAGGCGAAGCTGCTGCGATTCCTGCAGGAACGCGTGATCGAACGGGTTGGCGGTCGCAAGGAGATCCCGGTGGATGTGCGGGTCGTCTGCGCAACCCACAAGGACCTGCACGAACAGATTCGCACCAGCCAGTTCCGTGAGGACCTGTATTACCGGATCAGCGAGGTTTCCATCAACATACCGTCACTGAGGGAGCGCGAGGGCGATGCACTGTTGCTGGCGCATGTTTTCCTCGAGCGGATCAGCAAGCAGCATGGCAAGACGGAGCACCGTTTCAGCAAGGATGCCATGACGGCTATCGAGAATTATGCCTGGCCGGGCAATGTCCGTGAGCTGGAAAACCGGGTCAAGCGGGCGGTCATTATGGCCGAACACAAGCAGATCAACGCCGGCGACCTGGAGCTTGACGGCAGTTCGGCGGAAGAGATGGCAACCTTCAACCTGCGCGAGATACGTGACCGCGCGGACCGGCAGGCGATCATGCGGGCACTGAATCATGTCGGCGGCAAGGTTTCACAGGCCGCAGAGTTGCTTGGCATCAGCCGCCCGACCATGTACGACCTGCTGCGCAAATTCGGGTTGAAGCCGAAATAGTGAAAAGTGA
>JBATGJ010000289.1:0-9396 GCA_049665685.1 Gammaproteobacteria bacterium
CATTGATTGTTGCCATTGATCGTTGTTTTTTGCGGATCGTCACTGTTTACCTCCCACAAAACCCATTAAACTGTGGGCCACAGTTGCTGGCACCAAGGCCGGCGAAGTTCTGTAACCGCAAGGGCCCCGTATGAACGACACGATGAAGAAGGTTTCAGGTTTTACCCTGATCGAAGTGATGGTGGTGGTCGTGATCCTGGGCATCCTGGCTGCGGTACTGGTGCCGAAGGTCATGGACCGGCCGGAACAGGCGCGTGTAACCAAGGCCCGCCAGGATATCCGCTCGCTGGAGGCGGCGCTGAATTTGTACAAACTCGATAACTATACCTACCCGACCACGGACCAGGGGCTGGAGGCGCTGGTGAACAAGCCGGTCTCGCCGGAACCGCCCAACTGGAAAGAGGGTGGTTATCTCGACCGTATGCCGCTCGATCCCTGGAAGCAGCCCTACCTGTACCTGACCCCGGGCCAGCACGGTGCCATCGATGTATTCTCGCTGGGGCCGGACCAGCAGCCCAGCGATGACGATATCGGCAACTGGAACATGCAATAGGCGCCTGATGCGCACTTATCCGGCAACGCCCGCGTGCGTTGCCGCGGGCTTCACCCTGCTTGAACTGATGGTCGTGCTGGTCCTGATCGGGATCATTTTCACGTTTGCCATGCTGTCATTCGGCGGTGACGATATCGCCGAGATGATGGAAGAGGAAATGCATCGGCTTGAAACACTGATCATGCTGGCCGCCGACGAATCTGTTATTCGCGGGCAGGAACTCGCCATCCGTTTTACCGGCGAAGGCTATGAGTTCATGGTGTTGCAGACATCCGGTTGGGAGATACCGCAGGATGACAGGTTGCTGCGGGCCCACTCCCTCCCGCCGGGCGTGCAGCTGCGGCTGCAGCTCGAGGACGATGCACCCGTATTTCCGGATCAGCTGAGCGACGAAAACGCCGTGACGCCGCAGGTGTTCCTGCTCTCCAGTGGCGAGGTGACGCCGTTCGTGGTCGTGTTTGAATCGCGCCAGAGCACCGCGCAGTATCATCTGAATGTCTCACTGATGGGCAACATCACGACGGAGCGCGCAGAGACATTCTGATGCAAGGCCACCGCGGATTCACATTGCTGGAGATCCTGATCGCCCTGGCTGTACTGGCAGTTGCCATGGGTGCCATCATCAAGGCCAGCAGCGACTTTACCGGCAGCCATATCCACCTGCAGTCGCGCTCCATGGCCACCTGGGTCGCGCGCAATGTCATGGTTGAATTTCAGGTCAATAGTGAATGGCCGCGTGTCGGAGAGCGCAAGGGCAGCATGGAGATGGGCCACAGTGAATGGGACTGGCTGGCCAGGATCTCGCAGACGGAAGAGGCGGAGCTGCGCCGTATCGATGTGGAGGTCCGGCCGGCCGACAGCGACGCCAGGAATCCACTGACCACCCTCAGCGGGTTTCTCCGCAAGCAGGACGCATCATGACCGCACCCCTCAACAGGCAGATGGCTGGTTTTACTCTGCTGGAACTGCTGATCGCACTCGCCATCTTCGGCCTGCTGTCGGTCATGTCCTACAGCGGCCTGAAGACCGTGCTCGACCAGCATGCGCGCACGGATGCGGCGGCCGACCGGCTGGGGGAGGTGCAGAAGATCTACCTGCTCATGCAGCGCGACATCGAGCAGATCGTGCCGCGACCGGTGCGTGGTGAATACACCGACGAGTTGCCGGCCCTGGAAGGCAGCGAGGTGTTGCAGTTTACCCGCGGTGGCTGGAGTAATCCGCTGCAGCACCCCCGCAGCAATCTGCAACGGGTTGGCTATGCCTTCCAGGACGACGAGCTGGTGCGCTATACCTGGCAGGTGCTCGACCGGGCGCAGGACAGCCTGCCGCGGCAACAGCCGTTGACCGCGGCCGTCACCAATATGTCGGTTCGCTATCTGTCATCGGCCGACAAGTGGTCCGTGAGCTGGCCGCCGGATGATGCCGGCGAACCCCGGCTCACCCCCGGTGGACAGCCGGTTTCGCAATTATCCGAGCTGCCGAAGGTCATCGAGATAACCCTGGAACACGAACAGCTTGGTGAACTGGTCTGGCTGTTCCGCCTGCCGCAATGAATCCGGTGCACAGCACAACGCCAGGTGCCTGCCACGAGCGTGGTGTCGCGCTGATCACCGCGCTGCTGGTGGTTGCACTGGCGACGGTGGCCGCCGTGGCGATGGCAACGCGCCTGCATGTCGACCTGCGCCGCGCCGGCAATCTGTTGCACGGGGAGCAGGCCTATGCCTATGCGCTGGCCGCGGAAAGCTGGGCGCAGGTGATCCTCAAGCGTGATGCCGATGATAACCAGGTCGATTCAATGCAGGATGACTGGGCGACGTCCATACCCCCGATCGCCGTGGAGGGTGGCATGGTCAGTGGTCAGGTCAGTGACTTGCAGGGTCGGTTCAATGTCAACAATCTGGTCACGGATACCGGCAAGGTGGACCAGCCCAGCCTGGACTACTTCCGGCTGCTGCTCGAGCGCCTGGGGCTCGAGCAAACGCTGGCAACGGCCCTGCTGGACTGGATCGACAGTGACATCAATGCCACCTTCCCCGGCGGTGTCGAGGACGAGGACTACCTGCTGGCCGATCCACCCTACCGGGCGGCCAACCGGCGGCTGGTCGACATCTCGGAACTGCGCCTGGTGCAGGGCTACACAGCCGATATCATTGCAGTCCTGGCACCGCACGTGACTGCCATACCCGAGGCAACGCAGATCAATATCAACACCGCAACACTCGAGGTCCTGCTGGCGCTTAACAAGGATCTGGAGGCCAGTGCGGTCGATGACCTGGTGGAGGCCCGCGAACAGGAGGTCTATGAATCGGTGGACGATTTTCTGGCCGAGGATGCCCTCGCAGGGCTGGTGCTGGCCGTGCCGGTCAGTGTCCAGAGCGAATGGTTCATGGTCCTGACCGATGTGGTCGTCGGTGGTGGGCGGGCACGCCTGCAAAGTATTGTGCAGCGCGAGGGACAAGCCACGCGGGTGATCATGCGCACACGCGGCCAGCACTATCTGATGCCTGCGCAGGGCTAGCGTAATGATTATGCAGTCCGCGCCGACAAAATCCGGAAGGATATCTGCTAGGATAGCCGCCACGATGGAGGAAGGTCCCGGGAATGCGTAACACGCTGTTATTGAGGGCAGATTCTGTCCCGGCGGACAGATGGAACTGGCTGCGTCTGGGCCCGGAGGGTGCGCCTGTTGGCAATATCCGTGTCGGCTCGTTGCAGAGTGCAGCGAACGAGGCCGCCGGGCTGCGTGCCGTGGTGCTGGTGCCGGGCGCCGACTGCCTGCTGACACGGGTCCGTATCCCGGGTCGCAATCGCCAGAAGCTGCTGCGTGCCATTCCCTATGTGCTCGAGGACCAGCTCAGTGACGAGGTGGAACAGCTGCATTTTGCCGTTGGCGAGCAGACCCCGGATGAAGAGTGGCCGGTCGTCGTGATCAGCCGCAACTATATGGCGACCCTGCTGGAGGCAGTGGCGGAAGCCGGCCTCGAGGTGCAGCAGGTCATTCCGGAGACCCTCGCCATCCCTTTCAATGAGGGTGAATTCAGCGTACTGGTCAGCCGGGATATCGCCCTGGTCAGGACCGGGACGACCAGCGGCTTTGCCGTGGACAGTGACAATCTCGGCGTGTTGCTGGCGGCGCAACCGCTGGAGGAAGACCAGCCGGCCCCGCTGGTGCACATGTACGTCAATCAGGACAGCCAGGTCCCGGATACCAGCGACTATGGCGGGCAGGTCAACGTCGAGACCTTTGCGGCTAATCCGCTGGGCATTTTTGTGCAGGGACTCGCAACGCGGCCAATCAACCTGCTGCAGGGGGCCTTCAGCCGGCGGGGGGAATGGTCCCGTGTCCTGAAACCCTGGCGCGCGACTGCGGCCCTGCTGCTGGCGGGTGTGCTGGTCAGCCTGTTCGTGACGGGGTTCGACTATTTCCGGCTGAGCAAGGAAAGCGAGCACTTGCAGGCAAGGATAGAGGAGACTTTCCGCAAGGCCATGCCAGGTACCCAGCGGGTAGTCAATCCGCGCGTGCAGCTGCAGCAGGAACTCGACCGCTTGCAGGGTGGAGCATTGGGGGGTGGCTTCCTGTTACTGCTGGCCAAGACCGGCGCCGTGCTGAAGGATGTCTCCGGCGTCGAGATCGCCGGTGTCACGTTCCGGGCTGGCCGGCTCGACCTCGATATCATGGTCAGCAATCTGCAGTTGCTGGATACCATCAAGCAGTCACTGGCCAATGCCGGTGGCCTCGAGGTCGAGATCCAGTCGGCAACCACCGGCAATGATCAGCGCGTGCAGAGTCGCCTGCGTATCCAGAGGGCAGACACATGAGGGAATGGTTCCAGGGCCTGGGTTCGCGCGAACAGCTGCTGTTTGTTGCCGGTGCCGTCGTCTTGCTGCTGCTGCTCCTCTATGTGCTGGTATGGTCGCCGCTGGGCGAAGGTTATGACACCATGAAAACCCGCGTCAGCGCAGAACGCGACACGGCCGCGTGGCTGGCGCAGAACGCACAGACACTGCAGCAGCTTAAGCAACGGGCCCCGGCGACACGCAGCCTGGGCGGCAGATCGCTACTGGCCATGACCGACAGTACGGCGCGCGCCAACGGGCTCGGTCCGTCCCTCAAGCGGGTCGAGCCCGAGGGTAGCTCGAATGTGCGCGTGTGGCTGGAAAACGCCTCGTTCGATCTGGTCGTGAAATGGCTGGGCGCGCTCGGTACCACCTACGGCATTGAAACAGACAGTGCCTCGATGGAGCGGGTGACGGGGGAGGCCGGCAAGATCAATGCACGCCTGACACTGCAGGCACCCAACACGTGAAACTTGCCTGGCGTCGTTACCTGGCGATCGGGGTGGCGGTCTATGTGCTGGTTCTGGTGGCAGGATTTCCGGCCAGCTATGTCCGCGGTACCCTGCAGGATGCGCTGCCCGGACTGCAGCTGGGTGGCGTGACCGGCACGGTATTTTCCGGTTATGCGTCCAGTGCAGTCTATCAGGGCCTCGATCTCGGTGAGGTCGACTGGCATTTCCGGCCATTGGCACTGTTGCTGCTGCGGCTCGAGTATCACCTCGCATTTTCCCACCCCGACAACAGCGGACACGTCAACATCGGCATCCGGCCGGGCGGTGACGTGCAGGGCCGTGCACTGGAGATGCAGCTTGCGCCGGACCGCCTGGTCAATCGCTTCTCGCCGGTGGCGATTCAATCCCGGGGCCGGCTCGACCTGGTGCTGGACAGCTTTGAAGTCGACGGTGAGCAACTCCGTGCCGTGACCGGGCAGGCGGCCTGGAAAGATGCGGCAATCGAGTCGCCGGTGGTATTGACGCTGGGTGAAATCGGGCTGACATTGCAGAGCCGCGCAGACACGCTGGTGGCGGCAGTCACCCGTGGTGGCGAACTCGGACTGTCCGGTGAAATCTTGTTGCAGCCCGGCAATCGATATGCACTGGATCTGGTCCTGCGCCCGGGGGCCGGTATCAACAGTGATACGCGTGACCTGCTTGCGAGTGCGATGCAGGCCGATGCCTCCGGTGGCTTTCTGTTGAAAACAAGCGGTCGTTACTAACGGACAGTGCCGGGATTAGTATTGAGATGGACACGCTGAATTTATCCGTTCCGCCACAGCATGACTACAGCGATCCGACGGTAGAGCTCGAACCGGCTCGCCTGCATATCTGGCTGTCCGATCTGCCGCTGATGAACGTGGTGGAAACGGTCCGGCTTGTCAGCGGGGCATTGACGGCCCTGAACGAACAGAAGCTCGAGGCAGAGGCCCGTTTCCGCTGTCTCGAGGTCTACCGGCCGACCGTGCTGCGGCTGTTCGAAACCGTGGACCCCTTGCATATCCGGCAGCTTTCCATGGCCAGGTCCAGGCGGCATGAAACCACGGCCGCCGCCGCCGGCCTGTTCGACAGCCTGGCCAGCGGCTACAAGCTGACGGTAATGGACCTGTTCGGGCAGGCCGTACCCCTGGCCGGGCAGGCACTCAACCGTGCCATCGATGCGCTGGGCTGTGTACTGCATGACTGTTTCCGCTATTACCGTGATGTCCCGTCCACGCTGGTTAATGAATTGCACCAGCTGTACCGTGCCGCACGCCGGCAGGGTCTGCTGGATGTGGCCTTGCCGGGCGAGGAGGGTCAGACCGGTCCGACGACGGCCACGGTGTACAAGTTCGGCATGCTGCTGTCATTGACGGACCCTGGCCGGCTGGCGGAAGGGGAGATCAGCCTGCTGGCCGACGTACTGCGCGAACATGTCGATATGTGCCGGGTTGTCCAGGGCGGCAGCTGGACCGGTAACGGTGCGGGTCTGTTCCTGCTGGATCTTGCCGGTGATGCCTTGCCACAGGCCTGTATGGAGCTGTCCTCACCGGTTACCGAGGGCGAATCGTACCTGCTTGATACGACAACCGTCGTGGCGGCACTGCGTGAGCGGCTGGCGGGTATTCCCGAGCGTGTCCGTCAGTTCAGTCCCGAGGCCATGGTGCTGGAATATCTTGCACCGGAGGAGCGGGGCGCCCGTTTGCGCCGCGAGCAGCGACACCGCGACGGCCGCTGGGTCAGCCTGCTGCTCGGGCTCGAGGGCATCCATCCCTACCTCTTGCAGGTCGCGGGCAAGCAGGCGGTCACCGCTACGGATACATCCTCGCCCATGGACTGTCGTGTGCTGGACAGCAGCGATCGCGGCATGAAGCTGTTTGTTGAGGAGGGCGGAGCCGGTGATGCCAGGGTGGGCGACTTGCTGGGTATCATCGAGGGCGAAGCGGGCCAGGAAACATTGCGGCTCGCCGGTATCCGCTCCTTGCGTGTGCTGGAGCAGGGCGGCCTGGAAGCAGGCGTTGAGCTGATTGCCGGCAGTGCCGGGGCGGTCAACTGCAGCCTGCCGGACCAGCCGGAGTCGGCCCCCGTGCCAGCGCTGTTCCTGCCGGCCGAGGAAGAGTCCGACATCGCGGCCACCCTGGTCGCGGAGCGTGGACTGTACGAGGAAGGCCGTGCCCTGCTGATCGATGTCGGCGGACGCGAGATCCGGGTGCGCGCCGGGCGGCAAGTGTCCGATAGTCCCGTATTTGACCGCTTCGAGTTTGCTGCAGAATAAAACGGAAATAACGGCTACCGGGCACTCCTGCGGGGTGCGTCAATTGTGGTAGGAGCGCTCTGCGAGCGCAAAAAGTTATGTTATTAAGCTCGCCGATGTGAACTGCTACAGGCTGATTAGTGCAGAGGGTAACTAAATAGATGACTGCGATCAGAAACATTCCGGTTGGCGTGAAAATCACCACGGAAAACAAGTGCGGGTTCTGTACCAACTCGAAGTGCTGCACCTATATCACGGAAGAGCTGACCACGCCGCGTTCCATGTATGATTTCGACCACCTGCTGTGGCAGATCTCGCACCGCGACGTACAGGTTTACAAGGACGAAGACGGCTGGTACCTGCTGATCCATAACCCCTGTACCCATCTCCTGAAGGACGGGCGCTGTGGAATCTACGACGACCGGCCGACGATCTGCCGGGTATATACCAACGATTTCTGTGAATTCGACCAGCCGTCGCACGAGGGTTTCGACCTGTACTTCGAAGATTATGCCGCGTTGTTGAAATACGTAAAGGGCAGGTTCAAGACCTGGGACAACTACGCGCGTAATCGTGAATAGATGGTGATTACGGATTGAGTACCCATTTCTTTCGCGCAAAGATGCCAAGCCGCAAAAAAGCCACAGAAACTCTCAGAAAGTCGTGTTATCCGCGCGGAGGCGGGGATCCAGTCTTTATTCAGGTTCGAGTGCGCAGGCTTTCCGTGTCCTTCCGTGGCTATTCACTTTCATAACGTTTCACGTTTTTCGCACCGGCCAGGGCATGATCTCGTTGAAACCCTCGATGGCCCTGAACTCGTCGATGTTACGTACCGGTGAACGACTATCGGGCCTGCTGATCGCGAGGAGATGACGAATACCGTAATCGTGTGCGGCGCGCAGGACCGGCAGGCTGTCATCGATGAACAGGGTCGAGTCGCGGTCGAAACTCTCCCGGCCGGTCAGCGCATGCCAGAAGCGCAGGTCTTCTTTCGGGTAGCCGAGTTCATGTGAGCAGATCAGCGCATCGAAGGCATGGTCGATGCCGGTGATTTCCATCTTCAGGTCCAGCGTCCGTGTATGTGCATTGGTCAGCAGGACAACGCGCTTGCCGGTTGCACGCAGGCGCTCCAGGAAGTCGGCAACATGATCGTGCACCGCGATCAGGTGGTTGATTTCGTGCTTGAGTGCGATGATGTCGAGCTTGAGCTCGCGACTCCAGTACTCGACACAGTACCAGTCCAGTGTTCCCTCTTTTTCCCTGAAGCGGGGAACCAGCTCTGCCCTTGCGGCTTCTATAGTGATATTGTGGTGTTCGGCATAGCGCAGCGGGACATGTTCCCGCCAGAAATGATTATCGAAGTACAGGTCCAGCAGGGTGCCGTCCATGTCCAGGAACACACTGTTGATATCTTGCCAGGGGAGCATAGTGCACGGGGCCGGTTGGAATGAGGGACTATGTTAGCAAACTGTACGTGGAAGTCAGCCGGTGAAAATCGCCTCGACTGCCATGGTTTTTCTGTTGCTTGGCCTGTGCCTGGTCCCGGGCGCCGGGTCTGTTGAGGATGCGGATTTCGATGCAGCCTTTCCACCTGAGCCGGAGACCGGGCATGTCAACGAGGGTGCGCTGGAATTCCTCGCCGCTCCGCCGCCAGGCAAGGCACATGCACACAGCAACCGGATTACCCTGACGGCGTCCTCCCTGCAGGATGGCTGGGCGCGCCTCTACCAGTGCCACGACAACCTGGACAGCGTGCCGGCGGCTCAGATCGTTTATAGCAGCGAGCGTGTTCGGAAGCTGCAGGTAGCCAGTGTGGCCGGCATCGGTCGTGCCCGGGTCGAGGGCCACACCGTCCAGTTGCAGGATGTGTCGGACACGGCCGGCCTGTGTATTTTTGCCGAGTCCAGGGTGGTGCACAAGCTGTCAGCAGACCGGTTTATGGTGCGTAACGGCCCCTTCATGCGCAGGTTTCTGGATGGTTATTACCCCATGCACGTCACGCTGGAAATCCAGCTGCCCCCGGGTGACTGGGTACTCGAGAAGACCGTGCCGGCGGCGCAGTCCGGGTTTGCCGTGACCCGTCGACAGGACACGATCGTGGCCGACGCCTGGTTTGAAGGTAAACTGGTCACGGAATTTTATTTCATGCCTGCCGATAGCAGCGAGCAGCCCGGCGCCTGATCTCCTGGTCGCTTGAAATATTCCTGCCATTGCGAGCAGAGCACTTGCGTAACCTGCTAATCAGTGAATGAGAAATCGCTTCGTCATCTCGTTCCGCG
>JBATGJ010000290.1:0-1925 GCA_049665685.1 Gammaproteobacteria bacterium
GTCCTCGGCTCGAACCTTCGACCATCGGATTAAAAGTACAGAAAGGCGATTTATCATCCTTTTATTTCAATAACTTACCGTGGCGCCCGTTGCACACTGTGCACCACAATGCATAACGATGCACAACTGATCCCCGCAAAATCCCCACAGGGATTTCAGCATGTCTCTTTGGGCTAAGTGGTCTTTGCATCCGGATCGAGATGCAGCAGGCGTTCACTACGCCAGACACGGACAACCTTTACGTGCTTCGTATCGTGACGGTAGACAATACGAAACGGTGTATGAATCAACTCCCGGAGGAAGGATTGCTCAAATTCGGGAACTACCCGGCCTATGTCAGGATGATCGACAAGCATCTCGACCCGTTGAAAGACCTCAGCTACCAACCGTTCACCGATATCTGATACACCCTGCCCCGCATACCAGGCCTTGATCTCCTCGAGATCGCGCAACGCCGACTCCGCGAAGCTGATAACAACCCGCGGCATTGCGCTATTTCAATCCCAGCCGCTTCCTGGCTGCCGCAAGGGAAACTTCTCGTCCTGCCTCCAGATCCGCCAGACCCTCGACGACTGCACGCATGAAGGTGCGCTCCTCCTCCGTTTTTTCATAATCAGCCACGGACTGGACCACGGCCACTCCGCGGCCACGGCTGGTAAGGAGTACCGGCCGGTGCGCCTCTGCCACATGCTTCACCACACGACCGGGGTTGGTTTTAAGATCGGTAAGCGTAACCACATCCTCTGAAAATTTCGTGCCCATAGCAACTCCGAATGAGCCATTAACAGGTCTGACAATAGCACCTGTTAATAGCACCTGCAACTGGTCCTTTATTTGATTGCGCAAGCGTTTATGGGCTGTGAGTACCTGTGCCTGGCGAAATGCTAATTATCGCCTGAACACAGACACTTAGCCAGTCTTGTTCCCGAAGGAAACCTTCCCTACTCTACCCTCCCATGAAGGTCCTGCTGCTGATGCTTGCACACTTGTTGACAACACTCGCCAAACTGCTTGGACCTGGCGGGGCCGGGGCTATCGTCGCCGACAGCCTGCTTATGAAACAGCAACTCCTGATCATGAACCGGTTGTAAATCGGCATTCAACATTGACCCATCCGACGGTATCGACAAGTTAACTTACCCACCCCTGCGTTCCTAGGTAAATCGCCTCCTATAGCGCAGCAGCACATTCCCAAGACGCAAAGGCACGCATTCTTAGAAATCGGTAGTGCTTGGCTGAAACCAAGTGACGACCCAGATTGAAAAGATTGTACACAGCGGCGTGTACACTTAAAAAGCGTTGAGCTTGCAGAGAGGATTTGAAGCAACGCATTCCCCGCTCTCGGACTCGAGTTGGCTGGTGCGAAAGCTCTGACCTGTTGTTGGCATACTGAGCTGTATCGTGAATGGCCTCTGGGATGAGTTCTCTATGCGCAACGCCATAGCTTCTCAACTTGTCCGTCACAATCTTTCTTGGTTCACCATGGTGATTTTTCAGCAGCCTCTCGAAGAAACTCTTAGCAGCCGCGCCGTCACGACGTGCCTGGAGAAAAACATCGACCACCTCGCCATCCTGATCAACCGCCCGCCACAAGTATTGTTGTTTGCCACCAATTTTCACGAATACCTCATCTATATAGAACGTATCGCCGAAACCCTGATGACGGCGTTTCAACCGTCTGGCATATTTTGGCCCAAACTTGATACACCACAGACGAATGGACTCATAGCTGACAGAAATATTGCGTTCAGCCAGTAAATCCTCGATATCTCGGTGACTGAGATTGAACCGATGATAGAGCCAGACGGCGTATTGGATGATTTCGGAAGGAAATCGATGGCGTTTATATTGTTGTTTTAATCTATTCATCCCGCAATTGTCACCCAAAGGGACTTAATTTGTCAGTACCGGCCGGAGAGTTGATC
>JBATGJ010000291.1:0-23563 GCA_049665685.1 Gammaproteobacteria bacterium
TGTCCAAAACGCACAGAGTAAGCAGCTACATGTCGGCCAGCCTGGTCACTCTGCACCCTGACATGGACATCATGGAGGCCTTCCAGGAACTCGACAAACAGCGGGTTCCCGGCGCACCCGTGATCGACGATCTCGGCAACCTGGTGGGGCTGCTGGCGGAGCGGGACTGCCTGGAAGCAATCGTCAAGGCCTGCTACCACGGCGACTGGGGCGGGCGTGTTTCGGAATACATGCAGACGGACATCACCACGATCGAGGCCGATACCAGTCTCGCGGATGCCGCCAAGTTGTTTATCGAGACATCCCTGCGCGGTTTCCCGGTCATGGACAACAACCGCGTCGTCGGCCAACTGAACCGTTCCGACCTGCTGAAGGCCATCATTAAACTGAGAAAGGACTGTAAGCAATGACCGGCCGCTTGCAGCGCCACCCGGGATGAAATCACCTGGCGGGCCTGCCACTGCGGCGGGCCGGCTGCCGTGAAATATTACTGTCAAATACGTGATCTACCGTGCCGGGCATGCAGGTGGTGAGATACCTGATTATTCCGGTTTTTCCCGATATTGTGTCCGCACCACACATGGCAGGTCAGCCTGATCAGCAGTACTCGTCATTTACTTGATATCCATGACGTACCTGTGTTTCAGAACATTGGCTGCTGTGATAGGTTACTCATGATGTGACTCGGCCAAATCCGGCGATCGCGCAACAATAAAATCCAGGGGGAGTTTTGCATGCAGTCCTATACCTATATACGCCGGTTCAATGAACTCGGCATCGACGACGTGCCGCTGGTCGGGGGCAAAAACGCGTCACTGGGCGAGATGTACCAGGCGCTGTCCGGCGAAGGCGTCAAGGTGCCGAACGGCTTTGCCACGACGGCACAAGCCTTCCGTGACTATCTGCTGCATAACGATCTGCTGCAGCCCATCACCCAGGCCCTCGAGGAACTCGATGTTGAGAATGTCGACGCCCTGAGCGTCACCGGTGCCCGGATTCGTGGCTGGATTGTCGACGGTGAGCTCCCGCCAAAGCTGGCGGAAGAAATTCAACTCGCCTACGAGGATATGGCGCAGGAATACGGCGATCAGCCCGATGTGGCTGTGCGCAGCTCTGCCACGGCGGAGGACCTGCCCGATGCCTCCTTTGCAGGCCAGCAGGAAACCTACCTCAATATTCGCGGCCTCGAACAACTGCTGCGCACCTGCAAGCGGGTGCTGGCCTCGCTGTTTACCGACCGCGCCATTCACTACCGCGTGGATAAGGGCTTTGAACACATGAGCATCGCCCTGTCGATCGGTGTGCAGAAGATGGTGCGCTCCGACCTGGCGTCATCCGGTGTCATGTTCACACTCGACACCGAGAGCGGCTTTCGTGACGTGGTCATGATCACGGCTGCCTACGGTCTGGGTGAAAACGTGGTACAGGGCGCCGTCAACCCGGACGAATACCTGGTCTTCAAGCCGACACTCGAACAGGGCTACCGGCCGATCATCCGGCGAAATCTCGGTGAAAAGGCCATCAAGATGATTTACACCCGGGACGCGGTTACGGGTGCGGCCACGCGCAATGTGGCGGTGAAAAAGTCACAAAGCCAGCAGTTCGCCATCGACGATGATGAGGTCCTGCAGCTTGCCCGTTATGCGCTGGCGATCGAACGGCATTACTCGGCAAAGGCCGGCAAACTGCGACCCATGGATATCGAATGGGCCAAGGACGGTGTCAGCGGTGAGCTGTTCATCGTGCAGGCACGGCCTGAAACGGTGCATTCCATCCGCACGGATGCCTTCCAGGAGATCTACACGCTGCAACAGCGCGGCCATGTCCTCACCGAGGGCAAGGCCGTCGGTGCAAAAATCGGTAACGGCCGGGCACGCATTATCCTCGAGGCATCGCACATGCATGACCTGCAGCCGGGCGAGGTGCTGATCACCGACATCACCGACCCCGACTGGGAACCGGTGATGAAGATCGCCAGCGCCATCGTCACCAACCGCGGCGGACGGGTGTGTCACGCTGCCATCGTGGCGCGTGAACTCGGCATACCGGCGGTGGTCGGTGCCGGTGATGCCACCCATGTGATCCACGACGGACAGCATGTTACCGTGTCCTGCGTGGAGGGCGACACCGGCTTCGTCTATGACGGCAAGCTGCCGTATACCAGCGATCGCGTCAACCTGGAGGGGCTCGAGAAGCCGGCAACAGACATCATGTTGATTGTCGGAAATCCTGTGCAGGCCCTTGAGTTTTCTGCTTTTCCGAATAGCGGGGTGGGTCTTGCCCGACTCGAGTTCATCATCAACAACACGATCGGGATACATCCCCGGGCCTTGCTCGAATACAGCTCGCTATCCGAAGAGCTGCGGCGGGAAATCGCCACCCGCACGGCCGGTTACCGCACGCCGCGTGATTTCTATGTCGACCGCCTTGCCGAGGGTGTCGGTACCATTGCCGCTGCCTTCTATCCGAAACCGGTCACGGTCCGGATGAGTGATTTCAAATCGAACGAGTATGCGGCCCTGCTCGGCGGCAGCCAGTTCGAGCCCGTTGAGGAGAATCCCATGATCGGTTTTCGCGGGGCCTCCCGCTATCCCTCGGAGACCTTCGCCGAATGCTTTGCACTGGAATGCGCGGCCATGCTGAAGGTCAGGGAGACCATGGGCCTCGACAATCTCGAACTGATGATCCCGTTTGTCCGCACCGTCGAGGAAGCCACGCAGGTACTCGGGCTGATGGCACAGCATGGCCTGAAACGCGGCCACAATGGACTGAAGATCAAGCTGATGTGCGAGATCCCGGCCAATGCCCTGCTCGCAGAGCGCTTCCTCGAACATTGTGACGGCTTTTCTATCGGCTCCAACGACCTCACCCAGCTTACGCTGGGCGTTGACCGGGACTCCGGCATACTGAGCGGCTACGATGAACGCAATCCGGCCGTGCTTGCCCTGATCGAAATGGCGATCAAGGCC
This sequence comes from Gammaproteobacteria bacterium, assembly GCA_049665685.1. GTDB lineage: Bacteria > Pseudomonadota > Gammaproteobacteria > UBA9214 > UBA9214 > UBA9214. The sequence goes on from JBATGJ010000291.1 coordinate 2,970, forward strand.
TGTCGTAAACACGGCAAATATATCGGCATCTGTGGCCAGGCGCCCTCCGACTTCCCCGAGATTACGCGCTGGCTGGTGGAACAGGGGATCAACTCCATCTCGCTCAACCCCGACAGCGTCCTTAAGATGACGCAGATCGTGCTGGATATCGAGAGCGAACTGGGCCCGCAGACAGCATCCGTCGATGCTCAACACAAAGGCCAGGTGCAGTCGTCATCTGTTCCCCCGCCTCCCGCAATCGATACGGCACAGGGAAAGTCAGGCAGGTATGCGTGACTGAACGGCTGGCGTAATCCGGAAGCAGGCTGCAGACCGGAGCGGTGTCCGGGTTGCAGGCACGGTTTACGTTGACGCGGCGCGGCCAGGCGATACCCTGTCACCGGTCTGGGCAAGATCCGCATCCACCGCGTTGACAGGCAGGCTAATGTGCCGCCACCCGCCTGCTTGCATGTGCGGCCTTGCAGACCAGCCGGTCCACCCGGGCCTTGCCGGATTGCACTACCGAAAACGCGCAGTTCGCCACCAGATCGTGCATACTACGGGTTTTATCATGACGCCTTGCAAGGATTGCGGTGTCTGCACATATGAACTCCGGACGGCCTGTATCGTGACGGAGGCAGCAGCGTAATCCCGGCAGGCAAACCTGAACGAAGCCCGGAGCCATGCAAAAAGACAAGACCAAGGGTACCGAATACAGCATCGAGATACACGCGGTGCTGCCCGAGCGATTCAAGCGTCTCGGGGAACTCTCCAACGACCTTTACTACAGCTGGAACCGCAATGTTCGCCGCCTGTTCCGGCACCTCGATCCCGAATGCTGGAACGCCTCGCGGCACAACCCCAGGGTCTTCATGCGGCGCCTGCGCCAGGAGCGCATCGACGAGGCCGCACAGGATCCCATCCTGCTGAGCGAGTACCGCAACGCGCTGTCAGAATTCGATACCTACCTGGAACAGAAGCCCGCCACCCGGATCGACAGGTACCTGTCGCCAGAGCATGACCTGGTGGCCTATTTTTCCGCGGAGTACGGCTTCCATGAAAGTGTCCCGCTGTATGCCGGCGGGCTCGGTATCCTGGCGGCCGATTACTGCAAGGCAATGAGTAACCTGTGGGTGCCATTCATCGGTATCGGCATCCTCTACCGCCGCGGCTATTTCACCCAGCGCATCGACTGCGACGGCAACCAGATTGCCGACTACCGACGCAGTGATCCCTGCGACCTGCCGGTGACCCCTGCCACGGACAAGCAGGGCAAGGAGATCCGCGTGTCCGTCAGCCTGCCCGGGCGTGAACTCGCCCTGCGGGTCTGGGAGGCACGCGCCGGGCATATCCGGCTGCTGCTGCTCGACAGCGACCTGCCGGAGAACCAGCCCGATGACCGCGCGTTGACGGCAGCACTCTACGGCGGGAATATCGAAACCCGCATCCAGCAGGAAATCATTCTCGGTATTGGCGGTGTGCGTGCCCTGCGTGCACTGCAACTGCAACCGACCGTCTGGCACATCAATGAAGGCCATGCGGCCTTCCAGATCCTGGAGCGCAGTCGTGAACACATCGGCAATGCAATGGATTTTTCCAGCACCCTCGAACTGGTGGCCGCCGGCACAGCTTTCACCACGCACACACCGGTCCCGGCCGGGCACGACATTTTCGACCATGACATGATGCTGGGCTATTTCAAAACCATGGTCGACAAACTTGGCATCGACAAGGAAACATTCCTCGCACTGGGTGCAGATCCGGGTAACCCGCACGGTTTTTCCATGACCTCGCTGGCCATGCGCGGCTCACGCTTTCGCAACGGCGTCAGCCGCATCCATGGCGGTATTGCCGCGGAGATGGAGGCCTACATCTGGCCTGAAATCGACCACCGGGACAACCCGGTCAGCTACATTACCAACGGCGCCGACGTGGAAACCTACCTGACCGGATCGTGGGCGGCCCTGTTCGAGATGTACATGGGGGGTGGCTGGCGTGCCAACCTAACCGACAGACACTTTTGGGAAGACTTCATCGACAAGATTCCGGATCATGTCTTCCTGAGCGTGCGACAGCTACTGAAGGCCGCGGCGATCGATAACATCCGCGAGCGCGCGACCGTCCAGTACGAACGTTGCGCCAGGACCAAATCGCTGGTCGGCCGCCTCACCGCCAACCTGACGACCCATAATATCAATACCCTGATGATCGGTTTTGCACGCCGTTTTGCAACCTACAAGCGTGCCGGCCTCATATTTCGTGACATGGAGCGCCTGTCCCGGCTGGTCAATGACCCGCAACGTCCGGTGACACTGGTATTTGCGGGCAAGGCACATCCGAGCGACAAACCCGGCCAGGAACTGTTACGCAGGGTGTATGAACTGAGCCTGCAGCCTGAATTCCAGGGGAAAGTCATCCTGCTGGAAAACTACAACCTGTCCATGACCCGCGAATTCATGCCGGGTGTCGATGTCTGGCTGAACACACCGGAATATCCCCTGGAGGCCTGCGGCACCTCGGGCATGAAGGCCGCTATCAATGGCGTCCTCAACCTGAGCGTCACGGACGGCTGGTGGGCCGAGGCCTACAACGGGGAAAATGGCTGGGCGATCACACCCCATCCCGAGTTCGACCATGACACGCGCGAGGCCCTGGAAGCGGATGAACTCATGAACATCCTCGAGTACCAGGTCATCCCGGCCTACTACAACCGCAACGAAGACGGCCAGCCGGAAGAATGGCTACGCATGGCGCGCGCCACCATGAAAACCATCATCCCGCAGTTCAACACCATTCGCATGGCAATGGACTACCTTGGCCAGTCCTATGCGCCGGCCGCCCGCGAGGGCAGACGACTGCACGCCAACAAAGCCGCGGGTGCCCGCGAGCTTGCCGGGTGGAAACAGCAAGTGACCCAGGCATGGACGTCCCTTAATGGGCGCCTGACCACGGAGATCCCCGAATCGATTACCGCCGGTGACAAGCTGTCCCTGGAAGTTGCCATACACCTCAATGGCCTGGAGCCTGATGATCTGGTGATCGAGTGTGTCAGGGGAAGGGGTCGCCGGGATGGTGAGTTCAATGGCACCGACACCTTGCTGTTCTATTATGTAGAAACAGACAGCCAGGGCGACGCAATCTACCGGTGTGACCTGATCGAGATCGACGATACCTGTTCCAGCAGCGGCTTGCAGCAGTTCAAGATCCGTTACTACCCCTGTCATCACCTGCTGAGTCACCCCTTCGAGTGCGGCATGATGCGCTGGTTGTGATGCAGGCTGCAGACACGGGTATGCCGGTTTGGGCCCGGCGCAATGCGCAGGACCGACAGATCAACGGCCCTTGATTTTGGGTGCTGTCGCCCCAGACCGGGACATGATGACGGCATCCCCGCGCTTGGCCAGTCTGGCGACCTTCTCCTTGCGGGTCACACGCATGCCGTTGAGCGCTGTCAATTCACCAATGAGCTTTGCATATAGCGACAGGTACTGGGTGGCACTGTGGTGCCAGCCGAAATCCTGGCGCATGGCGGTCTCCTGTAGCTGTGGCCAGTGCACGGGATCACTGAACAGCGTGATAGCGCGTAGCAGCGCGTCATGCAGTGCCTCCGCATCCGGCCGGTAGAAGACCACCCCGGTCGCCGTACCGTTGTCCAGGTTCTCCGGGGTAGCATCGGTCACGGTATCCGCCAGCCCGCCAACATGATGCACCACGGGTGGTGTGCCATAGCGCATGCTGTAGAGCTGGTTCAGGCCACAGGGCTCGTAACGCGACGGCATGACGAAGAAATCGGCCGCCGCCTCCAGCAGATGCGCCAGCTCCTCCGAATAGCCGATATACACCCTGACCTGTTCCGGGTAGGTTTGCTGCAAGGCCATCAACTGTTCGATGTATTCACTCTGTCCCTCGCCGATGATGACAAATGATGCCGCATGATGATCGAGGATTTGTGATGCGGCGGTGACCAGCAGGTCGATGCCCTTCTGCTCGACCAGCCGGCCGATGGAACCGAACAGGGGACCCGTGCCTGCCGGCTGCCAGTCGAGTTGATTGAACAGGGCATCACGGTTGGCCGCCCTGCCCGGCACATGATCCGCGATGCTGTAATGGCGTACCAGATAAGGATCATCGACCGGATTCCAGACATGGGCGTCGATACCATTAAGGATACCCGTCAGCTTGTCCCGGTAATTGATCAATACACCGTCCATGCCACAGCCGAACTCAGGCGTCAGGATTTCATCTGCGTAGGTCCTGCTGACCGTAGTCACGGCATCCGCGTACACGATCCCGGCCTTGAGCATCGAGATCCCCCCGTAGAATTCCACACCCTCTGCATGCCACCACTGGTCCGGCAAATCCAGACGCTGGAACTCGCTGTGCGGGAACAGCCCGCTGTAGGCAAGATTATGGATGGTGAATACGCTGACCGGGGCATCCGGCATGTCCCTGAGCCAGGCCGGCAGCAGGCCGGTCTGCCAGTCATGGCAATTCACCACGTCCGCGCGCCAATCCAGCATGTTCTGCCCGCTGGCCAGCAGCGCACCAACCTTGGCAAACAGGGCAAAGCGCTCGGCGTTGTCAGGCCAGTCGGTACCGTCCGCACCGAGGTAGGGATTGCCGGGACGCTCGTACAGTTGCGGACAGACGACCAGCCAGACCGGCACCTCGAATTCCGGTGGCAGCACCTCGATCACCGTCACATGTCGTTCGTTACCCGCCAGCTGGAGTGTAAACTCGGCGACGACAACACCGCCCGTAATGGCATCGAGCACATCGCCGTAACCGGGTATCAGCAGGCGTACATCGGCGCCCAGTTGCTTGAGTCTGTGTGGCAGGCTGAATCCGTAGTCGGCAAGCCCGCCGGTCTTGATGAGTGGATAACATTCACTCAGTACGTGCAGGATCTTCATGTTTCACCTTCAGGAAAACGGTTGCCAGTGGTGGCAACACCAGGTTGATAGATTGCGCAAACCCCATCCACGGGACCGGCTCGGAGTCCAGTGGCCAGTTGCCCATGTTACTGCCACCGTAAAAGCTGGAATCGGTATTGAGAATTTCATGGTAGCGACCCGTGTGCGGCACGCCGATCCGGTAGGCATCACGGGGTACCGGTGTAAAATTGATGACACAGATAATGTCCTGTTCCGGATCTTCACAGCTACGCAACAGTGCCAGCACGGACTGGTCGCTGTCATGGCAGTCGATCCAGCGGAAGCCGGCAGGATCATGATCATAGTGGTGCAATGCCGGCTCCTCGCGATACAGCTTGTTCAGATCAATCAGCAGTCGCCTGATACCGCGGTGTTCCTCGAAGTCCAGCAAGGGCCAGTCAAGCTGTGTGCTGACGTTCCATTCCAGCCACTGTCCCAGCTCGCCGCCCATAAACAGCAACTTTTTGCCGGGATGGCCATACTGCCAGCCATAGAACAGTCGGAGATTGGCAAACTTCTGCCAGTTATCACCGGGCATCTTGGACAGCATGCTGCGCTTGCCATGCACCACCTCGTCATGCGACAGGGGCAGGACAAAATTTTCGTTCCATGCATAGAGCATGCTGAAGGTCAGCTTGTCGTGGTAAAATTTGCGGTGAAGCGGGTCCTGCTCGACATATGACAGGCTGTCGTTCATCCAGCCCATATTCCATTTCAAACTGAAGCCGAGTCCGCCCGCGTCGACCGGCCGGGAGACCATCGGCCAGGAGGTGGACTCCTCCGCAATGGTGAGTATCCCGGGGAACAGACCATGCACCACGCGGTTCATCTCGCGCAGAAAATCAACCGCCTCGATATTTTCCCGGCCGCCATACTGGTTGGGTGCCCACTCGCCCGGATTGCGTGAATAATCCAGGTACAGCATGGAGGCAACCGCATCCACGCGCAGGCCATCCACATGAAACTCCTCGATCCAGTACACCGCGTTGGCCAGCAGGAAGTTCCTGACCTCCGCGCGGCCGTAGTCAAACACCAGCGTACCCCACTCGCGGTGTTCAGCCCGCCGCGGGTCGGAGTGCTCATAGGTCGGTTCGCCGGTGAACCGCGCCAGCGCATGCGCGTCACGCGGGAAATGCGCCGGCACCCAGTCGAGGATCACACCAAGGCCGTTGGCATGGCACTGATCGATGAAATAGCGCAGGTCGTCCGGACTGCCATGACGTGCCGTGGGTGCGTAATAGCCGGTCACCTGGTAGCCCCAGGACTCATCCAGCGGATGCTCGTTGACCGGCATCAGTTCAATATGGGTGTAGCCCAGTTCCAGTACCCAGGGAATCAGCTCTGCGGCAAGGTCCCGCCAGTTGATGAAACCGCCCTCTGCCGGCCTGCGCCAGGAACCGGCATGACATTCATAGATACTCACCGGCTGGTGCTGCCAGTCAAAGGACGGGCGACGTGCCAGCCAGTCAGCGTCTGTCCAGGACCATTCCGTGTCATCAGGAATGATCGAGGTGGTATCGGGCCGCATGGCCATGCGGCGCGCATAGGGGTCCGTCTTGATGAGAATCTCGCCATGGGCGGTGCGCATTTCAAACTTGTACGCAGCCCCGGCCTGCAATCCGGGGATAAACAGCTCCCAGATACCGGAATCACCCCGGCAGCGCATGGGGTGGCGGCGCCCGTCCCAGTGGTTGAAGTCTCCCACCACACTCACCCGGCGTACGCCCGGCGCCCACACGGCAAACTGGACACCATCAACGTCATCTACCCGGTGTAATCTTGAACCCAGGAACTTCCAGGCATGCTGATGATGGCCTTGCCGGAACAGGTGCTCGTCAAAGTCGCTGATCTGCGGTTCGAAGCTGTACGGCGACACATGCGCATGCATCGTGCCACTGCCCTTTTCTTCCCAGGTAACGCGGAAATGTTTATCCAGCCGGTCAGTTGCCTTCAGCTTGCAAACGAAAAAGTCGCTGCCCGGGATACGCTCCATCTTGCCGACACCCTCGAGCCGCACCGACTGTGCCGGCGGCAGGAAGACACTGACCTCGCGGGTATTACCCTCCGCATCATGGGGACCCAGCGCCTCGAAAGGATCGTGTGCACCCCCGGTCTGCACGCGCGCACGCGCGAGTCCCAGTCGATACTGTTTGCGTTTTTCCCTGTCAGCAGCGTCCGGCATGGCAACTCATCTCTTTCAGATAAGGGGCGATATCCTTCGTAATCATTGACCAGTCGAATTGCCACTGCCAGTGATCCCCGCTATCGCCCGGGGTATTCATGCGGGCTTCCGTGCCCAGTCCGAGAGCATCCTGTAAAGTCAGTATACAAAGCTGTGCCTTGCTCTGCATCGCGGTTTTCATCATCGCGTCCACAACGTCACCACCCTCGCCAATCCCCAGCTCGGCCAGTACCTGCCGCTGCTGGTCAGGTGGCAAGGTGTTAAACCACCCTTTAGTTGTATCATTATCATGCGTGCCCGTATAGACAACCGTGTCGGGCAGGATGTTTTTTGGCTTGTGCGGGTTGTCCTCATGGGCATCGAAGGAAAACTGCAGCACGGCCATGCCGGGCAGGTGGAACCGCTTGCGCAGGGCGGTCACCTCGGGCGTGATGATGCCCAGGTCCTCGGCAACCAGCGGGAGCTCGCCCAGTTTACGCTGCAGGGCGGCAAGCAGCGCCTCGCCCGGCGTTTTCTCCCAGTGACCTTTCTCTGCCGTGCTGCAGGCGGGATCGATCATCCAGACTGATTCAAGGCCACGAAAGTGATCGATGCGCAACAGGTCGAACCAGTCGAAATGCGCACCAAGCCGGTGCAGCCACCAGCTGAAGCCCTCTTCCTGCATATACTCCCAGTTGTAATGCGGGTTGCCCCAGCGCTGCCCGGTGGCGGAGAAATAATCCGGCGGGACGCCGGTGACATATAACAACTGTCCGTCTGCATCGAGCAGGTATCTTTCACGACACGACCAGACGTCCGCGCTGTCATGGGCGACGAAGATCGGCATATCACCGAACAGGTAAATACCGCGTTCGCGGGCCGCCGCATGTACCGATTGCCAGGTTCGGTAGGCCGTGAACTGCTCGTGGCGAATGACGTCCAGTACGGCGGCATACCTGGTATGCAGCTTGCCAAGGGCATGCTCATCCCGGTCGCGATACGGTTGCGGCCAGTCAAACCACGGCGCTCCCTTTTGCAGTCGCTTGATCAGCATATAGGCAGCGAAATCATCCAGCCAGTGGGCCTGCTGCAGGGCCCAGTCCCTGAAATCCGGGTGATCGCTGTCGGCCGCGGCCGAGCCAGGTTCGGGCAACAGGGCTGGATTGATGGCATAGGACGACAGGCACTGGTAGGGTGAGTGACCGCTGCACGGTATACCCAGCGGCAACACCTGCCAGACGCTCTGCCCGGCGGCCACGAGAAAATCCAGCCAGCGCGCCACGTCATCGTCCAGCTTGCCGGATGGCAGGCTGGTGGGGTGCAGCAGTATGCCGCTGCGTCTGTTCGACAGGATGTGACGGGTCATGGTGTTTGCAGGTGTCGCGTATCAGCAGGCATGCCGCTCAGGCATTGCGCTGCATGGCACCTGAATCGTGGCGCGTGACTGTGCTGCCATGTGATATCGGGATATCCAGTGCAGGGGGCGGCTCCAGTTCCATCAGCCCGTAGAGACGACGCAACTGGTGGCGAAACAGGGCATCGAAATCCTTGACCGTATGCTCGGGATTGTAATCACCGAACCACCAGAACCAGTCTGACCCCTCGCAGATGCCCAGTTGACGGGTAATGTGCATACGCTGCGCCTCGTCGATTGCCGGGTTTGCCATCACCCGGTCGCAATCACGCTTTGCATCGACCAGCAGGTCCCAGGCACGGTTTTTCCCGGCCTCGCCGATCCAGGTCGAGAACGTACCGTAGACCCAGCTGCCCGGACAGATGCTGGGCATTTCCCTGGCCGGCAAGTTAACGGCCTCTGTAAACGTGACCGTCTCGACCGCCGGATCCTTTTCCAGGGCAGCATACAGGCGGTCGAGGAAATGGTAACCGTTGTCGGGGTAATATTCCCAGGCATTCTCGCCATCCATGATAATGCTGATGACGGCCTCGTCTTTGGCCTTCGACAGGAAATGGTTGATGTTCTTCAAATGCGTCAGGAGGTTTGTAACGGCATCACGGGAATCCCAGTCGCGGTACTCGAAACCAACCAGGTCCGACAACCCGTCATCACGGAAAAAGATCCTGCAGTCGCTGTCAGGGTACCGGTACGGGTGGAACAAACCGCGCTTGCTGGTAATGGTCTCTTCATCGAGGCGGGACAGCCTTGCGCTGTTGTGCCAGACGCTTTCACCCGAGGCAGTCCACTGGATGTCGAATTCATCCAGCAACGCAAGCGAGCCGTGGCTGATGCTTCCTTCCGACAGCCACACGCCGGATGGCCGGTGCCCGAAGCAGCGTTCAAACAACTCAATGCCATGCTGCATATGCCAGCGGCTGCGTTCCCTGCCACCCGGGTAGCCCTCAGCCAGGGGGCGCAGTGCATCCGGTTGCGAGCAATCCACATTATTGAAATCGTGCAGCAGCGGTATGATCGGATGCCCCCAGGGGGTCATGGAAAGCTCGGCCTGCCCGCGATCCGCCAGTGCCCGGTAACGCGGGATAATCCCGTCGATGCATTCATGGATAATCCGCAACAGCGTGATACGGTCATCCATCGAGTATCCGCCACCCTTCTCGATCAGTCTGGCCACGTCTTCCCGACGCCTGACGGAATAGCCCAGCCAGCCCAGGTGATACCACACCAGCAGGTCATGAAAATACGCATCGCTCAGATAGGCCAGCGCCGGTATGTCCCTGGACGCACCGCCATCCCCATGCCCGGTGATCGGCGCTGCAATCTCTATCAGCCGCCGGAAAGCCGGCCAGGGATTGATCATGGTTGGTGCATGGCAACGCTGGCAGTCACTGATAATGCGTCGGCGTTCCTGGGCATCCGCAGGAATTGGCAGCACGCCCGCCAGCAGGTTCAGCTGACGGTCATTCATCTCCCTGCCGTTGTCCAGAAAATCGCGAATCCGGGAAGCATAATCCAGCAACTGCTCGAGCAGCACGGGCGTAAAGTTGACTACCACCCGCATACGCGGGTGCCGCTCCAGATGCCAGGCCATGTCGGTGTAATCCTTCATGGCATGCAGGTAGACCCATGGCAAATGGTATTCGCCATGTAACTCGTCCCGGTAATAGGGCTGGTGCATGTGCCAGCAAAGTACCAGTTTCACAGGTTTGTCCATGGTGCTTTCCGGCGGTCAGTCGACCAGCGGCTCTTCCAGCTCGTAGAGGTTTTGATCCATCATGGTGGGTGTCACCAGGCGAATACCATTGGGTGTGATGTGAAATTTTTTGCCGTCCGCCATCGGGTCCTCGCCAATGACAGTGCCATCGGGTATCACACAACCCTTGTCGATAATCGTATCGGTAATCCGGCAATGTTTGCCGATCGTCACATTGGGCAGCACGACGCAGCGTTCCACCGTGCTGTAGTCACCTACCGTGGTGGCGAAGAAAATAACCGAGCGCTTTACACGCGCGCCCGAAAGAATGCATCCCGCGGATATCAGCGAGTCGATGGCACACCCGCAGCGCTCGCCCTCGTCAAATACAAACTTGGCCGGTGGCAGCTGTGTCTGGTAGGTCCAGATCGGCCAGTCATAATTGTAGAGATTCAGCTCGGGTTCGACGTCGCACAGTTCGATATTCGCCGACCAGTAGGAATCGACCGTCCCCACATCACGCCAGTAGGCCGGGCCACCCTCCTTGTTGCGGAACGGGTAGGCAAAGGCCCGGTGTTTATGGATACATACCGGCAGAATGTCCCTGCCAAAATCATGGGTTGAATGGATATTGATGGCATCGCTGTGCATTATCCGGTACAGGAGGTCCGTGGAAAAAATATAGATGCCCATGGAAGCCAGCGACATATCCGGTTTCCCCGGAACGCATTCCGGGTTGCCGGGCTTTTCGTCAAAGCGCCGGATGCGCAGCTCTTCATCGATACTCATAACACCAAAACGGCTGGCCTGGTCACGCACCACCTCGATACAGCCAACCGTGATGTCCGCTTTCTTCTCCACGTGCTGCACGAGCATCTGTGAATAGTCCATGGTATAGATGTGGTCACCGCCCAGGATGATCACGTACTCTGGCTGATGGCGCCGGATGATATCGATGTTCTGGTAGACGGCGTCGACCGTCCCCTTGTACCAGCGCTTTTCCCGGGTGCGCTGCTGCGCCGGCATCAACTCGACGAACTCGCCCACCTCGTTGCGCAAAAAGCCCCAGGCGCGCTGGATATGGCGGATCAGCGAATGGGCCCGATACTGGGTCAGCACGCCGATGCGTCGCAGCCCCGAATTGATGCAGTTCGACAGGGTGAAATCGATAATGCGGAATTTCCCGCCGAAGGGTACCGACGGCTTGGCGCGCCACTCGGTCAGGTCGTACAGGCGTGAGCCGGCGCCGCCGGCCAGTACCAGCACGAGGGTCTTGCGGGCCAGCGCACCAAAATTGACCATTTCCGGGTCTTTGGCCTGCCCGGGTCGGTTATCCACTGCTGTTTGCTCCATTGCCGCTCTCTGTCGGGCTCTGTCACACAGGCGTCAGTACCGGGCCTAATCAGCCCGCCATGACCGGCAACCACCCTGCCTCCCTCTTTTTCCCTGATACCTTTATTATACTGGAGCCGTGGCGCCAATTGACGGTCGGCAGGCCGTGCCGCCAATAATGATTCAAGATAGACTGATATTCAATCCAATCCGGAGCCCCGGCTCCTGCGGAGCCTGAATATGGATACCCTGGTCGTAGACATTGGCGGAATCAGCGTGAAGCTGCATGCCACGCAGCAGGCAGCGGGCAGCTTTCCCACGCCGCCGGGCATGACGCCGACAGAACTGATGCAGGGTATCGCGGAGGTCACCTCTGGCTGGCGCTACGAGCGCGTCTCCATCGGCTACCCCGGTCCGGTCCGGAATGACCGGCCGGTACGCGAGCCGGTCAACCTGGGAAGCGGCTGGGTCGACTTCGATTACCAGACTGCCTTCGGCTGCCCGGTGCGCATGCTCAACGATGCCGCCATGCAGGCGCTCGGCAGCTACCGGGACGGGGTCATGCTGTTCATGGGCCTCGGTACCGGGCTCGGCACGGCGCTGATTCACGATGGACACATCGTGCCCCTGGAAATCTCGCATCTCCCGTTCAGGGATGACACGACCTTCGAACGCCTGCTGGGCAACGCCGGTATGAACGCCCTCGGCGAAGCGCTCTGGAAGGAATATGTGCTCGAGGCGATCGGTCTGTTCAGCTATGCCCTGTGTCCGGACTACGTCGTGCTCGGCGGCGGCAATGCACGCCGGTTTACCGCCGCAGAACTGCCCGAGCACGTCAGCCAGGGCGACAACAACGATGCCTTCAGCGGCGGCCTGCGCATGTGGGAAGGTTGAGGTGATGGGGTGGGGTCGGACCTCACTAACCAATTGAAACAACTCGAACAAGCGGTAAATTACGGTCGAAAATCTACCTTAATGTGGCTTTTTCACCCTAGAAATGCAGCATCTAAGCTAGCACAGGCGGAGTGGCATCCGGGTGATCTACTACTGGTATTCACCTTCTATACAGATTTACATACTTTCGGCCTATGGCAAGAGCGAGCAGGAAGATCTCACACCGCATCAGTTTAAGGTATTAAAGACGTACATTGAGCAGGCGTTCGGATCATGAAGCAGGCAATATTTGATGAACAGGTCACCAGCCTACAGGAAGCCTGGTCGTATCAAGCGCGGCAAGGCCAGGCTGGGGCGTCAGCATAGGCTCGGCAGTGTGGAAGCGCAGACCATCTGCAAGAAGACCAGGCTCTCAGAATAGCAATTCGCGTTGTTGATTGGAGTCAGCCTACGAACGTTGCAGAACTGTGAACTGGGCAAGAATACTCTACAGAGATTGTAGCGGACTTATTCAGATCCTGATTGCTGTGTGCTTCAGGAATTCGCCACCCACAGGTCAAATCTGTGGAACACCACTGCCATAGCCGGGGGATTACCACATTTAATTACGTGAGACGCAACAGACATGAGTGTCTGTTCACCGACTTCAGCTGCCTTTCTCCAGCCACTCATTCCTGTTTTCCACAGTATGGAATAGCGCCGCCACCACATGGCGGTCATAGCGGGTATCCACGCCTGCCATCAGCTCTCTGACAGCCTGTTCTGTCGACATGCCCGCGCGATATGCGCGGGGGCTGGTCAGGGCAACGAACACATTGGCGACCGAAAGAATCCTTCCTGTCAGACTCATTTGCTCTGCATGCAAGCCATGCGGATAGCCGCTGCCATCGAGCAGCTCCTGTTTTTGCGCAATGGTTTCCAGTACTGGTCCGTTAAAATCAAGATTCTCAAGCAATTCCAGACCGTGCGTGACGTGCTTCTGCAGTAACTCGTGTTCCGCGTCTGTCAAGGGTTCGGTTTTGACAAGTATCTCGCGCGGAATCGTGATTTTGCCCAGATTGGCCAGGGTCGCCGCCAGCTCCAGCGTCTGACGCTCTTGCCTGCCGAGTCTCAATTCCCGGCCAATGGCACTCGCCACCTCCATAAGGCGCTGCGAGTGGTGTGCAGACCAGGGGTCGTGCATGTCGACCAAGTGAACGAGAGTGGAAACCAGATTACGCAGCAATCTGGAGTTACGCTGCTGTGCCTGCTGCAACTGCGTTATGTCAGTGAGCACCAGCAGCAGGGGTTGCTCATGACGCCCGATACGTTCAACCGGTATAAATCCCGTGCGGTAGCTTCGGTTTTGACCACCGATTGGCAGGCTGATTACCCGCCAGGCGTTTTTACCGGAAGTGCGCGCGGCCTGAATACCAGGCTCCAGCGCGGCACTTAGAGGATTGCCGATGACATCGTGCAGTGCGCTGCCGGTGGCCTCGGCCGATGTCTGGTTGCTGAACAGAATCCGTTCATCCTGACTTAGCAATACTGTGAGTGTATCGATGTTGTCGGTTACGGCATGCAGTAACTCGGTCTGTTGCTGGAGTTTCAATGCCTTTGTGCGCAACTCACGGGCTTGCTGTTGAGCCCGGACACTGCTGCCATGACGCCAGGCCGCAATCGACATGGCCACGACGGATAACAGCAGCAGTGACAAGGCAGTGACCAGAAAGCGGCGATGTTCATTGGACTCTTTCATTGCCTGTCCGGCATCGACCTGTTGCACCAGGATCCATGGAACGGATTCCAGTTGCCGGCTTACCTGGAGCACCGGTTCGCCACGGTAATTGGCGTATACACCGAAGCTGCCCGGTGTTATTACCGCATTGACTCCGCCCAGGCTGGTGCGGTCCATTCGCAGACTGCGCCGTGTGGGTTTAGTGCCGTCTTTACCGGGAGAAAGGTAGACCACCCTGTTATCACGCCTCTCCAGCAGCAAGGCATCGCTGGCTTCTGCAAACGATGCACCCTGATGCAAAAGCGGCATCAACTCAACATCGACATTGCGTATACCGACCAACACACCGATCGGCACCGGCCGACTGATATTGGCGCCGAGCACCGCGGTCACCGGCACCGCGAAGGCGATGACTGCGCGGTCATGGCTATCCAGGCGCAATTCGCTGATTTGATGGTGACCGCTGGTCAGCGCCGCTCCAGCCGCCTTGCGCTCGGCCTTGCTGATTTCCGGCATGCCCGGCGTTGTAATGACCGGCTGCAGCGTGTCGTTCAACAGGGCAAGGCCGGTCGTCTGTGTCTGTGGTAAATCAGCCGGAATGCGCGGTGTATCCCCGGAAAGATAGCCATCCCGGTCCGCTGCCGCCAGAATCAGATTACGCAGATAAGATAACTGTGCGGGTTCGATGGCGGGCGGTTCGCGATCCTTTGTCTGAAGTATCTGCCAGAGGTAAAGCTGGAGTGATGCATTATTTGCGAGTTCCTGCAGTTCACTATGACGCAAATCGATCCAGCGTTCGATTGCATCCATGCGGGTATCCGCCACCACGTCCAGGCGTGATTCCCAATGCTGCAAATCCCTTGCGCGTTCTTTGCTGATATAGACATTGATCAGATAGGCGCCCAAACCGATCATGAGCAGTAAAACAGCGATGCCGGCAGCGATCGAAGACGTTTTTGCCCCGCTGGCATGCAGTTGCGCATTCATTTCGGGAGGTGCAGCCACCAGCTTTTTTCGTTGACGGAGTATACCGGGCGATAATGGACGATATCGTGATGCGACACGACCTCACTGATCTGGTTATCGAGAATGGCAATGTCCTGGCCTTGTGAAACGGCGAGGACAGCGTGGGGAATGCGTAAATTGGTATCCTGTAGTATTACGATGCGTGCATCCTCGATCGGGTAATCCAGCCATCGCAGAGAGAAAAGTTTGCTAATGGCGTAATCTTCGCAATCGCCGCCTCTGTACAGAAATTCGCGGGCTACGGCCCAGTAATCTTCCATGCCGTAATTATCGATATCCAGCACGTAACGTTTGTGGTTAGCGTACTGGTTGACACGCTCGAGTTGCTGGTCTCGGGGCAGTTTGCGAAGGCTGTCAATAAATTTACGCCACTCGCTGAGGTGACATTTGTTAATTTTCTTTTCCTGGCAACTCCCCTCCGGGATGTCTTCCCGCAGATGCCGGTCAAGCACCTGTATCCATTGTGCAAAAACGCGTATATTCGCCTGCCGGGTCTGGTTGAAGCCGAACAGGTCGCCGGAGAAGGCGAACAAAGGGGCCGGCAACAGTGACAGAGCCAGCAGCCCGCCAATCAGTGCACGTGAAGACTTATGTGGGAAAGAGCCAGTCAATTTAGTAGAAATTGAACATCCTTTAATATCGACCGCCTGCGCACTAGCGCGGTTAAGGTAACCGGACAAAGATCATGATTCAAGCAATACTTCGACCAGGGCACAGGAAATGCGGGCGAGCCATAGCGAATGCTGCGCTGGCTTCTTTCTGGGCGCTGGCCGCACTGACAGCGCCCATGCCAACAGTTGCCGAAGACATGCAGGACCAGTTCACCTCGGCACTGCAGGCCATCGAGGAAGACCGGCTGAGAACGGCACGAGAGTTGCTGGACACCATCCTGGCCGGCAATCCCAGCATGCATCGGGCACGGCTGGAGCTTGCACGCACCTATTTTCTGTCCCTGGATTATGCGGCGGCGCGCGCACACGCGCAGCGAGTCCTGGATGATCCCAACACACCGCCTTCGGTACGCACCACTGTGCTGGCGTTTATGGCGCAAATCGACGCGGACGAAAAACAACTGGCCGTTCGCCATACCTGGACGCCTTCGATTTACCTGGGCATCATGTACGACACGAATGTCGATGTCGGTCCGAACCAGGATCTGATCCAGATCGGCGGCATTCAGTTTGCGGTTACCGATAGCAAGGAAGATCTGGCATTCGTCATCAATCCGGTGCTGGAACACACCTATAATCCCAATAAACGGTTTCAGGCAGGAGAGCACGCCGGCTTTTTTCTCTGGCAAAGTTCCGTTGACACGTATTTTCGCGGTTACTCCGATGAGCATGATTTCAATCTGGGCCTGTTGACACTGCGCACGGGCCCGGCCTGGGTGGTTCCACGCCACTGGCGCGCGGCCATCGGGTTGCAGGCAGACCAGATCTGGCAGGGCGACGGTCGTCTGGCTTTATTTACCAGTCTCAATCCGTCCATTAACTGGCAGATCGGTGATACAACCGAGTTTGGTATTGAAGGCGTCCTGACGCGGCGTGACTACAACAAGGACGAGGACAGCCAGCGCGAGGGCTGGTACAAGTGGGCAGGCGCAACGCTGGGTCAATACTTTTTCGACCAGAAGCTGGCTGTCAAAGGTGGCGCCGGCTATTTCTGGTTCGACACCGATGATGACATGGATCGCTTTGCCAATGATGGCCCCGATCTGTTTCTCGGTGCTGTTGCGCAAGCCTGGCAGACTGGCTCGGTGTACGCCCGGGCAGGTTACCGGGACTATGATTACAAGGGACTCGAACCGGGGTTCCCGAACCAACGTGACGAGGATGAGTGGCGCTACACCCTGGGATTCCAGCATAACTTCATATCGGGTGCGCTGGATGAGTGGGCGTTGAACGGCGACTGGACTTATACCGATAACAGTTCGAATGTGCCGATCTACGCCTATGACCGGCAACAGATCAGTCTTGGCTTGTCGCGAAATTTCTAGTTATCGGGCAGGTCCAGAGGTGCGAGACACGTTTACATTTGGCGGTAAGCGCCACAATGGTTTATACATTTCGCCAGCAGATTGTGCTAAGTTTCGCCAGCAGATTGTGCCCGGTTCCTGAATAACAAAGAACAGTTATATCCAGGATATTGGTCAACAGTACAATTACATGAATCCTGCTTTTTAATTAACATTGACTATATGCAGCTATGTAACAACCTCTGTCTGAATCCCGAACTTTAACAAAAACCTTAGTATCTGTCGGGGAGTTTCAAAGCCATGCGTTTCCATCTACAAATACTTATCCTGCTTGTCAGTGGCGTGTTCCTGAATAGCGCCTATGCCGGTGGCGTGGCGCTCAAGGACCGTGATTGCACAGAAATTCTCAAGCGCTGGGCCGCAGACCCGAATTCCGTACCTCAGAGCCTGGTAGATACCTGTCAGGAAAAGGTGGTGGAGGCGCTCCCTGATATTAGTCCGGCAGCAGGCAGCGCTGTGGATCCCTGCGCGGTTCCCAATGCAGCGAATTTGATCAATTGCTGGGGCCCCTGGGCGTCACTGGCACCGGCAGCGGGTGGCGCTGTTGCACCCATCGTGTTGTCGCAGGGTGACCCCGATCTCAGGCCCGACGAGTTTACCCGTGACAGCGCCGGGGGAGTGTCGCTTCCACTGGGATCCTGCGCCGCGGGTGCACCCTGCGGTTTCGCAACGGTCGTGGACGGCAACCTCGGTGTAGCCGCCGCGGCAGATACCGAGTTCAGGCGTTTCGATATGGCGCAGGATGGCACCAGTTTTGTCGTCGATCCAGGCGGCGCAGATCAGATCACGTCAGTCAATGGCATGCAGACCCGGTTCAGCACTACCCAGGGTACCGAGGTGCTGCGCGCATTCGGCACAAACGGCACCGAGGCCTCAGGTCTGATCAGCCGCGTTTACCGGTATGGTGGCAACGACATTCAGATTGCCACCGAACTCTGGCAGCACAACGGCAATATATTGCAATCAGGTAACTTTGCCTGGGGCATAGCGACCCCGCAGAATGGTCTGGACACGCTCAATGCCGGCAATGTCACAGTGAATTTCGCCGGACGGATGTCGGTCGATGATCTAACCCAGGCGCAGATGACCGTGAATTTCGGCGCGCAGCCGAACTGGACAGGCAGCTGGGTGAATCCTGGCTACACCTTTGGTGCAGGGGGACGCGTGTTCGGCGTGGACCTGATTTCCGATCCCGGTCAGTTCTCGACCAACGTCCAGGCTGGTGTGGTTCAGGGCGGCCTGGTCGGGCAGACCGGCTCGCTGGGGGTCACGCACATCATCGACGTAACACTGGACACGGTTGGTCAGGTTAAAGATGTTGGACTATTATTGCAGTAACACACGGGTTCCGGGTGGTGCAATACATCACCGGATTGATATGACCAGGTAACAGCCAATGGCCGGGAATCGAGAAGGTATATGATATTCAAACACGCTTTTTTCAGCCGCTGCGGCTTGCTGGCTGCACTTTTATTCGCGGTCAGTATGGTACAGGCGGCATCCATATCGCTGCTACCCTCGACGACCAGTGTCCTTACCGGCGGATCGTTCACAGTGGACCTGCTGCTGGACAGGACTGGCGTCGGCGGGGACATCCCGGGATTGTTCGCCGGCGAGGTTCTGGTCACCTATGATCCTGCCCGCCTGAGTCTGGATGCCTTCACGATCTCCGCGAGCGCGGATTTAGTGAGTACATCCAGCAGCGCAAACACCTTCACTGTGTCATTCGAAAATGCGGTGGACACGGTGTCAGATCCGGTCATCAACATCGGCACTTTCGATTTCACTCCCGGTTTGACTACCGGTGTAGCGAACATCGACATCAAAGACGCGCAGTATCCATTGACGAGCTTTGCCAATCAATTGGTCGGCGGAGGCGCAGGCATCATACCCTTCAATCCTGACCCAATAGGGACCAGCGTAACGGTTTCGAATATCCCCCTGCCCGGCGCGCTCTGGCTGATGCTCAGCGGCCTTGGCGTGCTGGGACTGGTCCGCCGCCGGGCCTGAGCGCTGAATCGGGCATTGTTCCCGTCCTGCAACACAATTATGAGAAGTAAAGCATCCCCGCCCCGGCGGGGATATTTTTTTCAGCCCGCCGTGTTTGTGCTCGCCTGCCTGCTGTGCCTGTCGGGACCTGTTGCGAGTGGCGCTGCAGCCGCCGGCGAGAGCCTGCCGGTCACGCCAGTGCAGCGCGCGCAACTCGACCTGTTGCATGGCGCCGAAAATGAAGGACTCGAGCCATCGGACTATGCACCGGATGAGCTCGAACGCCTGGCAGGACTGGCCGAAGACCTGGTCTACGCGCAATTTTCACAGCGCCTGGACGAGGCGTTCGCGCGCTACAGCCGCGATCTGTCGCAGGGACGTCTCGATCCTGCGCTGGATCCGGGCTGGCGCCTGTTACGCCAACCGCGGGATGCGAATGACCCGCTGCCCGCCTTCGATACGGCCGCTCAGGTCGAGGCGTTCAAGGAGACGCTGTTGTTACCCCCCCATCCGCAATACCGGCGGTTGCGCAATGCGCTGCAGCAGCTGATCGACATCCGTGCCAGGGATGGCTGGCCGCTGATTCCCGCAGGCGATGACCTGCACGCCGGCACACGCGACGAGCGCGTGATCCCGTTACGCAACCGGTTGCGCATCAGCGGTCATTACACTGCGGAGATGCAGGCCGATCCGCTGTACTTTGATGCCGGGCTCGACGCAGCCGTGCGCCGGTTTCAGGCAGAACATGCACTCTGGATTGATGGCGCCGTCGGAGCTCGCACGCTCGAAGCGCTCAATGTCCCGGTCGAGAAACGTATAGAGCAGGTAAAGATTACCCTGGAACGCTGGCGCTGGTTACCGCGCAACCCGGGAGACCGCTACATCCGGGTCAACACCGTGGCAGCGGAGTTGCAGGTTATTGAATTCGACAAGCCCCTCTTATCCATGCGTGCCATCGTGGGTCGTGCCTATCGACAGACACCCAGTCTGCAAGGCTACATTGATCAGGTTACCTTCAATCCCACCTGGACGGTACCCCACACGATTGCGGTGGAAGATCTGTTACCGCAGCAGCGACTGGATAAGACATTTTTGGCCAGAAACCGGGTTCGGATCTTTTCCGCCCAGGACGGGCGCGAAGTGGATATACAGGAGGTTGACTGGGCGAATATGACACCGCGCAATTTTGCGTACACACTGAGGCAGGACGCCGGCCCGAACAACAGCCTGGGGCGCCTGCGGTTCTCATTTAAAAACCCCTACGACATTTACCTGCATGATTCACCGGACAAGATCCTGTTCCGGCTCCCGGACCGGACCTCCAGCTCCGGCTGTATCCGTATCGAAGAACCCGTGCTGCTGGCGGAATACCTGCTGGCATCGGACCAGCAGATGTATAGTGAGGCGATTCAGGCTGCGC
>JBATGJ010000292.1:0-7497 GCA_049665685.1 Gammaproteobacteria bacterium
TGTGATAGGTGCCGCCGCTTTCATCGCCCTGTTTCGATACAAGGTTGGTGTTGTTCAGGTAATCGTAGCATGCGCTGTTGTCGGTTTGGCTTACTCTTTGTTTTTGTAGGAACAATAAAATGGGTAAACAAAACACTCCTGACTACTATACTGCTAAACAGTTTCAGGAGGTGGCTCTCTACTGCGCTGCGGGGATTCGAAAAACAAGCCATTCAGCGATGGGACCCATTGGCATACAGGCTTCAAGGATGATAAGAACTAATGATTCTATAGGTACGAAACATTCCGCCTTGACAAGCGAAAACGTGTGACATGCAGCCCGGAAGCCGGAAGGTTAGGCTGTCGGTAACATGGAGCACCTGGAGCAGGCCCGTCTTGATTATGTTGAAGAAAATGGAGCGGCGCAACGCCGGTAAGGGTATATGGAACAATGCCACGCAATACCATGCTTATGCCAGAAAACAAAATATCGCTTTACATTCTTTCCCGGCGGAAGCCAGGAATTGTAGCGTGTGCAACTAATCAGGTAGCTTGTTAAAAATGATTACACCATTCTATGCTGCGTTGCTCGCCCTGATTTTCGTTGTCCTGAGTTTTCGGACCATTCTGCTTCGCCGCAGGCTGGGTATCGCGATTGGTGCAGGTGAGGACCCGCGCCTCGCCAGGGCAATCAGGGCGCATTCGAATTTCGCTGAATACGTACCAATCGCGCTCATTCTGATCTTCTTTGTGGAGATTCGCACCAGCGCAATTTTATTGATACATGGTCTTTGTATCGCGCTGATCATCGGTCGAATCGTTCATGCGTACGGTGTTAGCCAGCTTGAGGAAAACTATAGCTTTCGTATAAGCGGGATGGCCCTGACTTTGGTCTGTATTATCTCCGCATCGTTACGCTTGATTGTGAGCTATGCGGGCTGAGCCAAAGCCGGCCAGTGCCTGCCAGGGTGTTGTACTATAATTAACAGTGCGCTGAACTTTGGTAGTCCAGGACCACATTCAAAACGAGGTTATCATGACAAGCAAAGATAACAGGCTCCAGCTGTCGCTACTGTTTCTCCGCCTGGGTGTATTTCTGGTCATGTTTGTGTGGACAATCGACAAATTCATAAATCCCGGGCATGCGGCAAAGGTCTACGAAAAGTTCTATTACATCGCCGGGTTGGACTCTGTCGTCATGTATGCGATTGGTGCCGTCGAGATCATCGTATTATTTCTGTTTCTGGCGGGTTATAAAAAGAAATACACCTATGGTGCGGTACTGATATGGCATACAATATCTACCCTGTCCTCGTTCAAGCAATATCTTGCACCCTTTGAAGGGCCTAACCTGTTATTTTTTGCCGCCTGGCCGATGCTGGCGGCCTGTATTGCCTTATTCCTGCTGCGTGAACAAGACAGGATATTGAGTGCAAATCAATAACGGGTACCGGAAGAATTCATGCGGGCGTTGTAAGGAAATAACAGACAAACAGGTTGAGCGAACCAGAATCGGTAACAGGCAGTTCGGCGATAATTGAGCAGTCATGTATGAGACATAAAGAAGCAACGGACAGTGGCAGTCACTGGCGTCGGCCGGGGCTCATGAGTGATATGACCGCTCACTGACATTAATGGAAATATTCATCAAAACCGGCGGTCTCTATAATATCGCCCTGGTCATATTCCACCTGCTGTTCTGGCAGATATTTAACTGGGCCGAGGACCTGCGCTCGTTATCATTCCTCAACCGGGCCATTATGCAGGCCTTGAATCTGAGCCTGGTGTTTGTATTTATGATGTTTGCGTACGTTTCACTGATTCACACGGCAGAACTGCTTTCAACGACACTGGGGCGCAGCCTGTTACTCTCGATTGCCGTCTTCTTTTTCCTGCGCGCCATCCTGCAGATCGTATTCTTCCGGCTGTTGCACTGGGGGTCGGTGGCATTCCTCATCTTCTTCCTCGCCGGTGGAATGCTTTACGGAATACCGGCGATATCCGCATAATAATTAACGATACACGTTACCGCATGGTTCATATCTCAGATATCCTTGTTGCCCTGGTCGCCTGCCTGCATGCCTGTTTCCTTGTGCTGGAAATGTTTTTCTGGGACAGGCCGGCCGGCCTGAGGATCTTCAGGCATGGCAAGGATTTTGCGCGCACCTCAAAGGTGCTGGCGATGAACCAGGGGCTGTACAACGGCTTTCTTGCGGCGGGGCTTGTCTGGGGCCTGTATCTCGGTGAGGCCGGCCATACGATCAAGGTGTTTTTCCTGGTGTGTGTCATCATTGCCGGCATATTCGGCGGGTTGACAGCAAGTCGCAGCATCTTCCTGGTGCAGGCATTGCCGGCTATGGCCGCACTGGCTCTGCTGGTCTTATGAGCATCCTGGCCAGGTAGCAATATAAACAGGCTGGTTATGTTCTTAAATCCATCTTGCGCGGTATATCTGACAGGGCTCTTGATAGTGAGCCTGTTGCAGGGTTGTGCCGTGCTGTTCGGCGAGGCGGAGAGTGAGCGGCTCTTTCGGGGTGCCGCCAGTATCGACAAGCTCGCACCGGCCATGCGTCGATCACCGCTGGTTGTGCATTGCCCGTCACCGGCCATCGGCAGGATCGAGTATGGCTTCAGGCAATTTCCCGGACAGGCGAGGTTGGGCGGGGAGTCTTTCCAGGTCAGCGAACGTATTCAGGGTATTGCCGGGCTGGCGAAGGCCGGTGAAGGGTACGTGCCCATGGGCTTGCCCGGTATCGACGACTGGGCAGTGGGCCGCGGGCGGGTCGTGTCCTGTGGCGGGCTGTTTACCCTGGCCTTCAGCGAGACACAGTCAGTCAGGGAGAGTGTGCCTGAGTGTTTTGATGCCGCAGAATCGACTGGCAGTTATCCACCGCGTCCGAATCGCCGCTATGCAGTGACGCAAATCAATGAATACACGGGAGACCTGTTCCCGCTTCAGGTGGGTAAGGAGCTGACATTCACCTATAGCGCACTGTTTCGTACATGGACCGCGCAGACGGGTTGTGTTGACCGGCATTTTCACAAAAGTGCTCACTACACAGTTATCGGTGTCAGTGATGCCTTCCTGGTTAATGGCAGACCGGTTCCCGGACGGGTATACCTGATCGAGCGCAAGCTGTCGGATGAAGCAGACGAAACCGGCACAACGCGCGACTATTACTTTTCCGAAACACTGGGTTGGGTAGTCATGGAAGTGGAATATAATGACGGCATACCCGGTACAATCCGGGAAATGACAGACTGGCAGCCTGAATAAATGCAACTCTCTCCGCGCGAAACGAAATTCCTGTCACGCCGCCGCCAGCTGCTGCGCGCCTGGCGTATCACCGGCCCGGTAGTGCTACTGCTGCTGCTCGTTACGGGGGTACTCATGTTTATCAATTACCCCCTGATGTTCAATCCGTTTGAGGTGGTCGACCGGCTGGAGTCGCAGACCCTGGACGACACGACATTGCAGCTCATGGCGCTGCTGTTGCCCGTTACCATGCTGATGGTGTTCCTCATGCTGGTGGTTGTGGTGCTGCTGGTTTTTGCCGTCATGGCCAACGATAAAAAATACCTTGCCATCCTCGACCGGCTGAATGCCGATCACAACGACCGTTCCGGTTGAGGCAGTGACGGGAGACACCGATGCAACCTCTGAACCGGCAGCTGGCTGAGCAGCTACTCGACCTGCAGCGCAGGGACAACGAGACGCGCGAGCAGTTGTTGCAGGAAGGCCGTTTGTTCGGTGTCTATAGCGATGAGATGCAGGCAGTGCACACCGACAATGCACAGGCGCTGAACGCGATCATCGAACAGCATGGCTGGCCGGGCTTGTCGCTGGTGGGCGAGGAGGCCGCGCGTGCCGCCTGGCTGGTTGCCCAACATGCGATTTGCACACCTGGACTGCAGCGTAAATTCCGTGACTGCCTGGCCGAGGCGGTCGCACACCATGAGGCGCCGAAGTGGCAACTGGCCTCGCTTGAGGACCGCATTTGCTTCAATGAGGGCCGGCCGCAGCTCTACGGCACCGTGTTCGACTGGAACGCGCAGGGTGAGCTTGTCTGCGAGGTCGAGCAGGACGAGGGACTCGATGCCCGCCGTACCGCCGTTGGTCTGCCGCCGTTTGATGCAGCGCTGGCCCGGGAGCGGGCCGCCGCGCGCGCCGAAGGCGGGAAACCGACGGAGGACTACGCTGACTACCGGCGCCGGGCCGCTGACTGGGCTCGGAAAGTCGGCTGGCGTGATTGACCTTTCTACAATTTTTGTGTTTACACAATAAAAATATTTATGTACTTGATAATTATCAAAATAAATACCAGCCCTGCTGAATCACAGGCCATTCACACGAATTCAGCCCTGTCGTGGCGAATACGCCGCGCCGTCTATTCAACTCTTTGTTTTTTCTGTAAATAACTGCCAGTCCTCTTAAATGTAAATCCTTCGTTTCCTTATATAAGGAAAACAGTCTCTTGGCCGTTAACAAGGTGGCAAGTAGGGATACCTGCACGTGATTAATCAATCACATCGGGTCAGGCAGTTACACCGCGCATTGTCGCGTAACCAGCAGGATTGGGTGCTCCACACGGACCGTTGAGCTAACTGAGTTAGTGCATGGCCCGGTGGTGCGAGAGCCCTGATGCCACTGGCGACAACGGTTTGTGACGATAAAACTGGTCTGAACCCGCATGCGAGCTGCCCGTTCCGCAGCCCGTCGCATTTCCGCATTTCCGCATTCCCCATTCCCCGACCCATCGTCCGGTTCGGTCGGGCAGCACGCCGCTGCGCCGTGCTGACCACGCTTGCTCTGTTGCAGCAGCCGGCATTGGCCGTCGGCACTCTGGCCGGTACCGATATCGGCAATACCGCGACGACTGACTATGTCATTGCGGGCAACAGCGGGACTGCCTCCAGTACGGTCACCTTCCGTGTTGACGAGAAGCTCGATGTCAACGTGAGTTGGCAGGATGCCGCGAATATCGACGTCAGCACACCCGATACCGACCGGGTGACCACCTGGCTGTTAACCAATACCGGCAACGGCAACGACAGCTACTCCCTGACTGTGAACAACGGCCTCGGTGGCGACCAGTTTGATCCCGTCTTCGTCGATATTTATCTCGACACCAACAACAGCGGTACCTTCGAGTCCGCCCTGGACACCCTCTATGCACCCGGTGTGAACGACCCGATGCTTGCGCCGGATGCCTCGCAGGTCGTGTTTGTACGTAACTCGATGCCCGCCGGACTGAATTCCGGCGACCTTGGTATTACCGAACTGGTTGCGACATCAATCACCGGCAGCGGCCTGCCGGGCATGTCGATTGCAAATGCCGGTGATAACAACACCACGGCAGTGGTCGGCACCAGCGGTGGCCGCGGTGTCGACACCGGCATACATGAAGTGAATGCCACCACCGTTGCACTGATGAAGTCGGTTGTCGTTACCGATCCTTCAGGCGGCAACGCACCGGTAACCGGGGCCACACTGAGCTACCGTCTCGATGCGAGCGTGAGCGGGCCCGGGACGGCAACAGGCATCGTCGTTACCGATGCGTTACCGGCCAATACCAGCTACACCAGCGGCACGCTGACCCTGAATACCACCTCGCTGACAGACATCGCCGACGGAGACGCGGGCGATGTCAATGCGTCGACCGCAAACACCGTCACCGTCCAGCTCGGCGATCTGACGGCAGCTTCGCCCACGCAAACCATTTCGTTCGAAGTAATCATCAATTAGCAGAAGAGGAGACGTTATGAAAACACTATCCAGAATGAGTAGCGCATTACTGCTTGCCTTCCTGAGCAGTCCCGTTATGGCACAGATCGAGGTTTCGACCACCGCAGAAATCGAGATCGTCGAAGTAAACCCGGATGGCACTGAAACGGTCAGGCGCGAGGCTGCCAGCCGCGTCGTGCCCGGCACTGAAATCATCTACACCATTACGGCGAAAAATTCCGGGAATGAACCGGCAGACAAGGTAGTCGTCACCAACCCGGTGCCGGACCAGACCCGCTACGTCGATGGCAGCGCCGTCGGAGCGAATACCGACATCACCTTCTCGGTTGATGGCGGCAAGAACTGGGGTCGGGCAGAGACATTGACCGTCCCTGATGCAAATGGCGAACCCCGTGCGGCCACGGCAGAAGACTACACCCACGTGCGCTGGACACTGCAGTCGGATCTGGCACCCAGGCAGCAATTACCGGTGTGGTACCGCGCGCAGGTGAAGTAGCACCGCATGCAGGTGGTAACGAACAGGTTTTTTCACCGCAGCACTGCTGCATTTTTCAGGCAACACCAACGTAAGGAGAAGTACCATGCAGTCCATTAATATGCACAGGGTTAACGCACCGTTGCTGGCGCTCGCCCTGTTTTCCGGAGGGACGCAAACCGCACTTGCGGTCGGCACCCCGTCCAATATCAACATCAGCAACACCGCCACGGTCGACTACCAGGTCGGCACGAACCCGCGCACCGTGACGGATGCGGCGCCGGACATCCTGGTTGATAACCGGGTTGACCTGACCGTGACCAATACCGATACCGGTAACAATGTAAACGTCAATCCGGGTCTAACCGACCAGATCCTGACCTACACCGTGACCAATACCGGTAACACCACGCAGGGTTACCTGCTGTCGGTCAATGTCGCCACGGCCGGTATCCCGGCGAACAACTTCCGTATCTACGTCGATGCCAACAATGACGGGGTGCCGGATGCAGGTGAGTTATACACGACAGGCAACAATGCCGGCGACCTGAACCCGAACGGTGTTATCGGTACCGACGACGTCATGCAGGTGCTGGTGGTTGCCGACATCCCGGCCGGTGCGACCGATGCATCCCAGGATGATGTCCACCTGGTTGCACAGGCCACCGATGCCGGTACGGCCACGGCAACCACGGTTTCCGCTACCCCCACGACCGGTCTGGACGTAGTGTGGGCCGACGGTGCCGGCACCACCAGCGATGCCAGCCGTGACGGCCAGCATTCGGCTGCGGCGACCTACACCGTGCAGAGTGCGGCACTGACGGCGGCCAAGACGGTCCTTTCCACCACCGACGAGTTCGGCAGTGGCTTTGCGATACCGGGTGCCGACGTGGTCTATCAGATCCGCGTGACCAACTCGGGATCGGCCGTGGTCGATGCCGGTACGGTGTCTGTCACTGACGCGATCCCGGCCAGCACGCAGTTGTGCGTGGCAACGGTGGGCAGTTGTACCGCGCCGTCGTTTATCGACGGGACCACCCTCAGTGGCCTGGCACCGGCGGCGTTCGAGTACTCGTTCGTCAGCGGTCTGACCGCCTGTGACACTGCCAGCTTCATCGGCACGGCCCCGACGGCGGACGCCAATGGCCACGACGCCAATGTAACCTGCATACGTCAGCAGCCAACCGGCAGCATGAACGGCTCCGGCGGGTTCTTTGACGTGCAGCTCACCGTGGGTATCCAGTAGCAGTTGCCTGCGTTAGTGCATTGTTTAACAACATAGTAAGGACTGCATGGC
>JBATGJ010000293.1:0-1605 GCA_049665685.1 Gammaproteobacteria bacterium
ATTTACTTCCGTCATTCCCGCGAAGGCGGGAATCCAGCCATAGGAGGAAGTAGCAAGGTGAATCTGACTACGGGTTCAATTAATTGAGAATGGCCCAGCCAGGTAATCAGGAAAATGTTACCTGGCAGTCTTAACGTGGTGTGCGTGATTCAGGGCTGGATTCCCGCCTCGGCAATTGCTCCATGCATTGCTCTACCTCCTGCATGGCCCAGGCCAGCCTCTCGACCGGTTCCCGGTCTCACCTCCACCCTGCAGTCGTGCGCGGGGATGACGAGAGAGAAATAGCGCTGCCGCCGTGTGCTATGCTCCCAAAAAATGATAACCGGTGTCTGCCTTGAGGCTTGCTTACACATTCCTGCTCTACCTGCTGGCGCCGTTCGTGCTGCTGCGGCTGGCCTGGCGCGGACTGCGGGCACCGGACTACCTGCGCCGCTGGCCGGAGCGGTTCGGTTTTATCGAACCGCCACTGGGAGAGTATGTCGTCTGGATACATGCCGTATCCGTGGGTGAAATCCGCGCGGCCGAGCCGGTCATCCGCGCACTGCTTGACCGGTATCCGGCCTATTCGATCCTCGTTACCACGGTGACGCCGACCGGTTCTGCGCACGTGACCTCGATGTTCGGCGACGATATAGCCCATATCTACGCACCCTATGATCTGCCGGGCGCCGTTGCGCGTTTCTATGACAGGGTAAAGCCGCGACTGGCGATCGTCATGGAAACAGAATTGTGGCCAAACCTGTTCCACTGCTGCCACCGCCATGACATCCCCCTGTTGCTGGTCAATGCTCGCCTGTCGGAGAGTTCCGAGCGGGGTTACCGGCACATCAGGCAACTGGTAGCCCAGACACTGGCCAATGTCAGCTGGATTGCAGCCCAGAGCGAGCACGACGCACAGCGCTTTGTGCGCCTGGGCGCCGATCCCGACCGGGTCATCGTGAGCGGAAACCTGAAGTTCGTGCAACGCATGCCGCCGAGCCTGATCGAGCGGGCCCAGGTACTGCGGCGTGACTGGGGTGTCGAGCGACCGGTGCTGGTTGCCGCCAGTACCCACGAGGGCGAGGATGCCTTACTGCTGGACGCGTTCAGGGAAGTGCGCCGGGAACTGGCGGATTGCCTGCTGGTGCTGGTGCCACGACATCCCGAGCGGTTCGACAGTGTTGCCGATCTGTGCCGTAAACGCGGGCACTCGGTCGTGATGCGCAGCGAGCGTAAACCCTGTTCGGCCGACACAGACGTGTTTGTCGGTGACTCGATGGGGGAGCTGCCGCAGTTCTATGCCGCAGCCGACGTGGCATTTGTCGGCGGCAGCCTGGTCCACCACGGCGGACATAACCTGCTGGAACCGGCCGCCCTGGGTATTCCGATCCTGACCGGGCCGCATACCTTCAATTTCACAGAGATCTGCAGCCTGCTGGTAGCGGCGGGTGCCTGCGAGCAGGTGGATAGCCCGGCCGATCTGTCAAAGGCCGTCATCCGCCTGTTGCGGGACGCGAACCTGCGGCATGAGATCGGTAAACGGGGCTTGCGGGTGGTTGAAAAAAACCGGGGCGCACTGGAGACGGTGATGGATATGATTGACCGGCAGTTAACGTAATCGGGGTC
>JBATGJ010000294.1:0-1824 GCA_049665685.1 Gammaproteobacteria bacterium
CCCCTGAAATATGAAATGCCTTTCAATCTGGCTGGGTTA
Source organism: Gammaproteobacteria bacterium (assembly GCA_049665685.1). Taxonomy (GTDB): domain Bacteria; phylum Pseudomonadota; class Gammaproteobacteria; order UBA9214; family UBA9214; genus UBA9214. Next base: position 40 of record JBATGJ010000294.1, read on the forward strand.
CATGGAGGGTAAGATCATCTGAGCCTGGCACTAGCCCCGAACCGAATACTGAGAGTATTACGGACGGATCTATGATTATGATTACGAGTTGGACGCTTTATATTTTACGCCAGCCCGTAATGACTACTCTTGTGGCGTATAAGTTGAAAAGATGCTTTCGTCAATCCGTTATTGGTCATTGCATCAGACGCATTGGGAATCAGCTTTATTCATCGGTCATGCTCTCCTTGGTTGAGTGTTACCACCCACCCAACTCCAGGGGCAGGTTATCGACAGGCCATTTCAGATTACCGACACGCACAGCCTGCGCTGGATTGGCGAACGGGCTCCCGGCGGTCAGGTTCAGGGTCAGCTGTGCACCGGGTGCGGCCTGGAAATCGAGGCCATCCTCCCACTGGTTCCACATGCCCAGGTCAAAGACGATGCGCATGGGGTCAGTGGTGTCCAGCACATCATTGGCCTCAATGCTGACCGCGGATACACCGGTAAACGCCTGGTCTGAAACTATCTCACCGGTATAACGGCCACCGCCACCACCCGCAGCACCGCGCAGATGCCAGGTACCGGTCGCCTGGTCCTGCCAGAGATACAGACCGGCTTCGGTACCGGGGTCATACACCGGCTTCCCGTACGGCTCTGCCCTCGGTAGCGAATAGGCATTGGGTAAGCCCAGGTTACGTGTTGCCGGATTCACCCGATGCGGCTGCACCAGTCCGTCCTGGGTATACGCAAGTCCCAGGCGTGTTCCAGGCAGCACGTCGATGTTTGCACCATCCCACCAAGTACCCACATAGCTGTCGATCGACACGGCATTGGCCGTGGCGGTAAAGACATCGTTTGCTTCAAAACCGACCGGGGTAACAACGTTCGGCGCCTGCGAAAACAGTAACTCAAGCTCGGCCCGATGCTTTGGCCCGTCGCCATTCCAGCGTGCACGCAGCTCGCCACTGGCCGCATCACGCCCGATAAACAGCCCCAGATCCTGTCCGCCCTGGAACGGGGGCGGCGCAGGCAGGGTGTCCGCTTCAACAATCCAACCGCTCGGCGTCAGGGGTTGGCCTGATGCTCCGATATGAAGCTGGCGCGGATTCGGGCGGCCATCCTGTTCGACTGCCATCACGGCCTTCGTTCCCGGGGGCAGCTGGACATCCACCCCGTCAATCCAGGTGCTGACCCGGCTGTCGAGGGTCAGATGACTGCCGCTCCACGCCAGGCTGTCGTTGAGCTCAAGCGATCGTGATGTCACAGCCACAATGGGCTGGTCCGTGATGAGCTCAACCGAAAATACCGACTGTGCGCCATCACCATTTGTATCGATATGGTAGGGACCGTCAAAGGTGTCTTTCCATAAATAGAGGCCCGCATCCTGGCCGGGTTGATAGCCCGGTTTCCCCTGCAGGGCGGGAAAGCTCGGCTCCAGTATATGCACAATCTCGTCGGCCGGCAGGTTATTGATCGTCTGGGTGATGCCGCTCGGCCAGTTCACTGTGACAGTATCCACCGTCGTATTACCGGCCAGTCCGAAGTGAATGCGTGAGTGATTCTGGGAGAATCGGTGCATCCCTCCACCCTGGTAGCGCATCTGGGTCATACCATTGGCTGTTGCGAGCACCTCGGCACCAATGGCATCCCTGTTGGATCTAATGCCCTCAAGATCGATTTCGAGCCAATGATTCCCGTTACCAAGGTTATGCATGATCTGGGAAGGACCATTATGGAACGGTGCACTTCCGCGTCCATTTGTCACAAACAGATCGATAAAGCCATCTCTATCGTAGTCTGCAG
>JBATGJ010000295.1:0-4421 GCA_049665685.1 Gammaproteobacteria bacterium
GAGCGCGGTAGCGCCGGCCTCGATGAACACCCGGTTCACGTGCTCGATCTGCGCGCCCACATCCGCGCTGTTGCCATCCAGCTCGCACAGCAGGATCGCCATGGCATCGCTCGGGTAACCGGCATCGATAAATTTTTCCACGGCCTGGATGGCCGGACGATCAAGCAGCTCGAGGCCGGCAGGGATGATGCCACTGGCGATGACGGCCGTCACGGCAGCGCCGGCCGCATCTACCGAGGCAAATGCCGCCAGGACCACCTGCGCGGTTTCGGGTTGCGGCAGCAACTTGACGGTCACTTCCGTGATCACGCCCAGCAGTCCTTCTGACCCGGTCATCAGCGCCAGCAGGTCGATGCCCGGGGCGTCGAGCGCGGCGCCGCCGATGGTCATCTGTTCGCCGTCCATGGTCAGGATTTCCAGTGACTGGATGTTGTGCGTCGTCAGCCCGTATTTCAGGCAGTGTACGCCACCGGCATTCTCTGCCACATTGCCGCCGATGGAACAGGCGATCTGCGATGAGGGGTCGGGGGCATAGTACAGTCCATGTGGCGCGGCGGCCCTGCTGATGGCAAGGTTGGTGACACCCGGCTGGACGCGTGCCACACGGTTGGCGCTATCGATATCGACGATGCGGTTGAACCTGGCCATGCTCAACAGGATGCCATCGGCCAGCGGCAGGGCGCCGCCGGACAGGCCGGTGCCGGCGCCGCGTGCAACCACAGGGACACCGTCTTGTGCACACAGCTGCAATGCGGCCCGTGCCTGTTCGACGGTTTCGGGAATAACCACGGCCAGCGGGAGACGGCGATAGGCAGACAGTCCATCACATTCATAGGGCCTGAGATCTTCCGCAGCATGCAGTACACAACGATCCGGCAGTCGGCTGAGTAGTCGGGCGATGATCGGTTTGTCGAGCATGCGATCCTGTTGTTTCCGGCAAGTCAAGGATTGAAGAATATCGCCGATAGTGCTTGCAATACCAGTATTAATGGCTGATATCCAGTCGGGCAGTTTTTTTTCAACGTGATATTATGCGCATATGCAATGCACGGTAAGACATTTTTCGTACCATGGCATCCCGGCAAAAAACTTTGCCGGATTGATGGAACTGTACGAGTGTAATTACATCCGGCTGAGAAACCTTGTGCCGGATATTGATGTCATGCCCGATGAAGTTATCTCCCGGCTACCGGGTGTTCTGGACCTGCACCTGAGCGTGGTCGAGCGCAACAAGTTCACGACCACACTGCAGCTGACGTATTACTTCACTGATGAGCAGGGCGACTTCCCTGCGCCCGACATGCGGGTGCGCATGTATCACGATGCGCAGGTGGGCGAGGTCATTGCCTGCGGCCGCCGACGGGGTTTACGCCATGCCGCCTACAACCGCATGTTCAACACCTATACCCTGGCCGAGAAGTGGCATATGAACCGCTTTTTGCAGAAATGGCTCGGCTACTGCCTGATGCAGGGCCACCGCTTCATTCCCGGTCGGGTCGTCGAGCCCGCCAGCCCCGACGCTGCCCGCCAGCAGGCCGGTCTGCTGATTGCGGAATCCTGATGTACCGCCGGTCTCCGGCGTATCCGCACACGTCATATATCCCTATCTGGATAGTCCCGGGCGCTTGCCTGTGGCTGCCGACTCCCGCATAATAATTACCTGACTAATTTACTCGGTTATTGCCGATCCCGGGACGGGTACGGCCAGCCATTAACGGTGTTTGACATGCGGTTATCGACCAAGGGACGCTATGCAGTGACGGCAATGCTCGATCTTGCCATTCACCACGACGAGGGTGCCGTGACGCTGGCCGAAATCTCGGCGGCGCAGGGAATCTCGCTGTCCTACCTGGAGCAGCTGTTTGCCCGTCTGCGCAAGAACGGGCTGGTGCAGGGTATCCGCGGGCCCGGCGGGGGCTACTGCCTGTCACGCGCGCCGGAGGATATCTCGGTGGCGGACGTCATCGATGCGATCGGTGAAGGCATCGATGTCACCCTCTGTTCCGGCGATGAAGATTGCCAGGCGGGCGAACGTTGCCTGACGCATGAGTTGTGGTCGCAACTCGGGGTCAAGATTTACGAGTTTCTCAACAGCGTTACGCTGGCCAGCTTTCTCGAACGCAAGCAGGTCAGCCTGATTGTTGATCGTCAGCTGAATCGCGTAACGCCCGATGACCGGCGGCTCAGGGAAACGGTTGCCTGAACAGCAAGCGGAAAACCGTGCAGTTATGCACTGTAAAACTGATTGAAACCCAAGGATTCGACAAGGCATAGAGCATGAACATCAGCATCCCGATTTACATGGATTACTCCGCCACCACACCGGTAGACGAGCGCGTCGCGCAGAAGATGATGACCTACCTGACCCGGCAGGGGCGGTTCGGTAACCCGGCTTCGCGCTCGCATGAATTTGGCTGGAAAGCGGAAGAGGCCGTTGAAGAGGCACGTGCGCATGTGGCTGCACTGATCAATGCCGATCCCAGGGAAATTATCTGGACCTCGGGTGCCACCGAGTCGGATAACCTGGCGCTGAAGGGTGCGGCACACTTCTACCAGAAGCAGGGCAAACATATCGTCACCCTGAAGACCGAACACAAGGCGGTGCTGGATTCCTGCCGCCAGCTGGAGCGCGAAGGCTACGAAGTCACCTACCTCGATCCGGAGCCGAACGGCCTGCTGGATCGGGACAAGTTCCGCACCGCACTGCGCGATGACACCGTCCTTGCCTCCATCATGCATGTCAACAATGAGATTGGCGTGATTCAGGACATCGCGGCACTCGGCGAGATCTGCCGCGAACACAAGGTGCTGTTCCATGTCGATGCGGCACAGAGTGCCGGCAAGATCGAGATCGATATAGACAAGCTCAAGGTCGACCTGATGTCCTTTTCCGCCCACAAGATATACGGTCCGAAGGGCATCGGCGCGCTGTATGTTCGACGCAAGCCGCGCGTCCGGCTGGAAGCGCAGATGCACGGCGGTGGCCACGAACGCGGCCTGCGCTCGGGCACCCTGGCAACCCATCAGATCGCCGGCATGGGCGAGGCCTTCCGCATCGCGAAGGAAGAGATGGCCGAGGAGGCAGCGCGCGTGCTCGCCCTGCGTAACCGTCTGTGGGCCGGCCTCAGCGAAATGGAGGAGGTCTACCTGAACGGTGACCTGGCCCAGCGTGCGCCAGGTATCCTGAATGTCAGTTTCAACTATGTCGAGGGCGAGAGCCTGATCATGGCGCTCAAGGACATGGCGGTTTCATCCGGCTCGGCCTGTACCAGTTCCAGTCTTGAACCTTCCTATGTGCTGCGCGCACTGGGCAGGAACGACGAGCTGGCACACAGTTCCCTCCGCTTTACCGTCGGCCGTTACACCACGCAGGAAGAGGTTGATTACATCATTGAGCGGGTGAAGGAAAAGGTCGACAAGCTGCGCGGGCTTTCGCCCCTGTGGGATATGTACAAGGACGGCATCGATCTGGACTCCGTCAAGTGGGCAGCACACTAGGGACTGCTGCCCTCTGGTCGGCTACCACGGCGTAATGCTAAAGCTTGCAAACACCAGGTCATCCTGCTGTTCCTTGCCAGGCGCCGTGTCTTCCAATTACCGGCGCGCTCCTGGTGTATGCTATTTTGTAAACTGAATTTACGGTTTATCTACAGAACTGAATATGGCGATCACATTGACGGAAAAGGCGGCAGACCGCATCAAGGGTTTCCTTGCACAGCGTGGCAAGGGTGTTGGCTTGCGTCTCGGCGTAAAGACAACCGGCTGCTCGGGTATGGCCTATGTCATGGAATATGTCGACGAGGTCGACGACAGCGACGTGGTCTTCGAAGACCGCGGGGTCAAGGTGATCATCAATCCCAAGAGCCTGGTCTATCTGGACGGTACCGAGCTCGACTATGCGCGCGAGGGCCTGAACGAAGGCTTCAAGTTCAACAACCCGAACGTGAAGGATATGTGCGGGTGTGGCGAAAGCTTCAACGTTTGATGTCTGTTATTTCCTGATCCCCGCTAGCCGGGCGATACCCTGACACCATGGCTGCGGATCCAGCACCGTCCCATTTCGAGTTGTTTGACCTGCCACCATCCTTCGAGGTGGATGCCGGCCTGCTCGATCTGCGCTATCGTGAACTGCAGCGCAGTCTGCACCCGGACCGATTCGTCAATGCCGGTGATCGGGAACGCCTGCTGTCGGTCCATCAGGCGGCGCGGATCAATGAGGCATACCAGATACTGAAAGATCCGCTGCTGCGTGGTCGTTACCTGCTGGAGCTTGCCGGGCAGGCGTTTGACGACGAACATCACACGACCCGCGATACGGCCTTTCTGATGGAACAAATGGAGCTGCGTGAGGCGCTGTCAGCAGTGCGCGGCGAGGATGATGCATTCGCTGCGCTGGGCAGCATCATGGACCGCATCAGGGC
>JBATGJ010000296.1:0-1713 GCA_049665685.1 Gammaproteobacteria bacterium
CACTTCTCATGCGCTCCAGGCTCCTCCCGGGAAAACCCGTGCCCAGGTTGCAGTTGCTTACTGGATGTAGCCAAGGGCATTAAGGCGTCGCCGCAACTCTTCAGATAGATCTTCTTGTCCACCAAGTCCACCGCTCTCGTCCTCCATGATCTGTTCATGAATCCCGGCATACCACAATAGCTTTTGCTTGAACGGCGGCTGATCTGCCACCGCAGCTTGCCCGACCATGGGTGACAGTTCTAACGGGTCGGCAATACGATTGAAAACTTGTGGCGTATTATCGCTATCAAGATCTGTCACCAGGCTCTGTTGACGCGTCCTGATTGCCATCACTCCGTTAACGGTACTCACCGCGACTGCCGCTTCCTCCACTGGCCTGTTATGTGTCAGCAGGCTGTGGCCCGAAACCGGCTGCGGCAACGTGATACCGAGCACATCAAGCACGGTCGGGTAGATATCCAGCTGCTGGACGGGGTCGGAGAGACGGCCGGCCGGTATGCCCAACTCTGCTGGATAGTGGACCAGCAGCGGTACCGCGGTCAGTTCCGGGTAAACATTGCGATGAGCGTGCCCGAATTCACCGCGCTCGTGGAATTCATCACCGTGATCGGAATTAAAGATCACCAGGCTGTTTTCCCATAAACCGCTGCTTTTCAAAAGTTCGACCAGCTGCCCGAGGCTATCGTCGGTATTGCGCAGCGTGGCATCATACATATCCAGCATGTAGCGAATCTTGTCCGCCGCATCCGCGGCCGAAGGATCCCAGTCGGCGCCGTTGGAAGCCATAAACTTTTGTAATTCCAATTCGGATATCAGTGCCACGTCCGATGCAACAAATTCAGGGATGTACGGGTTGTCATGCCGATAGGGAAAATGCGGCTCCATGATGTGCAGAAACAGGAAGAAGGGCTGCCCGCTGGCTGATTGCTCCCGTATGCGCCTCAGCGCATGCTCACTCATCTCTTCGGGGGGGAGGTCCCCATTTCTTTCCAGATAGATTTCGAAGCCCTGGGCAAAATTTAACTCTGCATACAGATTTGCATTCTGTATGTAGCCAAACGTCCGGTAGCCATGGTTCATCAGTATTTCCGGGAACGTCAGCGGCTCCGGTTTGCCAAGCCAGCCCGGCATCTCCCAGACATGCTTCGATGCGAACATCGAGGCGTAGGAAGGGCGTGTCCAGTTATGCTGCGCATAGGCAGACTCGTACACGACCGCCTCCTCGGCAAAGCGGTCGAGTGCCGGCGTGGTCGGACGAGCATAACCATAAGTCGACAGGTGATCCGCACGTACCGAATCCCAGCTGACCCAGATGACATTGTACGGATGCTGCACTGCCGGATGCGGCACCAGTGCTGCAGCAACATTGACTCCCAGCAGTGTAACAAGTACCACGACCGCCCCGTAGCGACTGACCCGCGGCAGGCCGGATACCAGCCACCGACCGAGCCGGGAGCCTGTCCCAGCAAACGCCTTCCTGATCAGCAGGGCGACAAGGATAAGCAGGAAAACGGCCGCCATTGCGACAATTATCCATTTGAAATACTTGATATGCAGAAAAATGGGAACGGCAAGATCATGACCAAACATTTCCTTGGCGGGCGGTAGCGGCCATTCCTTGTAAAAGCGCAGGCGACTAGCCAGTATGCAGGCTTGGAGACCATAAACAAACGGCAGTAACGGAATGCGCCCGTCCAGCAACCGCCTGAACAG
>JBATGJ010000297.1:0-14953 GCA_049665685.1 Gammaproteobacteria bacterium
GCGTGGGTGTAACCAGGATGTGGTCAATATTTTGCTGGGGCCGCCAGCTCGGGAAGGTTGAAACACCGTGATAGGGCTCGCTCATCATGGTGCGGTCGATCAGGTAATCCATTTCGCGGCTCTCCGAGCGGCAGTTCATGTCGCCCATCAACACCACGTGCCTGTATCTGTTGACAATGTCGCTGATGTAGTCGATCTGTGTCATGCGTGCCCGCTTGCCGAGCGCCAGGTGGACGATCAGCGTAACCAGTGGCTCTTCGTGGTTACCGTAGCGTACAAACAGCACCCCGCGACCGCGTATGCGCCCCGGCAGCCGGTGTTCGACGATTTCTGCCGGATGAAAGCGGCTCAGCACACCCAGGCTGTTACTGGCGATAGTGCCGAAGCGGCGGTTGGTCTGGTCGGTCCAGAAGGGCATGCTGGCCTTGTCACTGAGGTATTGCGTCAGGTTTACATAACCGCTGCGCAGGCTGCCGGGATCCAGTTCCTGCAGGCCAATGATATCGTAGCCCTTGACCATCTGCGCGATCCGGTCCAGGTTGCTGAAGCGCTGCGGGTGCGGCAGCACGTGCCTCCAGCTGCGGGTGATGTAGTGGCGATAGCGCCCGGTCTTGATGCCCGCCTGGATGTTGTAGCTAAGCAGTCGTATGGTCTGTCCCATGTGAGTTTCCGTATCCGCGGGCGTCCGCATGTCCAGGTACTGCTGTCGGGACGCGCTTATGTCGGGCATACGAGTGTTCCCAGTTGTTCGGTTAATTTAACGTTTTCCCGGTAATCTACCGGGCAGTCAATGATGCTGACGCCATCATTGGCCAGTGCTGCCTCCAGTATAGCCGGCAAATCGGCGGTTCTCTCAACCCGGTAGCCATTTGCACCGAATGATTCAGCATATTTTACAAAATCGGGATTATCGAAGTGCACGTTCGAGATACGCTGGAACTGGTTCATCTGTTTCCACTCGATCAGCCCGTAACTGTTATCGTTCCATATCAATATTACAATATCGAGATCATTGCGGATCGCCGTCTCGATTTCCTGCGAGTTCATCATGAATCCGGCGTCGCCGGTGACGGCGATGGCCCGGCGATCCGGCTCGGCAAGCTTGGCAGCAATGGCGCCGGGCACCGCAATGCCCATACTGGCGAAGCCGTTGGAGATAATGCAGGTATTAGGGTACTCGCAGCGAAACATTCGCGCCATCCACATCTTGTGCGCGCCGACATCGCAAACCACGATGTCCTCGAGATCAAGCGCCGTGCGCAGGTCCCAGATGATCTTTTGCGGCTTGACCGGGAACTCCAGGTCATTGCGATGCTGGTTCATTTCCTCGACCAGCCGTTCGCGCAGCGGGCGTATGTGTCTCCCTTCGTGCGGTCTTGCCAGACTGGCGATACGCTCCAGGCTGAGCTTGATATCGCCGGTTACGGCGACGCTCACCGGGTAGTGTGCATCCACCTCGGCCGGCGAGTGGTCGATGTGGATAATGGTGCGGTCCTGTTCCGGATGCCACAGGTAGGGATGGTATTCAACGAGATCGTAGCCGACGCAGATAATCACGTCGGCCGTGTCGAAACCGCAGCTGACATAGTCGGTCGATTGCAGACCGGCGCTGCCCAGTGCGCAGGGATGACGAAACGGGATCACACCCTTGGCCATGAAGGTGTTGGCCACCGGAATATTCAGGCGATCGACGAACTTGATCAGCTGTTCTGCAGCACGCGCACGCACCACACCGTTGCCGGCGAGTATCACCGGATTGGCGGCCTTGCTGATGAGCGCGGCCGCCGCCTCTACCTTGCCGGCGGACGGTTCCGGATCCGGCGGACTGCTGAGCGGGAGTGGCGTCGCATCGATCTGCATCTCTGCGATATTTTCGGGGAATTCGATAAACGTCGCGCCGGTCTTCGGCGTCAACGCGACCTTGAAGGCCTTGCGCACCACCTCCGGAATGATCTCGGGCTCCAGCAGGCTGGTGGAATACTTGGTGACCGACTCGAATATACGGGTGAGATCGAGTACCTGGTGTGATTCCTTGTGCAGGCGGGTGGTACCCGCCTGGCCGGCGATCGCCACCAGCGGCGCATGATCCATATTGGCATCGGCCACACCGGTCAGCAGGTTGGTAGCGCCCGGTCCGAGCGTGGCGAGACAGACACCGGCGCGCGCGGTCAGGCGTCCGTAGACGTCGGCCATGAAGGCCGCACCCTGCTCGTGACGGGTGGTGATGAAGCGAATGTTCGAATCAAGCAGCGCATCCATGACATCCAGGTTTTCCTCACCCGGAATGCCGAACACATACTCGACCCCTTCATTTTCCAGGCAGCGCACAAACAGCTCGGCTGCCTTCATGCCGGCCTGCCTGTCAGCGTGACCTGCCGCACCGCTTGTTACTGGGTGGCCGTGGTGACTGCAGGTTCGTCCCCGGCCATGGCGGCCTGTTTGCGCTCCTGCCCGATCAGGTAATTCATCACGCTGACGAGTTCGGCATTGCCACCGGCAATGCTGGCCGAGGTGCTGTACTTGCCATTGATGATGACAGTCGGCACCCCGGTAATTGCATAACGTCGCGTCATCAGGCGGGCGTTGTTCAGCTTGATGGCGACGGCAAATGACCGGAAGGTCTTGTCAAAGTCCTCTGGACTGACGCCGTGTTTCACGAATAACTCGCGCAGGTCTTCCTCACTATTGATGCGCTTCTTGCGTACGTGGATTTCCTCGAACAGCGCCGTGTGCGTCTTGTCCGTTACACCCAGCAGCTCGGCCGTGAACCAGGCCTTTGCCAGCAGCTCCCAGCCCGGTCCAAGGATGGCCGGCAGGCGGATAAACTGGACGTCCTCGGGCATATTCGCGCTCCAGTCCTTCAGGTAGGGCTCGAGCCGGTAACAATGGGGACAGCCGTACCAGAACAACTCCACCACCTCGATCTTTTCCTTCGAAGCAGTTGGCTGCGGGTTTTCGAGTTTCAGGTACTCGCCACCCTCCATGTAGTCTGCAGCCAGCAACGGTGTTGCGGCGATTAGCGGCAACAGCATGACCAGACACCATCTAACTACGCGCTTCATCACACTCACTCCTGATTCCTTCTCAACGCCGCCTGCCGCCTCTGTACCCCGGCGTAATGCAGGCCTGACAACAACATAATAACGCGGGGGTTGCGCACAGGGTGACAAACAGACCGATTATCGAATACCGTTCCAGCGACCCGCCGGGTGCCGCCAGACTTGCCGCGCCTTCAGCAGACTACCCACTAACAGACAGCGGCATCGAGGATTAGTGCAGGCCCTGGATGTAACTGGAGACTGCGCGGATCTCGCGGTTGGTCATCCGGCGCGCCAGCAACTGCATCATCTTCTTGGCATTTTCGTTGACGCGCCTGCCCTCGGCGAAGCCATGCAGCTGGTTCTCGATGTACTTTGCGTGCTGACCGCGCAGTGCCGGGTAGAGGGCGGCAGGGTTACCGGCACCGTTTGGACCGTGACAGCCCATGCAGGGTGCCACCCCGCTTTCCGGGTTACCACTGCGGTAGATGCGTTCGCCCAGCTCGACCAGCGCCGGATCGGCCTTGCCTGCGCTGACTTTCTGCGTGGCATAGAAGGCAGCAACATCCTGGCGACCCTGGGCATCAAGCACCGAGGCCATCGGCTTCATGGTCACGTTTTCACGTTCGCCGGCCTCGAAATACTGCAGCTGTTTCACCAGGTAGTTCTCATGCTGGCCGGCCAGTTTCGGCCATTCCGGATTCAGGCTGTTGCCGTCGGCACCGTGGCAGGAGGCGCACTGGGCGGCCTTTTCCTTGCCCACGGCCGGGTCACCCGCCGCCTGTACCGGCAGCGAACTGTAGCTGACAAGGAGGGTGAGAATCACTACGGGCCATTTTTTCATTGGAACCTGCTCCTGTTGCATCCTGCGGTCTTCGGCAGGTCAACAACCTGTAACTTTGGAATCATGTCACGCCTGTGAAACATATTGGCGAAAGGGTCACTTTTATACCCGCCATGGCGGATTCGGTCAACCACAATGCCGGGTGTCGGGCCGCCAAGTCACAAGAATCACGGGACTTTTCAATATCCGGCAAGTCGCGTCTAATGCCGGATATGGACAATCCCTACCGGCAAACGTTCTTCCTGCTCGGCACGCCGGACTCACGCCGTGCACCGCCGGATCAAGGGGCCGAGGTCGCTTTTGCCGGCCGCTCCAACGCGGGTAAATCCAGTGCACTGAACACCATCACCGGGCAGCGCAGCCTCGCCAGGATCAGCAAGGCCCCGGGCCGTACGCGGGAAATCAATTTCTTCCAGGTAACAGACGACCGGCGTCTCGTCGACCTGCCGGGCTACGGCTATGCAAAGGTTTCCCGCACCATCAAGGCGGACTGGCAAAAGAATATTGCCCGTTATCTGGAGACACGGCGAAGCCTGTGTGGTGTCATCCTGCTGATGGACGTGCGCCACCCGCTGAAGGATCAGGACTGTCAGGTGATCAGTTGGTGCAATGCGGCCGGGCTGCCGACCCATGTGCTGCTGACCAAGGCCGATAAACTCAAACGCGGGCCGGCGAATGCCGCCCTGCACAAGACACGGGATCAGCTGGCTAAACTGCACCCGGGTGCAACCATCCAGCTGTTCTCTTCGCACACCCGCAGCGGGACGGACACGGTACTGGGTGTCCTGAATGACTGGCTGGGTTTACCGGAAGAAGATAACAGTCGTGCATAATACAACCAATTAGCCGCCAATGGGAACAAATAAAGAAATTTAAAATCAAATAGGCTATTTATTCATGGATTTCATTGCATTTAGCGACTTTAGCCATTTCCTCTACAGTCTGGCCGCCCCTGTCACGCCCGCATGGTGATGCAAGAACGGCTCACCGACGTTTATCAACGCACCAGAAAACCAGGCGCGGCTGCATAAAAAAACCCCGGCGAAGGGGGGGCGACGCCGGGGTTTAAGTGTCCCGGCCTTTCAGCCGGGTAGAGGTTACTCGCCCAGGGAGGGGAGCGAGCAGTACAGCCTCCACATGCTGTGACTGTCTCGAGCGACAGAGGTTCCGGTGGCCATCATTGGGGGTTATACGCGCATGATTTGCCGGTCGACAGGCCCCGCGGAAGCGACAGAGAAACCTGGTGTCAGCTCTATATTAAAATACTAATCTAGAAGATTACCGCGATGGGTCAGACATGAAACGGCTATTTCTGTAGTCTGTTATTAAAATACATTCAGTTATATTTTTATAGTTAGCTATATTAACTGATACTATCTTATTGTTAATCATAAATATTTTATATTAATAATTAAAGCATCCGCCAAGCCAGGTCGTGCACCACGCCGCTGCGCTATAAACCATTATTAATATGTGGTTAATTCAATGGGCTTCATCCCAGTTGTTGCCTGTGCCGATATCGACGACCAACGGCACCCTGAGCTCGGCCGCCGCACACATCCGTTTTCTGATCGTCTTTTGCGCGGCGTCGATATCGTCCACGGCAATCTCGAACACCAGCTCGTCATGGACCTGCATGATCATGCTGATGTCGAGCGCCGCCTGTGCATTGATCCACCGATGCAAATCAATCATGGCGCGCTTGATGATGTCGGCGGCCGTGCCCTGCATGGGTGCATTGATTGCGGTGCGCTCCGCCGCCTGCCGCTGCTGGGCATTGCGTGCCTTGATGTCGGGCAGGTGGAGCCGGCGCCCGAACACGGTCTCGATGTAGCCCTGCTCGCGCGCCTGCGCGCGGGTAGCATCCATGTACTCATACACACCGGGATAACGCTCGAAGTAGCGGTCGATGTATTCCTGGGCCGCGCCGCGAGCAATGCCAAGCTGCCTGGCCAGCCCGAAGGCTGACATGCCGTAGATCAGTCCGAAGTTGATCGCCTTGGCCGAGCGGCGCTGCTCGGCCGTAACGGCCTCGGCTGCCACCCCAAATACCTCGGCCGCCGTTGCCCGGTGCACATCCTCACCGGCCGAGAACGCACTCAGCAAGCCCGCGTCATTCGACAGGTGCGCCATGATGCGCAACTCGATCTGCGAGTAGTCCGCCGCCAGCAGCAGACAGCCGTGCCTGGGCACAAACGCCTGGCGGATGCGCCGGCCCTCCTCGGTGCGCACCGGGATGTTTTGCAGATTGGGATCGGATGATGACAAGCGGCCGGTCGCGGTCACTGCCTGGTGGTAGGAGGTATGCACCCGGCCGGTATCCGGATTGACCTGCTCCGGCAATTTTTCGATATAGGTCGATACCAGTTTACTGAGCGAGCGGTACTCCAGGATCAGGCGCGGCAGGGGGTAGTCGAGCGCCAGCTCCTGTAACACCGACTCAGCCGTGGATGGCGCGCCCTTGGGTGTCTTGGCCAGCACCGGCAATTGCAGCTTGTCGTAGAGCAGTCCCTGGATCTGCTTCGGTGAACCCAGGTTGAACGGCTGACCGGCCTCGGCATGCGCCTCCGCCTCGATCTCCGTGATGCGCTTTGCCAGTTGTCTTCCCTGCTTCGCGAGCATGGCCGTATCGATGGCCACACCGGCCTGCTCCATGTCCGACAATACGGTGATCAGCGGCAGCTCGATTTCATTGAGAATCCTTGTGAGCCCCGGCTCGGCGGCAAGCTGCGGCCACATCGCCTGGTGCAAGCGCAGCGTGATATCGGCGTCCTCGGCCGCGTAGGGCGCCGCCGTCTCCAGCGGAACCTCGTTGAAGGTTAGCTGGTTCCTGCCCTTGCCGGCCACCTCTTCGTAGGTAATGGTGGTGTGCCCCAGGTAGGTATGGGCAACGGAATCCATGTCATGGCGGGTCGCGGTACTCGACAGTATGTAGGATTCAAGCATGGTATCCGCACCGATCCCATCAAGTATTATTCCATGATTTGCCAGTACGTTACGATCATATTTAATGTGATGACCAATTTTTTTGTGTTCCTTACTTTCAAGCAGGGGACGGAGTTTTTCCAGGACATGGTCACACTCCAGCTGGGCGGGCGCACCCGGGTAATCGTGCGCCAGCGGCACGTAGGCCGCCTCCCCTGCAGTGACGGCAAAGGAGACGCCGACGATGCGCGCCACCATGTAATCGAGGCTGGTTGTCTCGGTGTCAAAAGCAAATTCGTCGGCCTGTTTGAGCCGATCCAGCCAGGCATCGAGGCGGTCCTCCGCCAGCACCGTTTCATAGTCAGTCACCGTGGCCGACCGGTCAGCTGCAGGGGCAGCATCACCTGTGCCAAGCTCATCCAGCCAGCGCCGGAAATCGAGTTGGGTATATAGCGTGCGCAGGCCATTTGCGTCCGGGGCCTGCCGCCTGAGTGTCTGCGGCGTCTCCGCGAGCTCCACATCCCGACGGATGCTGGTCAATTCACGCGACAGCGGCAACAGCTCGAGGCTGGCGCGCAGGTTCTCGCCCACCTTGCCCTTGACCGCGTCCGCATGCGCCATCAGTTCATCCAGGGTTCCGTATTCGCTCAGCCACTTCGCCGCTGTCTTCGGCCCGCACTTCGGCACCCCGGGGATATTGTCCGAGGTGTCCCCGGTGAGGGCGAGAAAATCGACGATCTGCGCCGGCGTGACACCGAACTTGTCCTCGACGCCCGCTGTATCGAGCGTGGCATTCGACATGGTGTTGACCAGCGTGACGTGCTCATCCACCAGCTGGGCCATGTCCTTGTCCCCGGTCGAGATCACGGTGTCCATACCGGCGGCACTGGCCTCTGCCGCCAGCGTGCCGATGACATCGTCGGCCTCCACGCCCTCGACCTGCAGCAGGGGCAGGCCCATGGCCCGCACCAGCGCATGCAGGGGCTCGACCTGGACCGCCAGCTCGTCCGGCATGGATGGCCGGTTGGCCTTGTACTCCTTGTACATTTCATGCCGGAAGGTCTTGCCGCGTGCATCGAACACCACCGCAATCAGCTCCGGGTCATACTCGGCCAGCAGACTGCGCAGCATGTTGACGACACCGTATGCCGCGCCGGTCGGCTCGCCCCGGCTGTTGGTCAGCCGCTGCAGATTGGGCACATGGAAGGCGCGATAAAGATAGGAGGAGCCGTCCACCAGCAACAGGGGGCGTGATCGTGACATATGGTTCTGTGTGCAGTCCTTGTCCGGAGTTGATTGCATTTACCCTGCGGCAAATGGCGCCGGAGGCCATGTTATCATTAATGGAATTTGAGGCGCGGACTCCCGACGCGGCCCCGACCGGAACCACAACGGCAGAATGAATAACAGGAAACAGGTCAAGCACCACGGCATGCTGCCCAAGGATGATACGCAGCTCACGCGCGAGTCCTGGAAGATCTTCCAGATCATGGCCGAATTCGTGGAAGGCTTCGAACGGCTGGCCCATATCAAGCCCTCCGTCAGCGTATTCGGGTCGGCGCGCACACCGCCCGACCACCCCGGTTACCAGCTGGCCGAGGATATCGCACACGCGCTGTCGAATGCCGGTTTCGCCGTCGTCAGTGGTGGTGGCTCGGGCATTATGGAGGCTGCCAACAAGGGCTGTTATGCCGGCAAGTCGCCGAGCATTGGCCTGAACATCCAGTTGCCGCACGAGCAGGCCGGCAATCCCTACCAGGACATCGCCCTCAACTTCCGGCACTTCTTTTCACGCAAGGTAATGTTCGTAAAGTATGCCTCGGCCTACGTCGTGTGTCCGGGCGGCTTCGGCACGCTGGATGAGCTGGCTGAAATCCTTACCCTGGTCCAGACGGGAAAGACACGCCGTATCCCGATCATCCTGGTCGGCAGCGATTTCTGGAAGGGTCTGATCGACTGGTTTCGCGATACGCTGGTCAGCGCGGGCACTATTTCCGCCGAGGACCTCGACCTGTTCGTCGTGAAGGACGAGCCGCACGCGGTGGTCGATGCCATCTTTGATTACTATGAACACAAGAGCTTCGAGCCCTCGGCGCAGGAGCAGGAAAAACTGCTGGAGTTGTAATTATGAAACGACTGTTTATTCTTTTCGCCATCATGACGTTCACCGCACACGCGGAGCCCCCACCCCAGGTCGAACAGGCACCCGAGCCGCCTTCCAGTTTACCGTCCACAGCGGGGGTCAACGATGAACTGGAACCGGAAGTCAGCATCATCAAGCGTGACGATGCCGTCGTGACCGAGTATCGGATGAACGGTCAGCTGTACATGGTCAAGATCGTGCCGGTTGTCGGACCGCCCTATTACCTGATGGACACAACCGGTGACGGCTCACTGAATTTGCGCCGTAACGAACTTGACCCGGGCCTGGTGGTACCAAGCTGGATGATCTTCAGGTGGTAGACACTCGCACCACCCCCTGCCAGTCCTGATCATGTCTGTGTTTACCCCGGTCGGGCGAGACAAGCTCGTTGAATTGCTGCGTCACTATGCCGTTGGAGAACTGCAGGCACATGAAGGCATCAGCGACGGCATCGAAAACACCAACTATTTCATCACCACTGACCGGCAGGAAATGGTACTCACCCTGTTCGAGACGCATACCTTCGAAGAGATGGGTTATTTCCTTGACCTGATGGCGCACATGGCGGAACACGGCATACCCAGTGCACACCCGGTTGCAGACAACGCGGGCCACTACCTGCGCGTATTCCTGGACCGGCCGGCGGCGCTGGTCGAGCGTCTCCATGGCACCAGCCTCGACCATCCCACGGACAGCCAGTGTGCCACGCTTGGCGCGATACTCGCACGTATGCACCTGGCCGGCAGCAGCTTTGGCGGCCGGCGCGCGAACGGACGCGGGCATGACTGGCGCATGCAGACAGCAGAAAAACTGCTCGCACATATCCCGCCCGCAGATGCGGATCACCTGCGTGAGGAGATGGCCTACCAGCGTGCCAACCGCTTCGACACGCTGCCGGGGGGTGTCATCCATGCCGACCTGTTTCGAGACAACACCTTGTGGAGTGGTGACCGGCTGACCGGCATTATCGATTTCTATTATGCCTGCGACGGTGCCTGGCTGTATGACCTGGCCGTGGCCGTCAACGACTGGTGTATCGAAGCGGATGGCGCCTTCGTGGACAGTCGCCTGCATGCACTCACCGGTGCCTACCACGCGGTTCGCCAGATCACTGCGGAGGAGCGCGCTGCCTGGCCGGTCGTGGTGCGCGCTGCAGCCCTGCGCTTCTGGCTGTCGAGACTGCATGACTGGCACTTCCCGCGTCCGGGCGAAATCACCCACAGGAAGGACCCGTATGCCTTTCGGCACATCGTGCACATGCGGCAGAAACGCACGGATCCGCTGGCGCCGGCTGGCTGACGCAGGGACATGTCCGGCGTGAACACCGTAGACCGCCTGCAGAAGATAGCCGGCCTGCTGGACAACATCGCCGGGCTGACCGGCCGCGCGGTGTCCTGGCTGACACTGGCTATGGTGCTGGTCACCCTGGCGGTCGTGATCCTGCGTTATCTGTTCGACATCGGCTCGATCGCCCTGCAGGAATCGATCACCTACCTGCATGCCGCGGTCTTCATGCTGGGTGCCGCCTACACGCTGAAACATGACGGTCATGTGCGTGTCGATATCTTCTACCAGCAATGTGCGCCGCGCACGCGCGCATGGATCAACCTTGCGGGTACCGTGCTGTTGCTCATGCCGGTGTGCATTTTCATCTTCACCAGCAGCCTCGACTACGTCAGTGCCGCGTGGTCAATCCACGAAGGTTCGCGCGAGGCCGGCGGACTCGACGGCGTCTTCCTGCTGAAGACCATTATTCCGCTGATGGCCTGTCTGCTGTTTCTGCAGGGCTGTGCGATCGCAGTGCGCAGTGTGCTGCTGATCGGCGGACATAGCGTGCCGGAAGATGCTGCACCCGGCCACGACCGGAAGCTGTAACCGTGCACAGCATGTTACCCCTGCTGCTGTTTTTCATTGTCTGCGTGGTGCTGATGGCCGGCTACCCGGTGGCACTGTCGCTGGCCGGCACCGCCCTGCTGTTCGCCTTCTTTGGCGAACTGGCAGGTTTCTTCGACATTGCCATTCTGCAGGCATTGCCAAGTCGCCTGTACGGCATCATGACCAACACCACGCTGATTGCAGTTCCATTGTTCGTGTTCATGGGCATCATGCTGGAACGCTCACACGTGGCCGAAAACCTGCTCGAGACCATGGCCGAACTGTTTGGCCGCCTGCGCGGCGGACTGGGTTATTCGGTCGCGCTGGTTGGCATGCTGCTGGCCGCGAGCACCGGCATCGTCGGTGCAACGGTTGTTACCATGGGCCTGCTGTCGCTGCCGACGATGTTACGGCGCAACTACGATCCCCGTGTTGCGACCGGCATCATCTGCGCGTCGGGCACACTGGGGCAGATCATTCCGCCCTCGATCGTGCTGGTGTTGCTCGGTGATGTGCTCTCGTCGGCCTATCAGCAGGCACAACTCGACATGGGCATCTTCTCACCGGAAAACGTCTCGGTCGGCGACCTGTTTGTCGGTGCACTGCTGCCCGGCGTGTTACTGGTACTGCTTTATATAGCCTATCTTGCCATGGTGGCATGGCTGCGGCCGTCTGCCATGCCGGCGATCACCCGGGATGTTGATGGTGGCAGACTGGCAATGCGTGTAGTGCGTGGTCTGCTGCCGCCGGTGCTGCTCATCGTCGCCGTACTCGGCTCGATACTCACAGGCCGTGCGACGCCCACCGAGGCGGCCGCGGTCGGTGCCGTCGGCGCCATACTACTGGCCGCCTTTCGCGGACAGTGCCGCATCAGCATCCTGCGCGAGGTGATGGAAGGCACCACGCGCATCACCAGCATGGTGTTCCTCATCCTGGTCGGTGCATCGGTCTTTTCCCTTGTGTTCCGCGGCCTGGGCGGTGATGAAATCGTCGCCAACCTGCTCAACGACCTGCCGGGTGGCAAGATCGGTGCATTATTTGCCGTCATGCTGCTGATGTTCCTGCTGGGTTTTGTGCTCGACTTTATCGAGATCACCTTCGTCGTCGTGCCCATTGTCGGCCCGGTCCTGCTGGCAATGGGTTTTGACCCGGTCTGGCTGGGCATCATGATCGCCCTCAATCTGCAGACCTCGTTCCTGACGCCACCGTTCGGTTTCGCCCTGTTTTACCTGCGTGGCGTGGCACCGGCCGACGTCCGCACCGCGGATATCTATCGCGGCGTGACGCCCTTCATCGGCCTGCAGCTGCTGCTCATCCTCATACTGGCCGCCTGGCCGGCGCTGGCAACCTGGTTACCCGATCTCGTATATAATTAGGCTGCGTGCCTGGTGAGATAGCACCTGCATGCGATCATGGGTAAAATAACGAATAACAGGTAAAACACCGCATGCGATTAATAGCAACCACCCTGTCGGTACCACTCCTGCTGCTTGCGCAGACCCCTGCCATGGCCTCCAGCCCGCCCAGCTGGATAGATTCCATATCCCTCACCCTGGGCAAGGACAACCGTTCGAACGATACCGAGGCCTACCGCATCGGCTTCCAGAACAAATGGGAGCGCAGCTGGTTCGAAGGCGGCGCCTGGTTTCTCAGCGGCTACTGGGACGCCGAACTCGGTTACCTGGAAACCGACATCGGCAAATACAATGAACTGTTCGACCTCAGCGTGACGCCGGTGTTGCGCCTGCAACGCGACGCCGACCTTTCCAGCGGCATGACCCCGTACGCCGATGCCGGTTTCGGCCCTCACCTGATCAGCGAGACCAGGCTGGGCAAGCGTGACCTTTCAAGCACATTTCAGTTCGGGTTGCTTGTCGGTGTGGGCGTGGGCTTCGGAGAGCGCGGCCAGTACGAGCTGTCATACCGTTTCCAGCATATCTCCAATGCAGACATCAAGCAGCCGAACGACGGGCTTGACCTGCACCTGTTGCGGCTGGGTTATCACTTCGAATAACCTGCTCATCGCCCGGCAATAGCAGTACCCAGTGGTAACGAACAGAAATGGAATATTTAAGCTGGCAGGCAGCAACGCGCTGCTGCTGGTGCTTGCCGGTTTCTGCTTTGCAAGCGGTGCACTGGCAATCGAAGACATCATTGACCGCGGCCGCTACATCTTCAACGCCGCTGGCTGCATCAGCTGTCATACCATTACCCAGCCACTTGCCGGCGGACGGCCCATCGTAACGCCCTTCGGGACGTTCTACAGTCCCAACATCACACCGGACCGGGAACACGGTATCGGTAACTGGGTGGATGAGGATTTCATCCGGGCATTGCGTGAAGGGGTCAGTCCGCAGGGCAGGCACTATTACCCGGCGTTCCCCTACCCGACCTATACCCGGATGACGCGCGAGGATATGCTGGCCTTGCACGCCTACCTGCAGACACAGCCCGCCATTGCGCTACGCAATCGCCCCCATGAAATAAACTGGCCCGTGACCTCGCAAACACTGCTGGGTGCATGGAAGCGGGGCTGGTTTACACCGGGCGTCTTTTCGCCGGATCCGGCGCAATCACCTGCCTGGAACCGTGGTGCTTACCTGGCCACTGCGCTCGGGCACTGCACGGAATGTCACACCCCGCGCGGATTGACCGGTATACCGCTCAGCGATCGCTATCTGGCCGGCACACGCAGTGGGCCGGAAGGTATTGCAGTGCCCAATATTACCCCGGACGAAGTGACGGGTATCGGGACCTGGACACGGCAGGAGGTGGTCGATTTCCTGAACATGGGAAGACGTCCCGATGGCCGTTATACCGGCGGCCTGATGGCGGAGATACTCGCGACCAGCAGTATGCCGCTCAGTGACTATGACAAGCACGCACTGGCTGGCTATCTGCGTTCACTGTCACCGATCCACTATGATGTCTATTTCTCATTCGATCCGTTTGAAGCGGAAAGTTACCTGGATCAATAACCGGCTCCGATAATCCGGCAAACGATCGGATGCTGTTTCTATAAAACGAACGCTGCGGTTTATTTCACCGGGCCCCGCGCGACAAGCGTGCTTACCCGGCACGCAAATTCAGGTAGGCCCGCTCCGAGATATTGTGCCATTCGACCGCCTGCTGCCTGAATTCAAGATACGATTTATACACCTTTGCTGACAGCGCATCCCGGTCGGCAATTTCCGCGACCACCTGCTCCGACAGTTCACGCAACCTCGCGATGACCTCATCGGGAAAGGCGCGCACATCGACATTGTGTTCCTCAACCAGGGTGCGCAGGGCGGTGTTGTTGCGCGCCGTGTACTCGGCCAGCATGTCGCCGTTCACCACGCGACAGGCGTTGGTGACGATACTCTGCAGGTCCGCCGGCAGGCTGTCATAGGCCGCCTGGTTGATCAGGCACTCCAGCGTGGTGCCCGGCTCGTGCCAGCCCGGGTAGTAATAGTGTTTCGCTACCTTGTACAGGCCGAACGCCAGGTCATTGTAGGGCCCGACCCACTCGGTGGCATCAATGACGCCGGTCTGCATGGAAGTGAAGATATCCGAGCCGGGCATGCTGACCGGCAAACCGCCGGCACGCTTGAGCACCTCGCCGCCCAGCCCCGGGATGCGCATCTTCAGCCCGTCGAGGTCGTCCACGGAATTGATTTCGCGGTTGAACCAGCCACCCATCTGGACGCCCGAATTGCCGGCCGCAGCAGGCAGGACCCCGAAGGGCGCATAGACCTCGGTCCACAGCTCCATGCCGCCACCGTAGTAGAGCCAGGCATTCATTTCCTGCGCATTCATACCGAACGGTACCGCGGCAAAGAACTGCGCGGCCTCGCTCTTGCCCTTCCAGTAATAGGCCGCACCGTGACCCAGTTGCGCGGTACCGCCGGCGACCGTATCGAATACCTCGAACGGTGGCACCAGTTCACCGGCACCGTACAGGGTGACCTTGATGCGGCCGCCGCTCATTTCCGTGATCAGCCGCACCAGGTTGTTTGCGCCGGTGCCCAGGCCGGGGAAATTTTTCGGCCAGGTAGTCACCATTTTCCACTCGAACGTCTGCTGCGTCTGTGTCGCCGTCGCTTTTGATCCTGCCTGTTCCTGTCCACACCCCGTAAACACCAGGCC
>JBATGJ010000298.1:0-3420 GCA_049665685.1 Gammaproteobacteria bacterium
CTCCGAGACAGTGCTTGCCCAGTGCAATACCTTTGTCTGCCTGCGGCTGACCAACCCGGATGACCAGGCCTATGTACGTGACCTGGTGCCGGAAGCGGAGCGTGACTTTATTGATATCCTGTCTTCGCTGGGCCAGGGCGAGGCCATGATCATGGGCCTGGCGGTACCTCTGCCAACACGCGTCCAGCTGTACAAGCCGAACCCCCCCCCGAACAGTAACAGCGTGGATTTCTTCCGGCACTGGTCAGCCGGACCGGATGACCTCGACGTCGATGATATCGTTAATCGCTGGCGTCGCCAGGATCGATTGCACCGCTAGCAAAGATAGTCCCTGCTAGGGGCCGGCTACCGGGCACAATGCAGGCACCGGCAACGGTGCCCCAGGCACATCCCGGGTTAATCAGCAGCGGATACTGCTTCGACATGCTCCTCGTCAATCAGCTCATCCTGTCCCAGCAGGTGCAGAATCTGGTCCCTGGCCGCCATGCCGTCGCGGTAACCGAGCTCCATCAGTTCCTTGCAGAACGGCGCATCGAACATCAGGTAACTCATCAGGGGGCGCCCCTCACGGGCCAATGCACCGATCCCTTTCAGCAGGATACGCACTGATTTAGGAAAGTTTTGCACATATTTTGCGACGATCTCGCGAACATCCTGGCTGGGCGAAATGACCAGGTAGTCGATTTGCCGCAGGGACGTGTCCTTGTATTCGACCCGCTTGTCGCGGGTCTCGGTAATGGTGTGGTTAATACGGCGCATACGCTCGATATCCGCATCGAGGCTGTCCATGAACAATGTGTCGAATATATAGCCGGAAATCTGGCCGAATGACGGGTAATTCACCTCACGTGTATCTACCGGAAGCGGGTCCAGCGCGGAATTTCTAACGCCAATGATCAGCAAGCGATTCGCCCCCATATGCAGGGCCGGGCTCAGGGGTGCGGTCTGGCGCATCGAACCGTCACCGAAATATTCATTGCGCAGCTTCACGGCAGGAAACAGTACCGGGATGGCCGATGATGCCATCAGGTGATTGAGGGTCAGTTCCGTCGGCAGGCCGGTGCGCCGGGCGCGCTTCCAGGGCACAAGGTCCTTGATACCCTGGTAAAAGGCCACAGACAAGCCGCTGGTGTAACCGGATGCCGTCACCGATACCGCACGCAAATCGCTGGCGTCAATCGCCTGCTGGATACGCGCAAAACGGATATGCCGCTCCAGCAATTCACGCAGTGGGGAGTTGTCCAGCACCGAACGCGGCTGCTGCTTCAGTCCGCCCAGCAGGAAATTGGCAGCCCAGCCGAACGCGCTTTTGATGGCAGTCCACCTGTCAACCCTGAAGACCTTGCCGATATGAAAATTCGCCCAGATGCCCCACAGGCGATCGACGCCCTCCTGGAAACGGCTTGCCGAACTGGCCAGCAGGACAGCATTGAGTGCGCCCGAGGAAGATCCGCTGATGACGTCGAACGGATTCCTGGCATCCTCCGGGAGCATATCGGCAATCGCCTTGAGTACGCCTGCCTGGTAGGCATTACGCGCCCCTCCACCCGGCAATATCAGGCCAGTGACTTGTTTTTCCTGCTTCTTTTTAAAAGAAAGCCAATACATACCGGAGTGCAGTCAGCTTGGTTGATTATCAATATATCGACACCAAAGTACAAATTTATAATCGATATTACTAATAAATCCGAATAGTTATGCCTTGATTACGCACATGTTCATATTGCGGCGACTTGCCTGCCCCTTTGACGTGGGTCAATACCTGACCGATACATGGATCTAGACTGGACACAGAAGGCCCGGACCTCGACCCGGGCATGGCACACAAGGGGGTATACGGTGAAAGCTGGAGAATTATGTAACCGCAGCGTAATCACGGCCACGCCTGACATGTCGATCCAGGAAGCCGCAGGTCTGATGCGCGAGAAACATGTCGGCTGTCTTATCGTCGTCAAGGAGAACGATGGCCGGGTTGAGCCCGCCGGCATCGTGACTGACCGTGATATCGTGATCGAGCTGATCGCCAAGGCCGTGCCCATCGACAATGTCACAGTGGGCGACATCATGTCATTTGCAGTGCTGAAGGTGACCGAGGATGAAACTGTGTTCGAGACGGCCCAACGCATGCGCAGCCGTGGTGTCAGGCGAGTGCCGGTCATTACAAATACCGGCGCACTGGCGGGAATTCTCGCGCTGGACGACATCCTGTCTCTACTGGGTGAGGAACTGTCCCTGCTCACCAGACTGACAGAACGCGAAGCAGAGCAGGAAGCGAAAAAACGCACCCTGCCGTCCTGATCGCCTCATAACACGTTCCTTATATTGCAGGCATCACGTCAGCCAGACTCTACCAGTGACGCGGTGGTGGCGGTCGCTTGTACATGCCTCCGTACCGCTGCTGCGGAGCCGGCATTTTTCGAGGCGACATCATTTCTTCATTGCCGAACAGTTCTTCCCTGTGGGTCTCCATATACTCCCGACGCTCATCCGGGGTCATGCCCTTCAGCTGTACCCGGAGTTTTGCCAGTTCTTTCCTGCGCTGATCGGCCTCCTTGCGCAACACCTCGTGGCGGTTGGCAACATCGATCCTGTCCTGTAGTGCCTTGTTCAGCATCTCTTCATATTGCTGTATGAGATTGTTATGCTCCTGTTCCGCACGATCACGCATGGCCTCGTGTCGCTCGATGGCAAGCTGTTGACGCTCCTCCTGCTGATTGAGCCAATCTTCCATCCGGGCAAGTTGTTCTTTCTCACGCAATTCTCGCAGCTTCCTGGCGGCGGCAACGCGCTCCGCCCGCTGCTTCTGCATCGCCTCACGATACTGCTCAGCCCGTTCAGGGAGTGCCGCCCCTTGTCGCATACCGAATGAATCAGCAGCCGGTGGTGCACGCTCTTCCCGCTCCGGGCGCATGGCCTCCTGGTGCTGCCCGGCGGACTCAGCAGCGCGTGCCGCACGCTCAGTATGCCGTTGTTGCATCTCCATCCGTTGTCTGTCAGCGGCTTCCACAGCCTGTGTTGCCCGCTCTTCATGCTCCTGTTGCATCACCTCCCGATATTGCCGGTGACTTTCTGACATAACCGACCCCTGTAACCTGTCGCCGGCTTCTGTGGCCTTGTGCATATCATCAGCCTGGAGAGGTGCATCGGTGACCGTGTCTGCGACTACAGTGGAATGCGCGTGCTTTGCCGACACCTCATCAATCCGCATGCGCTGGCGCATATAGTCACGGTATGCCTGGATACGCTGCTCAATGAGATTGCCCGTTTCATCTTTGCTTGCATCATCTGCAGCCATTTCCACGGTGGTTGCTTTGATTGCATCATCTGCAGCCATTTCCACGGTGGTTGCTTTGATTGCACCATCCGCAGCCATTTCCACGGTGGTTGCTTTGATTGCATCATCTGCTACCGTTTCCACGG
>JBATGJ010000299.1:0-19291 GCA_049665685.1 Gammaproteobacteria bacterium
GACATGCTCGGCGTTCTCTGCGCCTCGATGTCCTCGAGCTTCTTCGGTAACAGCTCGTCGAGTTTCTGGTCCAGCCACGCATCCAGTTGCGCGTTGCCAGGGACGTTCTCTGCAGTTGTAGACATGGTTGCTCTCCTCAAATGGACACCCCTGCAACATCCAGGATGTCGAGGAATGAATGACTTTTTCTGGCTGTTGGTTACCCGTGCAGGTAACAACGCACCTGCATGCTAATGCAACGACTATCCCTGAATCCCAGCCATCATATAATTAGTATAGCTATATTAACGCTTTATTATATTTTTTCCTGCATTACGAGGTCAATTGAACTAGCACTGTTCCCAGGGCAGGCTGTGGTAGCGCCAGCCACCGACAGTACTGCGCTGGTGATGCTCGTTCAGTTCACCCTCGAATCCCTCGGCGACATTGTATGCCTCCGTAAATCCATTATTAATCAATAATTTGCCAGCCTCAAGCGAGCGCTTGCCACTGCGGCAAATGAGCAGGACAGGCGCATCGTCGGCGTGCTCGCCGATGCCAATGCCGCCCAGCATGACCTTGCGGACTTCCGTGATGAAGTTTGGGTTGACGGTCCATGACGGTGCGTCGATCCAGGGAACATGAACGCTGCCGCGAGGGTGGCCGACGAACAGGTATTCCATGCTGGAGCGGACATCGATCATTACAACCCGCTGATTCCCTTGCATCATTTCCCATGCCTCCACCGGTGTAACGGTCTTGACCTCAGCTGCCATCATCTCCCCCTATACCCGCTGGTAGCGGTACTGTCGTGTATATTCGCCTGAACCCATTATCAATCATAGTGGCTTTTTTGCAGAAAGGTCGTGGTCAGCTCGTATTACCGCTAGAGTCATCGGTAGTTTTGCTCGTCATACCTGGTCGATCCAGAATAATCAGGCTGGATAACATCGATAACGACACCTGAAGCTGCATAATCGACAATATAAATACATAAATCCCACATTAAATTAAATATAGCTTATTAATAATTTATAATTACCATATTCGATTTATTATTTAATAAATGGGATTTTTATTATATATATGTATTTATTTGTCACTATAGTGGAGATAGTATCTTGTTTCACGCCCTGCTGATCAAGTCTGCGCTGTATCTGTCCGCCGTTCTGCCGCTGCCACTGACTCATGCCATGGGCGCTGTGATTGGCACCGTGCTGGCGCAATTGCCCGGGCGCATCCGTACTGTGACCCGAACCAACATTGGCCTGTGCTTCCCTGAATTGTCGAAACAGGAACAACGCCGCCTGGTAAACACGTGCCTGCGTGAAACCGGTAAGACCGCACTCGAGATCGGTGCATTGTGGTTACGCCCGGCCGGCATGGTCCTGCGCCTGGTACGTGCGGTTGATGGTTTCGAGCATGTCGAGGCGGCGCAGGTGAAAGGGCAGGGCATCATCCTGGCAACACCCCACCTGGGCGCGTGGGAAGTCGCCGGCCTGTATTGTGCATCGCGCTATGACATCACCTGTCTTTACCGGCCACTGCGCATGAAGCAACTCGATGAGCTGGTGCGTGTCGCCCGCAACCGCGCGGGCGGCAATTACGTTCCGACGACTGCACAAGGCATACGCACACTCTACCGAACACTCGGCGAAAACCGCGCAGTCGCCATGCTGCCCGATCAGGAACCGCAGGCGGGCACCGGGATGTTTGCGCCCTTCTTCGGCACGCAGGCTTATACCATGGTGTTCCTCTCGCGCCTGACGCTCAAGACCGGCGCACCGATTATTTTCGTTTGGTCGGAACGACTGGCATTCGGCCGTGGCTATCGCCTGCATTTCAGGCCAGTGCTCGCAGCGGCCTATGATAATGACCCCGCCGTTTCCGTTGCCGCCATCAATCAATCCGTGGAGCAGCTGATCAGGGAATGTCCGGCACAATACCAGTGGAATTACCGGCGCTTCCGTACACGCCCTGCTGGCGAGGCGCCGATCTACTGATCAGTTGCTATCGGCCAGCGCCCGCTCCACACGTTTCAGGAAAACGCGCATCTCCCTGACGGCCTGGATATCTCCCTTGCGCTCGGCAGCGCCGATGCCCTGTCGGTATACATCCCTGGCAGCAACGAGTTCGCCCGCCTCGTGCAATGCCTTCCCGTAAAGTTTCCAGGCAGCCGAGTAATCCGGATCCTGCCGAACAGCTGCTTCCAGGTGTGGCAGTGCCTTCGTCAGGTTCCCCGCCTTGAGTAACTGGCTGCCCAGGGTAAACCTCAGCAGGGCATTGTCCTGCCCGGCATCCAGCATCGCCTGCAGGTTATCAATCATCGACACGATCAGATGCCCTAGCGACGCCAGAACGCGCCGGTAAACAGGATAATCAGGGTAAAGATTTCCAGGCGGCCCAGCATCATGGCAAACGACAGTGTCCACTTGGCGGCATCGTTGATGTCGACGTAATTGGCGCCCACACCGCCAAGGCCCGGTCCGAGGTTGTTCATACAAGCGGCAACCGCTGAAAAAGCCGTGACCTGGTCGAGCCCGGTGGACATCAGAAATAGCATGATAACGACAAAACTACCCACATAGGCGGCAAAAAACCCCCATACAGCGCCGATTACCCGGTCGGACAGGGGCTTGCCGCCAATTTTTACCGGGATTTGTGCGTTTGGATGAATCAGGCGAAGTATTTCGCGGTGACCCTGTTTGAGCACCAGCAGAAAACGAATCACCTTCATGCCGCCACCGGTCGAACCGGCACAGCCGCCAATGAAGCTGGCAAACAGCAGCATCACCGGCAGGAAACCGGGCCAGTCGAAATATTCCGCCGTGGTAAAGCCCGTGGTGGTACCGATTGAAACGGCCTGGAACAGGCCGGCATGCAGGGCATCGTTAAAGAAGATAAAGGTATCGGTGTAGTAGAGGTAACCGACGGTGATCATCGTAACGACCGTCAGCACCGACAGGTAGGCTTTAAGTTCAGAGTCGCGCAAATATGCCTGCAGGGACAGCGAGCGCCAGGCAACGAAATGCAACGCGAAGTTCATGCCGGCCAGCAGCATGAAGACCACCGCAATCAGTTCGATCGTGCCGTTCTGGTAATACCCGATACTCTGATCATGAGTGGAGAAGCCGCCAATTGCGATAGTGGAGAAACTGTGGCTGATCGCGTCGAATGCACTCATGCCCGCACCCCAGTAACCGAGCGCACACAGGATAGTCAGCGTGAGATAAATGTACCACAGGGCCTTCGCCGTTTCGGTAATGCGCGGTGTCAGTTTGGCGTCCTTCATCGGGCCGGGTGTCTCGGCACGATATAATTGCATGCCGCCGACGCCGAGCATGGGCATGATCGCTACGGCCAGCACGATGATGCCCATGCCGCCCAGCCATTGCAGCTGCTGGCGGTAAAACAGGATCGATGGCGGCAATTTATCCAGCCCGGTAATGACAGTTGCCCCGGTGGTCGTCAGTCCGGAGAAAGATTCGAACACCGCATCGGCAAGTGGCAGGTGCGGTGAGGCCGCACTCGCAAAGGGCAGGGCGCCCGCCAGACCCAGTACCAGCCAGAACAACGTAACAAACAGGAATCCATCACGCACACGCAACTCATCACGGCAATGCCGGGCAGGAATCCATAGCAGGCAACCGGCGATCAGCAACAAGACCATATCTTCCAGAAACACCATCTGCTGGGCATCTTTGTACAGCAGGGAGACCAGTATCGGGGGTAGCATTGTCGCACTGAACAGCATGAGCAGCGCGCCGAGCAGACGTTGTATTGACATCCAGTGCATGGTCAGCGGGCTCCCTGCGGGTATATAGCTGCGGCAATCTCACCCATATCAGAAAAAGGTCACGCCAACCTGGAACAATCGCTCGACTTCCTTGATGGATTTCTTTTCCGCCAGAAATAGAATGACATGGTCATCCGACTCGATCACGGTATCGTGATGCGCGATGATCACATCTTCCCCGCGTACGATTGCACCGATTGACGCGCCGGGTGGCAACCTGATTTCCTCGATCATGCGTCCGACGACCTTCGAACTGGTCCTGTCGCCGTGTGCGACTGCTTCGATGGCCTCCGCCGCACCACGACGCAGGGCATGAACCATGACAACATCGCCGCGCCTGACATGCGTGAGCAGGCTGCCGATCGTGGCCTGTTCCGGTGAGATGGCGACATCGATAAAGTCACTTTGCATGAGGTTAACGTAGGAGGCCCGGTTGATCAGGGACATCACCTTGCGCGCACCGAGACGCTTTGCCAGCATGGCCGACAGGATATTGGCCTCATCGTCATTGGTCAGCGCACAGTAGACATCCGTGCTGTCGATGCCTTCTTCCAGCAACAGTTCCTCGTCAGCCGCATCGCCAAGCAGCACAATGGTCTTGTCCAGCTCCTCGGACAACAGGGTCGCACGAACGGTATTGTGCTCGATGATCTTCAGCTGGTAATGATTCTCGATAGAGGCTGCCAGGCGCATACCGATGTTGCCACCACCGGCCAGCAGCACACGCTTCACCGGCTTGTCGAGCTTGCGCAATTCCCCCATGACGGCGCGTATATGCTTGCTGGCCGCGAGGAAAAACACCTCGTCATCTGCTTCGATGATGGTGTCACCTTCGGGCGTAATCGGCTTGCCCTGCCGAAAGATTGCCGCAATACGGGAATCGATACCCGGCATGTGCGTTCTCAGCTCACGCAGTTCCTGCCCCACCAGTGGGCCACCATAGTAGGCATGTACCGCAACCAGCTGCACGCGCCCGCCGGCGAAGTCGAGCACCTGCAACGCACCGGGGTTCCTGATCAGTCGCTCGATGTAGTCGGTTACCAGCTGTTCGGGGCTGATCAGCACATCGACCGGCAGCGCTTCCTGTACAAACAAAGCGCTGAATTTAAGATATTCAGGTGAGCGGACACGCGCAATTTTGGTCGGCGTGTGGAACAGGGTATAAGCCACCTGGCAGGCAATCATATTGGTTTCATCATTGCCGGTGACCGCGATAATCATATCGGCATCGTCGGCACCCGCCTGCTTGAGGACATCCGGATGGGAGGCATGCCCCTTGATAGTGCGCAGGTCCAGGCGGTCCTGCAAGTCCTGCAGGATCGCCCCATTCTCATCGATCACGGTTATATCATTGGCCTCGCTGGCCAGATTGTTGGCCACCGATGAACCGACCTGCCCGGCACCCAGAATGATTATTTTCATCGGCTGATTTCCCTGCGAGCCATGCGCCCGTTATTCGGCGCCTTTTTTATGATCAATACCAAGCGCGCGCAGCTTCCTGTAGAGATGGGTACGCTCCATGCCAACGCGTTTGGCGAGCTTGCCGACACTCCCGCCGACCTTTTGCAGCTGGTGTACCAGGTAATCATGCTCGAACTGCTCGCGTGCCTCGCGCAGCGGCAGATTGTAGGGCATGGCGGGAAAATCGCCCGCCGGGCCAGCGGCAGGTGCACCACTGACGGCCTGTTCGACCTCGTCCAGCTCGATTTCCTCGCTGGTGCCCAGGATCAGCAGGCGCTGTACGAGATTACGCAGTTCGCGGATATTTCCCGGCCACTCGTAACTCCGCAAGCGGTTCTGTGCCGCGACGCTGAAATGCCGGTAGGACAACCGCTCGTGGCTGACCAGGTAGTCGATGTAGTAATTGAGCAATTCATGCACGTCATCGGGATGCTCGCGCAATGCCGGAATATGTATCGGTACCACATTCAAGTGGTAAAACAGGTCATCGCGGAAGCGGCCGGCCGCTACCTCTTCCTCGAGATTACTGTGCGTGGTGGCGATAATACGCAAGTCCACCTCAACATCCTCGTTGCCACCGACACGTTTGAACGAATGTGTCTGGAATACACTCAGCAGGCGCGCCTGTGTCTGCAGATCCATATCGGCGATATCGCCGATAGAGAGTGTCCCGCCATTGGCCTGTTCCAGCCTCCCGTACGTTACGGACTCGCCTTCCTCATGTCCGAACAGCTCGGACGCGGAGTTTTCGCCCGTAATCGAACCGACTGCGACCTCGACATAGGGACCGTCACGGCGCGGACTCTGGTCATGTATGTAGCGTGCAAAGGTTCCCTTGCCGGCACCGGCCTCACCACCGATCAATACCCAGGTATTTGACTGTGCGACCTTGCGGGCCTGCTCGCGTAACTGTTCCATGGTGGCAGACTTGCCCACTGGTTCGACGACCGGCAGTGCCTGCCCACGCAGGTCGGTATTCTCCTGCTGCAGTCGCGCGCTCTCGAAGGCCCGCTCAATCGTCAACAACAGCTTGGCAAGCGAAATGGGCTTCTCGATAAAGTCGTATGCACCGAGACGGGTCGCCTCGACGGCGGTTTCCACCGTGCCGTGCCCGGACATCATGATTACGGGACAGGAAGGGCCACCGTTTTCCGACCATTCGCGTAACAGTGAGATGCCGTCGACATCATCCATCCAGATGTCCAGCAGGATCAGGTCAGGACGACGTATACGTCGTGCCTTGCGCGCAGACTCGCCGTTATCGGCCGTGGTAACGGTGTAACCCTCGTCTTCCAGGATATCCTGCACCAGGGTGCGGATATCCGGCTCGTCATCGACGACCAGGATGTGCCGTCCCGTCATGTAATCTTATCCAAAAACATGTATATTTTGCCCCCGTCACCCGGCCTCTAGGCTACCGCGCGATGATTATAGCTCACGCCGGCATATCGTCGGCGCTTTCCCTGGCATCCGGTTCACTGTCATCGCCGGCAGCACGCTTGCCGGACAGAAGAAACCTGACGACCACGCGTGCACCGCTTCCCTCGGAGGGCTCAGCGCTGATATAGCCACCGTGTTCCTCGACAATCTTCTTGACGATCGCCAGGCCCAGCCCACTCCCCCTGGGCTTGGTCGAAACATAGGGTTCAAACACGTTCGCCAGTATATTGGAATCGAAACCGGGCCCGTTATCACTGACGCACAGGGCCAGCAGATCCATATCAGGCAGGTGCTCGACGCGCGTTGCAACCAGTATCTGTGCCTCGGACACTTGCTTCACCGCCTCCAGGGAATTCTTCAGCAGGTTGTGCAACAATTGCCTGATCCTGCCTGCATCGCCCTCCATTATGGGTGTTTGCGCGTCCAGTTGGGCACGAATATCGACCTCTCCTTCGTGACTGCGATAGAGGTCGAGCACTTCCAGTATGACTTCGTGCAGATCCATCGGCTTCAGGTTGATCTGTGGCGCACGCGCATATTCACTGAAGGCATTCACCATCTTTTTCATGGCCTCGACCTGGTTGACGATAGTACGCGTGGCACGGTCCAGTATTTCGGCATCCTCCGGTGCCATGTGCTCCAGATAGCGATGCCGCAAACGCTCGGCCGATAGCTGGATAGGAGTCAGCGGATTCTTGATCTCGTGGGCCAGTCGGCGCGCGACCTCGCCCCAGGCGGCATCGCGCTGTGCCTGGATCAGCGCGGTAATATCATCAAATACAAGCACCATACCGGCACCACGCGCCCCGCTTGTCTGCAGCGCCGTCCCGCGACACATCAACACCAGTCGACCCTGCTTGCCATGCAGCAGTATTTCCTCGCGCCAGGATGCATCGGCTTCACCCCGATGCCGCGAGATCACATCGACGAACGGCTGCAGAAACGGATGATCATCGGCAAGTGACGACAGATCCTTGCCGAGGAATGGCCTGAGATCCACACCGAGGCTTTCGCTGGCACGCCGGTTGGTGGCGCGCATGACGGAATCCCTGCCGAAGCTGATGACGCCGGAGGAGAGGCTGGCCAGCACGGCCTCGAGATAGGCGCGCTGACCCTCGATCTCCCGTTTACTGCGGTTCTCCTGGTCACGCGACCTGGCCAGGCGACGCGTCATGTCATTGAATGAACGTACCAGGAAGCCCAGTTCATCGTCACTCGCCACCGACAACCGCTTGCTATAATCGCCCTCGGCCACCGCGCGCGTGGCCTCGGCCAGATCGCGCACCGGCGCCACCAGACGTCGGGCAGAATGAAATGCCGCCCAGATCGCGGCCAGCAGGCTGAGTAACAGTACGATGGAAAGCGTCAGTGAATAGCTGAACTTCAAAGGCCTGCGGAGGTAGGACAGTTCGTTATAGCGTGTATACGCCGACTGCACGCCATCTGCGAGTGTGCTGAAGCGCTCGGATACTTCGAACAGCACCTGCAGGGTATGGATTTCGCCGTCGGCCCGCGCCGACAGTACGGGCACCAGGGCGCGGGCAAACAGGCCGCCTTCCCCCACCGGATCGAGGCCGATGTAATGCTGGCGATTCTGCAGCAGCAACAGGATTTCACCAGGCGGCTGGCTGGGCATCAGGCGCGTCAGCTCTGCACTGCTGGATGCAACGATCCGCCCGTCGGCACCGATGAGGGTAACTTCCGCCGCACCTGCGCGCACCCGCATGTCATAGAGCGTCAGCGGCACGGTCGTCGGGGCCGCCTTGGAAACTTCGTCCGCGATGCGGACCGCCACTTCCAGAACCTCGTTCAGGCGCACGTCCAGTGCGGCCCGACTGAGGTCGAGCGCATCGTCCAGTCCCTCCTCGATGCTTACATCGAACCAGCTGTCGATACCGCGCTGAATGGATTGCAGCGAGAAGGAATAGACAACCAGGACAGGCACCACCGATAAAATGACGAACATGATTACCAGGCGGCTGGTCATGCGCGCGCCAACCGCCTTGTTGCGCTGCTGACGGACGAGGGTAATGATATTGGCCGCCACCAGTAGACCCAGAAACAGCAACCCGAGCGCGTTGATGCCGAGCAACACCGAGTATATCTGGCCAAAGCGTTCCGAGTTATGCGTCGCATCGCTCATCAGGTAGAGCGATACCAGCAGGAGCGCGAACAGCCCCAGCATGGGGATAATGCCAAAGCCGATACGTCTTACTGTGCCAGTGGCCATGTGTACCACTGGCTGTTCATGTCCCACTCCGAGGATACGTAGGCAAGCAAACGCACCGGCGTTGGCAGCGACTCGATGTCATGGCTGCCGCGCAGGCGAATGATATAGTTACCGCTCCGGTCGAGCGTTTCGCTGGTCAGCAACAGGGCATCGAGGAGGCCAACGGCATACAGTGCATCATCCAGGCGATTGTAGACACCCTGCCTCCCGGACCCGATATCCTTGACAATATAGCTACGACTGAGCGCATGGTACTGAAGCTGGCGCGATTGCTCGCGCTCATGTTCGACCACATCCCACAGCCAGTCATGCGTCTTGACGATCTGGGCGCGTATCTCGAACACCAGTGGCACTCCGTTCTCCAGCGCTTCCAGGGAGCCCGGGCTCAGGCGGATATCGCACTGCGCATCGAGGAACCAGCCCCCCTCTTCATGCCATGCATGGGCATCCCGGACATTGAACTCGCCGGCCTCGCCGGCATGCAGGGTGGGCGCGACGGACAGTGGCATAATAAAAATCAGTAACACACGGACTGCACGCAACAGGCTGCACAGTGATGTGTCGGTCAGCTGTTTTTGCGTACACATGCGAAATAAAATCCGTCCATCAGGTTCTCACCGGGGAAAATCTGTCTGCCATGCTCACAGCCATGCCCCCAGGCCGCATCAATCACGACTTCACCGGCATCTTCGTGACGTAGGAGAAAGCTGCCGATCTGTGTGCTGTTCTCCGCCTTCACCACCGAGCAGGTGCTGTAGAGAAGCATACCGCCTGGCGCAAGCAAGGGCCACATGGCATCAAGTATTGCTGCCTGTCTCAGGGCAAGTGCATCTATGTCACCGATACGTCGCAACAACTTGATATCCGGGTGCCGGCGTATCACACCGCTACCGGAGCACGGCACATCCAGCAGGATGCGCTGGTACTGTCGTCCCTCCCACCAGTCATCCGGTTTACTCGCATCACCTTCGACGAGGTCAGCCTGCAACGCAAGGCGTGTCAGGTTCGAGGCCACGCGTTGCAGCCGCGCGGCGTCGATATCCACGGCCACAAGCTGGACAGCAGGTTCAGTCTCCAGGATGTGCGCTGCCTTGCCGCCCGGCGCGGCACAGGCATCCAGCACACGCTGCCCGGGTGCAAGGCGCAGCAGATTCGCAGCCAGCTGGGCGGCACCATCCTGTACCGATACGTCGCCCCGGGCAAATCCCGGCAATGTGCTCACCGCGACCGGCTTGTCGAGGCACACCGCCTGCGGCACATGCGGGACGGCCCTGGCAGTCAGTGCGTGGTCTGACAACAGCTCCAGGTATTCATTCCGCGTCAGACGCTGCCGGTTCACCCGCAGGGTGAAGGGCGGGCGGGCGTTGTTTGCGACCAGGATAGCCGCCCAGTCATCCGGCCAGTCGGCACGCAGTCGATCGATCAGCCAGAGCGGGTGTGCATGCAGTGCCTCCGCAGTAGCGCAAACCGCAAGCAGCAGACTCT
Source organism: Gammaproteobacteria bacterium (assembly GCA_049665685.1). GTDB lineage: Bacteria > Pseudomonadota > Gammaproteobacteria > UBA9214 > UBA9214 > UBA9214. The sequence continues at coordinate 10,392 of JBATGJ010000299.1, forward strand.
CCCGACGGCGCTGGAAATTGCGCAGGATGGCGTTGACCAGTCCACGCGCCCAGTCCTTGTCGAGCACACGCGTCGCCTGGACGGTTGCATGCACGGCCACGCGCTGCGGCAGGGCCAGACGATCGAGCTGGTAGAGGCCGATCAGCAGCAGACTCCGCACATCCGCATCGCGTGACTTGATGGGTCTGTCGAGTAGCTGCCGCAGGATCGCATCAAGCCGGTAATACCAGCGGATGGTGCCGTAACATAACTCCTGCAGGAGGGCACCGGTCCGCGGATCATTAATCGAGGCCAGCGCCTCTGGCAACACCTGATCCAGCGAGCGTCCATGTTCCAGCACCTGCGTCAGGACACCCGCGGCAAGGGCACGTGCATCCTGTGTCATATCCGTGCCGGCTTGCGACTGCGCCGGCACTCTAGTGCGTGTCGCCAAGACGCGTGCCCGTCAGCTGGTGCGCGTTGACGAAATCCGCGGACGAAACCGGCCGGCCACCGGGCAACTGCAGGGACAGGAGACACAACACACCCTTGCCGCATGCCACCCGGATACCGTCCCGGTCGGCAGACAGCACCGTACCCGGCGGCGTCCCGGCGTCCATGTCTTCCGCCCGCGCCTCCCAGATGCGCAATTGCCGGCCATCCAGGCGTGTCTCGGCCACCGGCCAGGCATTGAATGCGCGGATCTTGCGGGCAAGTATCCCGGCATCCGCACTCCAGTCGAGGCGTGCCTCGTGCTTGTCCAGTTTTTGCGCATAGGTGGCGAGCCGGTCATCCTGAGGTTGTGGCCGGATGCTGCCCGCCGCGATCGCGTCCAGTTCCGCGGCGATCAGCTCACCACCCAGTACCGCCAGCCGGTCATGCAAATGGCTGCCGGTCTCGTCCGGCAGGATCGGTGTCTGCCGGCAGGCCAGCACCGGCCCGGTGTCCAGACCGGCCTCCATTTGCATGAGGCACACACCGGTCTCGGCATCACCTGCCAGGATGGCACGCTGGATCGGAGCGGCGCCGCGCCAGCGTGGTAACAGTGACGCATGCACGTTTATACAGCCCAGGCGTGGCGTATCCAGTATCGCCTGCGGCAGGATCAGTCCGTAGGCCACCACCACCATCAGGTCGGCCTGCCAGTCGGCAAGCTGGCACTGTTCTTCATGCCCCTTGAGCGATAACGGCTGCCTGACCGGCACAGCGGCCTCAACGGCCAGCGCCTTGACGGGACTGGCGGTGATGCGCCGGCCACGTCCGGCCGGTCGGTCGGGCCGGGTATAGACGGCGACCACGTGGTGCGGGCTGTCCAGCAGGGTCTGCAACGCGGGCACGGAAAAATCCGGCGTGCCGGCAAATACAATCTTCATGGTCATGTCTGGGAACAGGCCGATATTGCTACCAACCTATTGAATTAAATACTTTTTATTGGCTTATAGCTGGGCGGCACATCAAATCACCACGTGACTGTTGTCCTTGACCGTCGCCGGTGACTGGCGCTGTTCCTTCTCGAGTCGCTTGCGAATCCGGGTGCGCTTGAGCTGGGACAGATAGTCGACAAACAGCTTGCCGTCCAGGTGGTCAATTTCATGCTGGATGCATACGGCCAGCAGGCCATCGGCCTGCATTTCGAACGGCTTGCCCGCGCGGTCCAGGGCGGCCACCGTCACCCGCTCGGCGCGCTGGACCCGTTCGAACACGTCGGGAACGGACAGGCAGCCTTCCTCCATCTCCTCGACACCGTCGAGTTCGAGTATCTGTGGATTAATCAGACATAAAGGCTGGTCCTTTTCTTCCGATATATCTATAACAACGATCCGCCGGGCGACGTTGACCTGGGTTGCGGCGAGCCCGATACCGGGTGCCGCATACATAGTTTCCAACATGTCGTCGACAAGCTGGCGCACCGCATCGTCCACCTGCTCGACAGGTTGAGCGACATTGCGCAGACGTGGATCAGGAAAGTGCAGGATGTTGAGGGTAGTCATGTGATTGCCGTCACAATTGGAGCTAGAAGTATCAAATATACTGTACCACAATCGGAGCTGTAGCTGTTGCCTGATACTCGACAAAAGGTTTTGTTCTGTGTGGCTTTTCCGCTAAACTCGCGACTGACCTGCTTGCACCACTCCAGCCTGTTTCCCTGCGCCGCGAAGCAGCTGGATAACGATTCACACCAGACGTAAAAAGGGACATCTATGTCAATCAAGAAACTGCTCGGAATGCTCTTGGCTGCGCTTCTCACCGGATCACTGGTTGCTGCAGATGTCGCACTCAATCCTAACCACCCTGACCGCTATGTCGTCGTTCGTGGCGACACCCTTTGGGATATCTCCGCAATGTTTCTGCGTGATCCCTGGTTGTGGCCGGAAGTCTGGTATGTGAATCCACAGGTCGATAATCCACACCTGATCTACCCGGGCGATGTCCTGAACCTGGTTTATGTCGACGGCAAGCCTCGTATCCAGGTGTCTGGTGATGGCAAGCTGTCACCGCGCATTCGCGAGGAGAGCCTGGAGAATGCCATCCCGACGATCCCGCTGGGTGTAATCAAGCAGTTCCTGACGCGCGCGCTGGTTGTAGAGGAGGAGGGCGAGCTTGATGCTGCGCCCTACGTCGTGCAGAGTGCGGATGAGCACGTCATTACCGGTGCCGGTGACCGTGTCTATGTACGTGGCATCGACAGCACCGATGTGACCCTGTTTGACATCTACGAGCCGGGAGGTGCCTACATCGATCCCGATACCGATGAACTGCTCGGTTACGAAGCGATCTTCGTCGGCACGGGCCCGGTACAGCGTTTCGGCGACCCAGCTACCGTCAAGTTGACCAAGACCACCCGCGAGGTCCGCGTGGGCGATCGACTGCTGCCGGCCGACCGCTCCGAACCGACGGCCTTCTTCCAGCCGCACGCCACACCGCCGGGTACTGAGGGCCACATCATCTCGGTACTGAATGGCGTCTCGCAGATCGGTCAGTTCGATGTCATTGCAATGGACCTGGGTGAACGAGATGGTATGGAGGTCGGGCATGTCATGCGGATCTTCCAGAAGGGCGATGTCATCCGCGATCCGGTCAGCAACAAGTACGGCGACGAGGTCACGCTGCCGGATGAGGATGCCGGACTGGTGATGATCTTCCGTACCTACGAAAAGGTCAGCTTCGGCCTGGTGATGAAGGCGACCCGCGCCATGCACATCCACGACTTAGTCCGCTCACCCTGATATCAGAAAATCCCTGCTGCCGTTCAGGCGCAGGATGACACGCTGCGGCCCGCGCTGACGTATAGTAGGCCGCATGGCGGCAGCTTCAGCACAGTGTAACCGCGAGCAATCGCTGATTGACTGGCTCACGGTGTACCACGCACCGGGCGTGGGCACCGCCACCTTCCAACGATTACTGGATACCTTCGGTTCGCCGTCACTGGCGGTCCGGGCCCCGGCCGGCCAATTGCACGGGCTCGGACTGACCCAGGCGGCTGTGGATGCCGTACGCCACCCCGACCAGGCAGCGCTGGACCGTGACCTGGAATGGCTGCGGGGTAGCGATAATCACATCATTACCTGTCTTGCCGACAATTATCCGCCCCTGTTGCGGCAACTGCCCGACCCGCCACCCCTGCTGTATGCTCACGGGCGGATCGAACTGCTGGGCGAGGCACAGCTGGCCATGGTCGGCAGTCGCAACCCGTCCCGCTCCGGCATGCAGACGGCGACCGACTTTTCACGCCACCTCGGCGCCGCCGGGCTTGTTATTACCAGCGGCCTCGCGCTGGGTATCGACGCCGCCAGTCACCAGGGTGCGCTGGACGCCGCTGCCGGTACCGTGGCTGTCACCGGGACCGGGCTGGACCGGGTTTACCCGGCCGCTCATAGCGCGCTGGCGCACGCCATCGCCTCCGGCGGTGTGCTCGTCTCCGAATTTCCCATTGGCACACCACCGCTGGCGGAAAACTTTCCGCGGCGCAACCGTATTATCAGCGGACTGAGTCTGGGCACACTGGTCGTAGAGGCCGCGCTCCGCTCGGGCTCGCTCATTACCGCGCGGCTGGCAGCAGACCAGGGTCGCGAAGTCTTCGCCATCCCGGGTTCGATCCACAATCCGCTGGCGCGCGGCTGTCATCGCCTGATCCGGGACGGTGCCAAACTGATAGAGACGGCACAGGACATCCTCGACGAACTGGCGCCGCTGGCCGTTGCCTGCACAGAGGAAGCCCATGCCACACCGGCCGCGGCACCGGAACTCGACAGGGACTACCTACAACTACTTGAAATAATTGGATTTAATGAAATATCCATTGACCGACTGGTGGAAAACAGTGGATTGACGCCGGCGGAAGTTTCCTCCATGCTGCTGCAACTCGAGCTGGGCGGACACGTGGCTGCAAGCCATGGCGGATACTATATCCGACTGAAATAGAAGGATTTTAAATGAAAGAGAATGTTTTCGACGTGCTGATGTACCTGTTCGAGAACTACTATATGGATGATGATCAGAGTCTCGCTGCAGACCGCGATGTCGTTCATCAGGAACTCAGCCAGGCCGGTTTCCCGAGTCGTGAAATCGACCGGGCCTTTCTGTGGATGGAAGGCCTGGCCAACGATGGCATCGAACAGGTCACGCCGGCGGAGCGTTCCATGCGTCTTTACTGCAGTGATGAAATGAACCGCATCGATACCGAGAGTCGCGGCTTTCTGCTGTTCCTGGAACAAATGGGTGTACTGTCGCCCGCCAACCGGGAACGCGCCATAGAACAGGCCATGGCACTGGAAAGCGATGATTTCGATCTTGACCAGATGAAGTGGGTCATTCTGATGGTGCTGTTCAACCAGCCGGACGGTGATGATGCCTATGCCCTGGTCGAAGACCTGGTATTTGACAGTACCCAGCGCGGCCTGCACTGATCTCCGTGTCGCTTAATCTGACCCTGATAGGCCACGCCTGACAACAATCCTCTGCGTATGAGCAAGAACCTCGTAATCGTCGAATCGCCCGCCAAGTGCAAGACCATCAAGAAATACCTTGGCAAGGATTTCGACGTCATGGCCTCCTATGGCCATGTGCGCGACCTTGTCCCCAAGGAAGGTGCCGTCGACACCGAGCATGACTTCGCGATGAAGTATCAGCTCATCGATCGCAACGCCAAGCATGTGGACAACATCGTCAGGGCAATGAAAAAGTCTGACGCGCTGTACCTTGCCACTGACCCGGACCGTGAAGGCGAGGCCATCTCCTGGCACCTGTGCGAACTGCTTAAACAGCGCAAGGCACTCAAGGACAAGGCCGTTTATCGTGTGGTATTCAACGAGATCACCAAGCGAGCCGTCAACGAGGCGCTTGAGCATGCGCGCGACCTGTCTACCGAACTTATCAATGCGCAACAGGCACGTCGCGCGCTCGACTACCTGGTCGGCTTCAACCTGTCACCATTGCTGTGGAAAAAGGTGCGTCGTGGGCTCTCGGCAGGTCGTGTGCAGAGTCCCGCACTGCGCATGATCGTAGAGCGCGAAATCGAGATCGAGAACTTCAAGCCACGCGAATACTGGACCCTGGAAAGCCAACTCGACAAGGATGAACAGGAATTCACCGCGCGACTGACACACCTGCACGGAGAGAAGCTCAAGCAGTTCTCAATCGTTAATGATCCAACTGCCAATGATGCCCGCACCGAACTGCTGGCAGCGGCGGGCGGCAAGCTTGTCGTCGATACCGTTGAGAAGAAAAAGCGCAAACGCAACCCGGCAGCGCCGTTCACCACATCAACACTCCAGCAGGAAGCATCACGCAAGCTCGGCTTCACGGCGAGCCGCACCATGCGCGTGGCTCAGCAGTTATATGAAGGTATGGATATCGGTGGTGACACAGTCGGCCTGATCACCTACATGCGTACCGACTCGGTCAACCTCGCACAGGACGCGCTGGACGAGATGCGTGCGTTTATACCCGAACGTTACGGTGACAGTGCGCTGCCATCAGAGGCGCGCATCTACAAGACCAAGGCCAAGAACGCGCAGGAAGCGCACGAGGCCATCCGTCCGACCTCGATCCGCAATACGCCGGATGATATCAAGCAGTATCTGAGTGCCGAACAGCTCAAGCTCTATGAGCTGGTCTGGAAACGCACTGTTGCCTGCCAGATGATCCACGCAACCATCAATACGGTGAGCGTTGACTTCGGCTGTGGCGAGGGCAATGTTTTCCGTGCCACCGGCTCAACGGTCGTCGATCCGGGTTTCATGGCGGTCTACCAGGAAGACACGGACGATTCGAAGTCCGGCAGTGACGAAAAACTGCTGCCACCGCTTGAGAAGGGCGACAGCTGCGGACTGAAGGACATTACTGCCGATCAGCACTTCACCGAACCGCCACCACGCTTCTCGGAGGCCAGCCTGGTCAAGACCCTGGAAGAATACGGCATCGGCCGGCCCTCGACCTATGCCACCATCATCTCGACACTGCAGGCACGCGAATACGTTACCCTGGAGAAAAAGCGCTTCTATCCGACCGATGTCGGGCGCATCGTCAGCAAGTTCCTGACCGAGCATTTCACGCAGTATGTCGATTATGACTTCACCGCCCGCCTGGAAGACGAGCTGGATGCCGTCGCCCGTGGCGAGAAAGACTGGGTACCGCTGATGCAGGACTTCTGGAAGCCGTTCAAGAACCTGGTCGATGACAAGGAAACCAGCGTTTCACGCAGCGACGTCACCACCGAGGCCATGGACGAGGAATGTCCCAAGTGCGGCAAACAGCTGAATATCCGTCTTGGGAGACGCGGCCGCTTCATTGGCTGCAGCGGCTACCCGGATTGCGACTACACGCGCAATGTCGATGACGAACGCGGCAATGGCGAACCCGAGGTGGTGGAAGGTCGCAAGTGCCCGGAATGTGAATCCGACCTGATCATACGCAGCGGACGCTACGGCAAGTTTATCGGCTGCAGCAGTTACCCGGACTGCAAGTACATCGAACCGCTCGAAAAACCGGAAGACACCGGCGTACAGTGTCCGGAGTGCAAACAGGGCAATATCCTCAAGCGCAAATCCCGGCGCGGCAAAATTTTCTATTCATGCGAGCGTTACCCGGACTGCGAGTATGCCATCTGGAACGAACCCCTGGCGCAGCCGTGCCCGAACTGTCACTGGCCGATCACCGCCATCAAGACTACCAAGCGCTCGGGCACGCAGCGCGTTTGCCCCCAGCAGGACTGCAAGTTCGTCGAGCCCTGGGATGCACCTGTGGCAGATGAAAGTGAAGAGCAAGCCGACATTGCCTGACATCCATGAACTGGCACATCCGTGAAGCCATACGTCACCTCGCTGCAGGGGGCGTAATCGCCTATCCGACGGATAGCGTCTACGGGCTTGGCTGTAATCCACTGGACGCCACGGCCGTATTGCATCTGCTGGCGCTCAAACAGCGCTCATCCGCACACGGTGTTATCCTGATCGGCAGTGAGCTGGGCCAGTTCGCGCCCTTCCTGCAACCCCTGTCCAGCACCACCGTCAATCGCATCCAGCGTACCGATGGCGCACCGGTGACCTGGGTGTTGCCCTGCCGGACCGATACGCCAGCGTGGTTAACCGGGCAACACGACACCCTGGCGGTACGCGTTACGAACCACCCGGTCGCGGCAACGCTATGCGAGGCCTGGGGCGGTGCGCTGGTCTCTACCAGCGCAAACATACACGGACGGCGGCCGGCCACCAGCCCCCTGGGCGTCCATAAGGCGTTCAATGCCCGTCTTGATTACATCCTGCATGGCCCGGCAGGTGCCACTAATCGTCCGAGCACTATTCGCGATGGCCTTACCGGCGAGGTGCTGCGTCATTGAGCACACATATTGGACAGAAAGAGATTGATTTGGTCAGTGATTATCTCCTGACACTGCAGGACACCATCTGTGACGCCATCCAGGCTACCGACGGCAGCGGACAATTCAGGCAGGACGAGTGGCAGCGGGCGGAAGGTGGCGGCGGTCGCTCCCGGGTCATGGAAGGCGGCGCCGTGTTCGAAAAGGCCGGTATCAATTTCTCGCATGTTTTCGGCCGCGAGTTGCCACCTTCGGCAACCGCAGCCCGCCCGGAACTGGCCGGCCGCAACTTCCAGGCCATGGGTGTCTCGCTGGTCTTGCACCCGCACAACCCGTATATCCCGACCACGCATGCCAATGTGCGCTTTTTCTTTGCCGCGAAAGAGGGTGCAGACCCGGTGTGGTGGTTCGGCGGCGGTTTCGACCTGACGCCGTATTACGGCTTCCGGGAGGACGCCGTGCACTGGCATATCATTGCACGCGAGGCCTGTACCCCGTTTGGCGAGGATGTCTATAAAAACTATAAAAAATGGTGTGACGATTACTTCTTCCTGAAGCATCGCAACGAACCGCGCGGTATCGGCGGCCTGTTCTTCGACGACCTGAATGCACATGGCTTCGAGCACTCCTGCTCGCTGATGATGAGCGTGGGTAACCATTTCCTGCCGGCCTACCTGCCCATCGTGGAGCGCAGGCGGGAGATGGAATACGGCGAGCGTGAAAAGGATTTCCAGCGCTACCGGCGTGGTCGCTATGTCGAATTCAACCTGGTATACGACCGCGGCACCCTGTTTGGCCTGCAATCCGGCGGGCGGACCGAGGCCATCCTCATGTCACTGCCACCCGAGGTCAGCTGGCGCTATGACTGGCACCCGGAACCGGACACGCCGGAGGCCGAACTCTACGAGGTATTCCTCAAGCCGCGCGACTGGCTGGCTGAATAATTTCAGACAACCGCACGTTTGGGGACCGGTCATCACTGTCGGATCAGCCGTATGAATCAATGTAATAAACTGGATGCTGCCAGATATTGGCAATGACCGGTTGCTCAGAATTTTCAAGTTAATGGACAACTCACTTTCTTGCTATCAGGCAGACATTGGGA
>JBATGJ010000300.1:0-1511 GCA_049665685.1 Gammaproteobacteria bacterium
GTCGAACACTCAATCGGACCCGTGATGCGCCTGCGCTACCTGTGGCTGACGCTGACCGTGGGCACCCCCCTGGTGCTGGCTGTGCTGGCAGTCGGTGGTTATATGTTTACGGCCGGCACGCTGGGGCGCAGCCTGGTAGAAACCCTGTGGTTTGTCTTTGGTCTGGTGGTGCTGCACCAGGTGGTGGTGCGCTGGTTGCTGCTGACACAGCGGCGGCTGGCCGTGCAGGCCAGACACAAGCGCATGCTTGCTGCCCAGGAAGAGAAGACGCCGGTCGATTCCGGGATGGAGGGTATGCCGGCCATGGCAGATGAACCGGAAATCGACCTGGTCGCGATGAGCGAGGAAAGCCGCAAGCTGCTCAATATGCTGCTGGTGATTATCGGTGTTGTGGGTTTCTGGCTGATCTGGTCCGAAGTCCTGCCGGCATTCAGGGTGCTTGACGAGATTGTGCTCTGGCACCACACGGTGGTGGTTGCCGGTGAGGAGGCCCTGGCTCCGGTGTCCCTGGCAGATATCGGGTTGGCCCTCCTGATTGCCATCGTGACCTACGTCGCGGCAAAACGCCTGCCGGCAGTGCTGGAAATCGTGCTGTTGCAGCGCGTCAACATGACCGTGGGTGCGCGCTATACCGTCACCACACTGTACACTTATTTAATTGTGGGCATTGGCCTGCTGGCCTTTTTCAATCTCATTGGTGCCGACTGGTCGAAGCTGCAGTGGCTGTTCGCGGCCCTGGGTGTGGGCATCGGTTTCGGTCTGCAGGAAATCGTGGCCAATTTCATCAGCGGCCTGATTATCCTGTTCGAACGCCCCATCAGGATCGGGGATGTGGTCACCATCGGTGATACCGACGGCATGGTTACCCGCATCCAGATCCGTGCGACCACGATACGCACCTGGGACCGGCAGGAACTGTTGGTGCCCAACAAGGAATTCATTACCGGGCGACTGCTCAACTGGTCACTGTCGGACCAGACGACCCGCATCAAGGTCCCCGTGGGTGTGGCCTATGGCAGTGATGTGTCACAGGCCATGGTATTGATGACCGAGGCCGCGCTGGAAAATGAACACGTGCTTGCCGAGCCTGCACCGACGGTCATATTCGTGGCCTTCGGCGACAACTCGCTCAACCTGGTATTGCGCTGCTTCGTCGGTACGCAGGAAACCCGCATGACTACGCTCACGCAGCTGCACGAGGCGATCAACAGGAAGTTAAACGACGCCGGAATCTGTATCGCGTTTCCACAGCGCGATGTGCACCTGGATGCCTCGGCGCCGCTGGAGGTGCGTATCCGCCACGACGAGAGTGCGGGTGATGCCGCTTCCTGACGATTCGTTCGTCGCAGTGAAAAATTAATTCATCCCGCCTTCGCGACACGGTCAGGATGTCCGGTACTCAGGAAACCTCTGATCTGTCGTCATTCCGGCCGGAGCGCAACGGAGCGCAACGGAGTGCCGGAATCCAGTTCATAATATAAATCCGGTTACTGGATCCCGGCCTTCGCCGG
>JBATGJ010000301.1:0-4266 GCA_049665685.1 Gammaproteobacteria bacterium
CTCCAGGGCCGAGGTCAGGTCCGGCGTGTAGATCACGCCGTTACGCACGATAAAGATATTCTCCCCACTGCCTTCGGCCACGAAGCCGTCCACATCCAGCAGCATCGCCTCGTCATAACCGTTGGTCAGCGCCTCGTTCAGGGCCAGCATCGAATTGATATAGTGGCCGTTCGCCTTGGCCTTGCACATGGTGATGTTGACGTGGTGCCGGGTGTAGGAAGAGGTCTTGATACGGATGCCCTTTTCCATGTTCTCGTCACCGAGATACGCGCCCCACTCCCAGGCTGCCACGATGCCGTGCACACGCAGATTGTCGGCGCGCAGGCCCATGCCCTCGGCGCCGTAGAAAAACATCGGGCGGATATAGGCCGACTCGAGCCCGTTCTCACGCACCACGGTGCGGTGCGCCTCGGCAATCACATCGGCTTCCCAGGGTACCGGCATATTCATGATATGCGCAGAACCGTACAGACGACGTGTATGTTCAGGCAGGCGGAAGATCGCTGTCCCCTGTTCCGCCTTGTAGGCGCGCACGCCCTCGAATACGCCCATGCCGTAATGCAGCGTGTGCGTCAGTACGTGGACCTGTGCCTCGCGCCAGGGAACCAGTTCCCCGTCCATCCAGATGACACCGTCCCGATCTGCCATAGACATGCTTTTTTCTCCACTGCTTTGATTTACATCTGCGGAGTAAGGTTCACGCTCCGGGAAGCGGTGCACACAGTACACCCTACCCGTCGCCCATAAAACGCTCCCAGATAGTGGTCACTGCCCTGCGTTCATCGGCCAGTTCACTGTCATCGACCACCGAAGACTCATCCTGCAGGACCCGATGATTGATCCGCTGCCTGATCGTGCAATAGGCAGCTGACAGGGTCCCGACCTCATCCGCCGGCAGCAGACCCTCGGCCGCCAGCATCTCGAGCAGCCGCAGATTATCGGTATACCGCAGCAGGCCGGGGTGCGTGTTCGACCAGAGCAGGACAGCAAATTGAACCATAAATTCGATATCGACGATACCGCCGGAACAGTGTTTCAGGTCAACCCGGTCACGCCCGGACCGGTCCAGCTCGTCGCGCATACGCTGGCGCATTTCCAGCACTTCCGCTTTCAGCTGGGGCGCCTCGCGCGGCCGCGCCAGCACGCCCGAGCGGATGCGCTCGAACTGGCGGGTGATGGCCTCGCCCCCGACCACGACCCGCGCACGGATCATCGCCTGGTTTTCCCAGGTCCAGGCACTGCGGCGCTGGTACTCGGCAAAGGCCTCCATACTGCTCACCAGCATGCCGGAATTGCCGTTTGGGCGCAGCCGCATGTCGACCTCGTAGAGGGTACCCGCCGATGTGAAGGTGTTCAGGATATGGATGATGCGCTGGCTGAGCCGGGTGAAGAATTCGCTGTTGTCGATCACGTTTGGCCCGGCCGTGTGCTGCTCGTTGCCGCTGCTGTCATGCAGGAAGACGATATCCAGGTCCGAGCCATAGCCCAGTTCAAGCCCACCCAGCTTGCCATAGCCGACGATGGCCATGCCGGCCTCCCGTACCTTGCCGCGCATGATGTAACCAGGCCGGCCATGCCGTGCGACCAGGTGTTGCCAGGCGAGCTGCACCGTCGTCTCCAGCACGGTTTCCGCAATGCAGGTCAGGTGATCACCGACCCTGGTCAGCAGCAGACCGGCGATGATGTCCGCCGCGGCCACACGCAATGCAGCCGCCTGCTGGAAGCGGCGCAGTTGATCCATCTGCTGCTCGAGGTCATCGGCCGCTATGCCGGCCATGCGTACCTGCAGCACACCCTGCAAAGCTACCCGGTCAAGTGGATTGTAGAGGGTGCGCGGATCCAGCAACTCGTCCAGCAGAATCGGATGCTGCGACAGTTGCCCGGCCACCCAGGCACTCGCGGCGCACAGCTCGACCAGTTGTGACAGCGCCATCGGATTCTCGACCAGCAGGGTCAGGTAGGTGGTACGCCCCGATACCGCTTCCAGCAGATCACCCACGCGCCGCAGTACTTCCAGCGGCCGGGCGGTTCCGGCAATGGCCTGCAGCACCATAGGCATCAATTCGTCCAGTCGCTGCCGGCCGCGCTCACCGAGGAAACGCGTGACCGGTCCATGGCGGAACTGCGCCAGCCAGCGCACGACCTGGTTCGCGTCCGCGTAACCGGCAGACTCGAGCACCGCAATCGCATCACCCGCCTCGACATCGCCGCGCCAGACGTCACCCAGGTCATGGCTACGCTGTGCCTGCTCCACCGATTCCTGCGGCCCGGCAAATACCTGCTCGAACTGCTCCTGCACCCGCATACGGTGCCTGTTCAATTCTTCGGTAAACCCTTCCCAGCTGTCGAATCCCATGGTGAAGGCAAGTCGTGCCCGACCGGTATCATCCTCGGGCAGTTCGTGTAACTGCTGGTCATCGAAGGCCTGCAGACGATTTTCCGTCTGGCGCAAAAACACATAGGCATCGGCCAGCTGCACGGTCACCACGGCAGGTAGATAACCGAGTGCTGCCAGCGCGTGCAGCACATCCAGTACACCGCGCTGCTGCAGGGGCAAGTCGCGGCCACCGCGCACCAGCTGGAATGCCTGCACGATGAACTCGATCTCGCGGATGCCGCCTGGGCCCAGCTTGATATTGTCCTGCATCCCCTTGCGCTCGACCTCGCGCACAATCTGTTCCTTGAGCTGGCGCAGGGACTCGAATACCCCGAAATCCAGATAGCGCCGGTAAACGAACGGTCGCAGCAGTTCCATCAGGGTATTGGCGTCATGCGCCGGACCGGCGACCGGTCGCGCCTTGATCATCGCATAGCGCTCCCACTCCCTGCCCTGCAGCTGGTAATAGTCCGCCATGGCATCGAAACTCGCCACCAGTGGACCACTGTCCCCGTAAGGACGCAGGCGCATGTCCACGCGGTAGACGAAACCGGCTTCCGTTTTCGCGTCGAGAATATTGATCAACTGCTGCCCAAGCCCCAGGTAAAACTCGTCCAGACTGTATTGCCTGCTGTTCCAGCCACTCCCGTTGTCGGGATAGGCAAAGATAAGATCGATGTCGGAGGAAAAGTTGAGCTCGCGTGCACCGAGCTTGCCCATACCGAGTATGACCAGGGCCGGTGAGAATTTCTTCTGCTTGCCACGCGAGTGCAGTGCCCACTGGCTAAGCTGATCCAGCGCCGCCTGCACGCTGGCATCGGCGAGCGCGGTCAGGTCATGCAGTACTTCGTTGAGCGGCGCCCAGCCGGCAAGATCGCGCCAGGCAATACGTACCATCTCACGTTGCCGGAATTCACGCAGCTTGCGGCCAAGTGTTGCCTGATCTCGCACACCCTTGAGGAGATGCCCGAGCTTTTGCGGATATTCACCCACGGCATAATCGGCCAGCAGGCTACCCTCGTCGAGGAAGCCGTTAACAAGGGACGGGTCATCGATACAGGCGCGCATGACAAAGTCGCTGCCGGCCCAGACACGCATCATGCTGGTGGTCAGGTCGCGATTGCGTGGCACCTTGAGACCGGCCCCGGTCGAGGCCTCGACGTACATTTCCCACGATTCGGCCAGTGGATCACGCAGCACATCGGGCAGTTGGGGGGCATGCTGCCGGTTGATGATCATCGGTCTGTGCGCCTGCCCGCTCATATTGGTAATGTCCCCCAGGTGTTCAAGTTTGGCAGCTCGTCAGCCGAAAGCGTGTACTGCAATCGATTATACAAGCCAAGGGAAAAAAATGGATTTCAAGGGCTATCTCAAGTTAATGGTGGAGCAGGATGCCTCCGACCTGTATTTCAGCTGCGGTGCGCCGGCCAGTGCGAAGATCAACGGCAACCTGATACAAATCGAACCTCCTCCGCTCACCGCTGAACAGACCCGGGGCATAGCCTTCTCGATCATGAATGAGGACCAGCGGCGGGAGTTCGAAGACAAGCCGGAAATGAACCTGGCAATTTCGGAAGCCGGCGTCGGTCGTTTCCGGGTCAATATCTTCCGTCAGCGCAACACCATCTCGATGGTGATTCGCAATATCAAGACTGATATACCCGACTGGAAACTGCTGGGTCTGCCCCCCATCCTGACAGATGTCATCATGGAAAAAAGGGGCCTGGTCCTGTTTGTAGGTGCGACCGGCTCCGGCAAATCCACCTCGCTGGCCTCGCTGATCGATCACCGTAACCGCAACAGCGCCGGCCATATCATTACCATCGAGGACCCGGTCGAGTTCGTGCACAGTCACAAGAAGTCCATCGTCAACCAGCGCGAGGTCGGAC
>JBATGJ010000302.1:0-26038 GCA_049665685.1 Gammaproteobacteria bacterium
TTTGAAGGCATGCCGGGCACAACCCGTTGATCTCGTCGCTCCGCTCTGGACCCTGTGGAGGGTGTGACAGAGGCGGTCTCATTGCGCTACCGATGTAGTCAATACTGACAGTGACGATTGCACAGAAATATTTCCGTGTCCTTCCGTGGATTCCGTGGCCGCCGCAGAAAGGTTTCGATTGTCAGGTCGCACTATAGGGCAAGGCGGCCCGATGCTGGCAACTTGCCTCCTGACCGGATCATCCGGTCCGGCAGATACGTTCAGCTGATGTCCGACTACCTCATATATGGAATGACGATAGTTTGAACCCAAGATATTGGGTTTCAAACTGGCGTATAATCGTGCTCGCCCAGCGGGATTCATGCCAAAAAAACCACCCGGATGTGAAAAAGCGGCGGCATGTTATCAATCTACGCAAGATATCTATGGCAAGTTTTTGATTTCATTTACATGTCTTCGAAACTTGCCCAGGCAATTCCCGAACCTCAGCTAAGTTACTGTCCAAAAGGCGATTTTTTACATTTCCCGCTTGACGGATCAGCCTTGTCTCCCTATAGTGTGCCAAAGTGGGATTCTGTGGTAATTAATGGGTCTCAAGGGAGAATAAGGGGGTCGTTTTGTTCATCGGTGGCAGCACCATCAATCTGGACGCAAAGGGTCGGCTGGCCTTTCCAACCCGCTACCGGGCCGAATTGCTGGAGCGGTGTGCTGGCCAGGTCATCCTGACAGTCGATGAGAACCGTTGCCTGAGTCTGTACCCCCGCCCTGACTGGGACGAGTTGCAGCGCAGCCTGGTGCGGATGCCGAACCAGGACGGGCGTGTGCGTAACTTGCAACGCATTTTGCTTGGTCATGCGACGGAACTGGAACTGGACAAGAGCGGTCGCGTGCTGATACCGCAGCGCCTGCGTGATTTTGCTGCGCTCGACAAGCGGGTCGTGCTGACCGGTCTGGGCAACAAGTTTGAGATCTGGAATGAAGAGGCCTGGGAGAAACTGTGTGGTGACTGGGTTGCAGAGGGTAACAGCAGTGGCGAGTTGCCCGACCCGTTCAGTGACCTGAAACGCTGACAGGTGGAGCAGCGTCATACACACCAGCCGGTACTGCTTGCAGAAGTCCTGGCCGCACTCGCAATACAACCGGACGGTACTTACATAGATGGTACTTTTGGTCGCGGCGGACATGCTGCCGCAATCCTGGATGAGCTTGGGCCCGCAGGACGTCTGCTGGCCATGGATAAGGACCCTGATGCGGTGCAGTCAGCAGAGGAACAGTTCGGCGACGATCCTCGTTTCGAAATACAGCAGGGTGCATTCACGATGCTGAGCCGGTTGGTAGCGCAGCGACAACTCGAGGGCCAGGTCAACGGTCTGTTGCTCGACCTCGGTGTTTCTTCACCGCAACTTGACGATGCAGCACGTGGCTTCAGTTTTTCTCTTGATGGCCCCCTCGACATGCGTATGGATCCTGGCGCCGGTATTAGTGCAGCGGACTGGCTGCATACAGCCAGTGAGAAATCCATCAGTGATGTCCTCAAGACCTTTGGCGAGGAGCGTTTCTCGAAACGTATTGCGCGTGCAATCGTCGAACAGCGCGCACATGAGCCGATCCGCACGACCGGTCAGCTGGCCGAACTGATAGCCGCTGCCGTCCCAACGCGCGAGCAGCACAAGCACCCGGCGACGCGCAGCTTCCAGGCAATTCGCATCTTCATCAACAATGAACTCGATGATGTCAGGGAGGTCCTGGCACAGGTTCCCGATGTGCTTGCGTCTGGTGGCCGCCTGGCAGTGATCAGTTTTCATTCACTCGAGGACCGCATCGTCAAGCGCTTCATACGCGATGAATACCGTGGTGAGCAGCCACCGGCGGAGTTCCCCCTGGCCGGCATGGACTACCGGCCACGCATGAGGCCGGTCGGGAAGGCGCTGCATGCCGACGCGATCGAAGTACAGCAGAATCCGCGTGCCCGCAGTGCCGTGCTCCGGGTGGCGGAGCGGCTGCAATGACCAGAGGTTTCGCAACGGTCCTCATACTGCTGGCCCTGTTGCTGGTCTCGGCGCTGGCTGTTGTCTATGCCAAGCACCAGGGACGCAAGCTGTTCGTCGAGTTGCAGGCGCTGCGCGAGGCGCGCGACAGCATGGACATCGAGTGGGGCCAGCTGCAACTGGAGCAAAGCACGTTGACGACGCAGGGGCAGGTCGAGCGCGCTGCACGCGAACGTCTCGGTATGGTTTACCTGACGGCCGACAGTACGGTGATGGTCCGGCCATGAACCGCAACCACGTCCACAGACAATACACCGCGCGCAGGATATTCCTGGTGTTATGCATGACACTGGCGGCCATGCTGCTGCTTGGGCGTGCCGTGACCCTGCAGGTGCTCGACAAGCAGTTCCTGCTGGATCAGGGGCAGGCGCGCCACCTGCGCGTGGTCAGTTTGTCAGCACACCGTGGCATGATCCGCGACCGGCATGGTGAACCGCTGGCCATCAGTACACCGGTCGAGTCGGTCTGGGTCAATCCACAGGTACTTGGCAGTGAACAGGACCGCATCCCGGAACTGGCACGCATATTGTCCCTCGAGCCGGGCAGCGTGAAGCGCTCACTGGCCAGCCGCGCGGGCCGCGAATTCATCTATCTGAAACGCCATGTCAGCCCGGACCTGGCCGAGCGTGCGATGGCCAGGGAAGTACCCGGCGTTTACCTGCAGCGTGAATACCGTCGCTATTACCCGGAAGGCGAGGTCGCTGCACACCTGGTCGGCTTTACCGATATCGACGACGCCGGCCAGGAAGGCCTTGAGCTCGCCTATCAGACATGGCTGGCTGGCGAGCCGGGCGCCAAGCGTGTCGTCATGGACCGGCAGCGACATATTGTCGAGGATGTGGAAAGCATCAGCCGGCCGCGTCTTGGCAAGGACCTGCAGCTCAGCATCGATCGCCGCATCCAGTACCTGGCCTATCGTGAACTGAAGGCAGCCATGAACACGCATGAGGCCAGGGCGGCCTCGGCCGTGGTGCTGGATGTGCACAGTGGCGAGGTGGTCGCCATGGTCAACCAGCCCTCGTTCAATCCCAATAACCGGCAGCAGCGGCGCAGCAGCAAGATGCGTAACCGTGCAGTGACCGATGTATTCGAGCCGGGTTCGACCATGAAACCGTTTATCGTCGCCGCTGCCCTTGAGAGTGGCCGCTATCGTCCGGATACACCGATCAGCACCTCGCCGGGCTGGTACCGTGTCGGCGTCAATACCGTGCGCGACGTGCATGACTATGGCCAGCTGGATGTCACCGGTGTGATCCGCAAGTCGAGCAATGTCGGTATCAGCAAGATAGCGCTGTCACTGCCACCGGCAAGCATCTGGGAGCTGTTGTCTGAACTGGGCTTCGGTACGCCTACCCTCAGCGGTTTTCCGGGCGAGGTCTCCGGCCTGCTACCGCACTACAGCGGCTGGAACTCGATTGAAACAGCCACGCTGTCGTTCGGCTACGGCCTGTCGGCTACGCCGCTGCAGCTGGCACAGGCCTATGCAGTACTGGCGAGTGGCGGTATCAGGCGGTCCATTTCATTCCTGCGTGCCGGGGAGGCTGCAGAAGAGCGTCGCGTGCTGCCGGAACGGATTGCCCGGCAGGTGCGTGACATGCTGGAAAGCGCGACCGGGCCGGACGGAACGGCGCCACAGGCACGTATCCCCGGTTACCGCGTGGCCGGCAAGACCGGCACGATACGCAAGTCCGTGGCCGGTGGTTACGCGGAGGACCAGTATCTGGCGGTGTTTGCCGGCATGGTGCCGGCCAGCAATCCGCGTCTGGTGATGGTGGTGATGGTGGATGAACCGTCGGCCGGAAAGTTCTACGGTGGGCAGGTGGCCGCACCGGTCTTTGCACGGGTGATGGCCGGGGCGCTGCGTCTGATGGCAGTACCGCCGGATGACCTGCCACTGTTGCAGACAAGCACCGCAGGTGCGGGAGAGCCGGCATGATGACGGCGGAAGAAATACTGCCCGGGCACACCCTGTCCGGTTTGCTGCGTGATTACTGCAGCGAGCGGATCCGCCGGGACGTAAAGGTGTCGGGGCTGTCGCTGGATAGCCGCAAGGTGCAGCCGGGCGACCTGTTTCTGGCCGTTGCCGGGACACAGGCCCATGGCCTGGAGTATGCCCGACAGGCCATCGCCCTGGGTGCCGTGGCTGTCGCCTGGGAGCCGGTGGAAGGCAATAGTGCGTTGGCTGAAACTGCCGCGCTGTTACCGGCGACAACCGTTGCCGTGCCCGGACTGGGTCACGTGGTGGGGCTGATCGCCGATCGCTTCTATGGTCATCCGTCACGCGGCATGTTCACTATCGGTGTGACCGGCACGGATGGCAAGACCTCCTGCAGTCACTTCATTGCACAGGCAATGGACAGTCCCGACCGGCGCTGCGGCATGATCGGGACGCTGGGTTACGGTCTCTACGGTGATCTGCAGCAATCCGGCAACACTACGCCGGACGCACTCACAGTTCAGCGTTGCCTGCATGATATGCAGCAGCAGGGCGCGCGCTGTGTGGTTGCGGAAGTTTCCTCACACGCCATGGACCAGGGACGTGTCCGCGGCGTGCATTTTGACATTGCGATACTGACCAACCTGTCGCGTGACCATCTCGATTATCACGGCAACGTCGAGGCCTACGCCGAGGCGAAACGCAAGCTGTTCCACTCGCAAGGTCTGCGTTATGCCGTCATCAACGCCGATGATCAATTCGGCAGCGCGCTGCTTGACGCAATTCCGCCGGGTGTGGCGCCGGTGGCCTACCGGCTGGAGAACGAACCGTTTCGTACCCGCTTTCCTGCGCAGTGGGTTATCGGGCGTAATCTGCAGATGGATATCAGCGGCATGCAGTTCGATGTCGTCACCCCGTGGGGCAGTGGCCATATCGAGTGCGGCCTGCTGGGCCGCTTCAATGCCAGCAACCTGCTGGCGGCGCTGGCCAGCCTGTGTGTGGCAGGGTTGCCGTTTGCAGAGGCGCTGCGGCGTATCGGGGCAACGCGCACGGTAGCGGGGCGCATGGAACGCTTCGATACCGGCGCGGACCATCCGCTGGCCGTGGTCGACTACGCACACACAGCCGGTGCGCTCGAAGCCGTGCTGGTTTCACTGCGTGCACACTGCAGCGGGAAGTTATGGTGTGTGTTCGGTGCCGGTGGTGATCGGGATCGCGGCAAGCGCCCGCAGATGGGTGCCATGGCCGAACGCCACGCCGATAGCGTGGTGCTGACCGATGATAACCCGCGTAGCGAGGATCCCGAGCAGATCATCAGGGATATTTCCGCGGGCATCCGCCAGCCGAACAAACTGCATATCGAACACGATCGCGGACAGGCTATCGCCTGGGCAATGCGCGCAGCAGGGCCTGATGACATCGTGCTGGTCGCCGGCAAAGGCCACGAGACGGTACAGCTGATCGGCAACCGCGCGCTGCCGTTCAGCGATCGCGAGCGCGTGATGACGCTGACGCGGGAATGGACGCAATGATGGCCATGCAACTGTCGGAAGCCGCGCATGTGCTTGACGGTCAGCTGGCCGGCGGCGATGTAGCCTTTAGCGGCATCAGTACCGACACCCGTACCCTGTCCAGGGGCGCGCTGTTCTTTGCGCTGCAGGGACCGAACTTCGACGGTCATGCCTATGTCGAGACAGCGCGTGAACGGGGTGCAGCCGCGGCGGCGATCAGCAAGCCCTGTGCCACCTCGCTGCCACGCATTACCGTCGCGAATACACGACTTGCGCTGGGTCGGCTGTCGGCCAACTGGCGCCGCCGTTTTGAACTGCCGGTCATTGGCATCACCGGTAGCAACGGCAAGACCACGGTACGCGCCATGACCGCCGCTATCCTCGCGCAATGCGGACGTACCCTGTCGACACAGGGCAACCTGAACAACGACATCGGTCTGCCGCTGACACTGGCCCGCCTGGGCGCCGATGACCGGTTTGCCATCCTTGAAATGGGCGCAAATCATCCCGGGGAGATCGATTACCTTGCCGGCATCGCACAACCCACGATCGCGGTGGTGACCAATGCCGGTCCGGCGCACCTGGAAGGTTTCGGTGATGTCGCCGGGGTCGCGCGCGCCAAGGGCGAGCTGTTTGCACGCCTGGACAGTGACGGCGTGGCGATTATCAATGCCGATGATGAGTATGCCTCGCTGTGGCGGGAGCTGGCGGCACACTGCAACAGCATCGAGTTCGGTCTCGATGCGAACTGTGCGGTAACGGCTGAATGGACCGGGGATGCCGATGGCAGTGATATCAGCCTGCACACCCCGCGGGGTGATGCGCAATTCCGCCTGCCCTTGCCGGGTAAACACAACGTCATGAATGCACTGGCGGCAACTGCGGCGGCACAGGCGGCCGGTACAGATCTGGACAGCATCCGTACCGGGCTTGCCGGCCTGCAACCGGTGGCGGGACGTTTCAATATCCATCACCTGCCCGGCGGGATCACCGTGATCGACGATACCTACAATGCCAATCCCGGCTCTCTGCAGGTGGCGCTGGATGTGCTGGCGCAATCGGGTGGAGCCACCTGGCTGGTGCTGGGCGACATGGGTGAGCTCGGTGACACGACCGTGGCGCTGCATACGCATGCCGGACGCAGTGCACGGGCAGCCGGGATCGACCGTTTGTTTACCCTTGGCGAGCTCGCCGGGTCGGCTGCCGGGGCTTTCGGTGACCGGGCCATAGCCTTCACCGCGCAGGACGCGCTGATCGATGCATTACGCGAAGACCTGCGCGGTCCGCTGCATATCCTGGTGAAAGGATCACGCCGCATGCGCATGGAGCGTGTGGTTGAAGCACTGTTGTCCGGAGGGGGAGCCTGACATGCTGCTTTATCTGACCGAGTATCTGGCCCAGTATCACACTGGCTTCAACGTCTTTCAGTACCTGACGCTGCGCGCCATTCTCGGCGTGCTGACGTCGCTGGGCATTGCCTTCTTGGTCGGGCCGGAGATGATTCGCCGGCTGGGACGCTACCAGATCGGTCAGCCGGTACGCGATGACGGTCCGCAATCACACCTGGTCAAGGCCGGTACGCCGACCATGGGCGGTGCGCTGATCCTGGTTGCGGTTGCCGTATCGACCCTGTTGTGGGCAGACCTGGGTAACCGCTACGTATGGGTCGTGCTGTTCGTGACCCTGTCGTTTGGCGCGATCGGCTGGGTCGATGACTACCGCAAGCTGGTGCTGAAAAATTCAGCCGGTATTTCAGCCGGCAGCAAGTTGATGTGGCAATCCGGCCTGGCATTAAGTGTCACCACCTTCCTTTACCTGACGTCGACCTCACCGGCCGAGACGGCGCTGATCGTACCGTTCTTCAAGGACATCGCCATTAACCTCGGCTGGTTCTATGTAATATTTGCCTGGTTCGTGATTGTCGGCTCGAGTAATGCGGTCAACCTGACCGATGGCCTGGATGGACTGGCGATCCTGCCAACGGTACTGATTGCCGGCGCGCTGATGGTATTTGCCTATACCACCGGTAACGTCAAGTTTGCCGTCTATCTCGGTATTCCCTATATCCGCGATGCCGCGGAGATCGTCGTGTTCTGTGGTGCACTGGTCGGCGCCGGGCTGGGGTTTCTGTGGTTCAACGCCTATCCCGCAATGGTATTCATGGGCGATGTCGGTGCGCTTGCGCTGGGCGCGGCGCTGGGCATCGTGGCAGTGCTGGTCCGCCAGGAACTGGTGTTTATGGTGATGGCCGGCGTGTTCGTCATGGAGACGCTGTCGGTCATCCTGCAGGTGGCATCCTACAAACTGACCGGTCGGCGCATCTTTCACATGGCGCCGCTGCATCACCACTTCGAACTGAAAGGCTGGCCGGAGCCGCGCGTCATCGTGCGCTTCTGGATCATCACCGTGATCCTGGTCCTGGTCGGCCTGGCGACCCTGAAAATTCGCTGAGGCGGCGGGCATACAACGGATTTCTATTCATGGCGGTCACGGCAGAAGATATGACAGAGAGGTTTGACAAGGCGCGCAGAACGCTGGTCGTCGGTCTCGGCGTAACCGGCCTGTCGGTGGCACGTTACCTGTCGCGGCAGGGAGTGCCGGTCGCCATTGTCGACAGCCGGGAACAGCCGCCCGGACTGGACCGCCTGCGTGCCGAGCTGCCGGATGATGTTGCCCTGTTTCTTGGCGGCTTTCAGCCCGAGGCGTTTGCGCGTGCCGAGCAGATCGTGATCAGTCCCGGTGTGTCACGCGAACAGCCGGAAATCATGCGCGCACTCGAACGCAATGTCCCGGTAATCGGCGATATCGAGCTGTTCGCACGTGTCGCCCGGGCACCGGTCATTGCCGTGACCGGCTCCAATGGCAAGAGCACCGTGGTGACCCTGCTGGCTGCCATGGCGCGCCGCGCCGGCCGCGATGTGCGCCTGGGCGGCAATATCGGTACGCCGGTACTCGATCTGCTGGATGGTGAAGAGCCGGACCTGTATGTACTGGAGCTGTCGAGTTTCCAGCTTGAGTCCGTGGAATCGCTGCGGCCGGCTGCGGCCGCGGTGCTGAATATCAGTGCCGATCACCTCGACCGTTATCCGGACATGGATGCCTATGTTAAGGCCAAGCAGGCAATTTATCGCAACGCCAGCGTCCAGGTGGTCAACCGCGACGATCCCACCGCGGCCGCACTGGCCGATGGGCGCGGGACGGTGGCCGGGTATTCCCTGGGTCCGCCCGTGGGCAATGACTACGGCATCATCGAGAAGGGTGCGGGTCGCTGGCTGGCGCGCGACGGCGAGGCCTTGCTGCCGATTGGCGAGGTGCATATGGCCGGACGCCATAACCTGTCCAATGCACTGGCTGTGCTGGCACTCGGTGAGGCAGTGGGTCTGTCACTGGTGGCGATGCTGGAGACGCTGCGTGAATTTAACGGGCTGCCGCACCGCATGCAGTTCGTTGCCGAGCGTGCCGGTGTGCGCTGGTACAACGATTCGAAGGGCACCAATGTGGGTGCCACGCTGGCCGCCATCGACGGGACGGACGGCAGGCTGGTGTTGATTGCCGGCGGCGACAGCAAGGGGGCGGACCTGACGCCGCTGGCGGCAGCCGTGGCCGGCAGGGCGCATGCCGTGATCGTGCTGGGCAAGGACGCAGCGCAGCTGGCGGCCGTGCTGCACGGTGTCACCCGCGTCATCCACGCCACCGACCTGCCACAGGCCGTGCAGCTGGCCGCCGACACTGCAGAGCCCGGCGATACCGTGCTGCTCTCGCCGGCCTGTGCGAGTACTGACATGTTCAGCAGCTATGTCGAGCGTGGGGATGTGTTTATCGACGCGGTCAAGCGGCTGGAGCACTGATGGTTGCCGCGACCATACAGGCCAGACAGGTCATTGCCGGCAGTGTGCGTCTGCCGCGCATCGACTACTGGCTGCTCGGCAGCGTGGTCGCATTGACCATGCTGGGCCTGGTGATGGTGGCCTCCGCGTCCATTACGCTGGCGGATCGCGACCTCGGGCAGCCGTTTTACTATGCCATCCGCCAGGCCCTGTACATTGCAGTCGGTGTCACGTTCGGCCTGTTGCTGTTCCGTATCCGTCTGGTGATCCTCGAGCGCATGGGACTTACGCTGATGCTGCTCGCCTACCTCATGCTGCTGCTGGTACTGGTGCCGGGTGTCGGCGTTGAGGTCAACGGTGCCGTGCGCTGGGTAAATGCGGGCCTGTTCCGCCTGCAGGTGTCCGAGCCGGCGAAGCTGTTCTTCATTATCTACCTCGCCAGTTACCTGGCGCGCCACGGTGAAGAGGTGCGTACGCATGTGAGTGGTTTTATCAAGCCGATCGGCCTGCTGGCGATTGCTTCCGTACTGTTGCTGATGGAACCCGATTTCGGTGCGACGGTGGTGCTCGCTGCCACCGTCATGGGCATGATCTTCATGGCCGGCGTCAAGCTGTTGCAGTTCAGTGGCGTGATCGGCCTGGCCGGGCTGTCGCTGGCCGGCATGGCCATATCCTCGCCCTATCGCATGGAGCGCCTGACGACATTTCTGAATCCCTGGGCCGATCCGTTTGACAGTGGCTTCCAGCTGACCCAGTCGCTGATCGCCATTGGCCGCGGCGAATGGTTCGGCGTGGGTCTGGGTGCCAGTATCCAGAAACTGTTCTACCTGCCCGAGGCGCATACGGACTTCGTGTTTGCCGTGCTGGCGGAGGAACTCGGTCTGTTCGGTGTGTGCGTCGTGATTGCCCTGTATGCCCTGCTGGTCTGGCGTGCCTTCGTCATCGCCGCACAGGCACTGCAGGCAGACAATGCCTTCGCTGCCTGGCTGGCCTATGGCCTCGGCATCTGGTTCGGCCTGCAAAGCTTTATCAATATCGGCGTCAATATGGGTCTGTTGCCGACCAAGGGCCTGACCCTGCCGCTGATGAGTTACGGCGGCTCCAGCATGCTGGTGATGTGCGCCGCCGTGGTCCTGCTGCTGCGCGCGGATTATGAAACGCGCTGCACGGCACAAGGTCTCCCGGCGAGCGGCATTGCCGCTGCCAAACGTGCCCGGGTGAAACGATGATGACCCCGGCAGCCGGGCAGGGACCGGTCCTGATCATGGCAGGTGGCACGGGGGGGCATGTGTTCCCGGCACTGGCCGTGGCCGAGGAGCTGCGTGCACGCGGTATCAAGGTTTCCTGGCTGGGTACAGAACGCGGCCTGGAGGCGCGTGTTGTTCCGGACGCCGGTTATCCGCTGGAGACCATGCGCGTAAGCGGGCTGCGTGGCAAGGGCCTGCTCAGGCTGCTGCTGGCGCCGTTCATGCTGGCGATTGCCCTGGTGCAGGCATTGCGTATCGAGTTGCAGCTGCAACCGCGTGCCGTGCTCGGTATGGGCGGATTTGCCTCGGGGCCGGGTGGCGTGATTGCCTGGTTGCTGCGCCGGCCACTGCTGATCCATGAACAGAACTCGGTGGCCGGTACGACCAACCGCCTGCTGGCCCCGCTGGCGCACACCGTGATGGTCGCGTTCCCGGGGAGTTTGCCGGCCGCGCGCCAGCCGGTGCACACCGGTAACCCGGTGCGCGGACGGATCACGTCCCTGCCGGCGCCGGCCACGCGCCTGGCGGATCGGTCCGGTCCGTTGCGACTGCTGGTCATGGGGGGCAGTCTTGGTGCGCGCGCCCTGAACGACACGGTGCCGGCCGCGCTTGCACAAGTGCAGGCCGGTAATCCCCTTGAGGTCTACCACCAGACCGGCCGTGACGACCGCGAGCGAGTCGCTGCCGCCTACGCCGCTGCCGGTGTCGATGCGCGGGTCGAGGCCTTTATCGACGACATGGCGGAGGCCTATGCGTGGGCGGACCTGGTGATCTGCCGTGCCGGCGCGCTGACCGTTGCCGAACTTGCGGTGGTTGGCGTGGCCGCGATCCTGGTGCCCTTCCCGCATGCGACCGACGATCACCAGACAGGTAATGCCCGTTTCCTGGCCGACGCCGGCGCCGCGGTGTTGTTGCCGCAGTCCGAGCTCGATGCCACGGGCCTGGCACGCGTGCTGAGCGATTTTAACGCGCAGCGTGAAGTGCTGGTGGAGATGGCGTGCCGCGCACGTGAACTGGCGATGCCGGATGCGGCACGCCGGGTAGCGGAGCTGTGCCTGCAGGCCGCACGGCCCGGAGGTGCGGCATGAATGCCGCCCTGCATCCGACCGGCGCATCACAACCGCAGGGGATGGGGCGCGTGCGCCATGTGCATTTTGTCGGTATCGGCGGTGCGGGGATGAGCGGCATTGCCGAGGTCCTGCATAACCTGGGCTATGCAATCAGCGGCTCCGATATGCGCGAGAATGCAGTGACGCGCCGCCTTGCTGATATGGGTATAACGGTGTCCATCGGCCATGATGCCGCGAACATCGCCACGTGTGACGTGGTGGTGGTGTCGACCGCTATCCCGGCAGACAATCCGGAACTGGCGGCGGCCCGGGCGCAGCGCATCCCGGTGGTGCCGCGTGCCGAGATGCTGGCCGAGCTGATGCGCTTTCGCTACGGTATCGGTGTCGCCGGTACCCACGGCAAGACCACCACCACCAGTCTGATCGCCAGCCTGCTGGCCGAGGCTGGACTGGATCCGACCTTCGTCATCGGCGGCCAGCTGAACAGTGCCGCCAGTCATGCACAGCTCGGGGCGGGGCATTACCTGGTGGCCGAGGCCGACGAGAGCGATGCCTCGTTCCTCTACCTGCAGCCATCCATGGCCGTGGTGACCAACATCGATGCCGACCACCTGCCGACCTATGCGGGCGATTTCGATCGCCTGCGCCAGACGTTTATCGATTACCTGCATCACCTGCCGTTCTACGGTCTTGCCGTGCTGTGCCTGGACGACCCGGAAATACAGTCCATCCTCAATGAGGTCACCCGGCCGGTGCTGACCTATGCCATCGAGGCACAGGCGGATGTGACGGCCCGGGATATTCGCCAGGACAGCGGGCAGTCGCATTTCACGGTACGACGCGCGGGACATGAAGCGGACCTGCCGGTGACGCTCAATCTGCCTGGCAGACACAACGTGCTGAACGCGCTGGCCGCCGTGGCCGTCGCCACCGAGCTGGGTGTGGCGGATGCCGCGATTCAACAGGCACTGGCCGACTTCCAGGGGATTGGCCGGCGCTTCCAGATCGCCGGCGAGATAGAGACGGACGCGGGCCGCGTGCTGCTGATCGACGATTACGCCCATCACCCGCGCGAGATCGCGCCGACGCTGGCCGCGGTGCGGGATGGCTGGCCTGGCCGGCGCCTGGTGGTGGTATTTCAGCCGCATCGTTATTCACGCACACACGACCTGTTCGACGATTTCATCCAGGTGCTCTCGACTGCCGACGTACTGGTTCTCGGTGAAGTCTATCCGGCAGGTGAAGACCCGATTGCCGGTGCCGACGGCCGTGCCCTGGCGCGTGGTATTCGTGCACGCGGTCAGGTTGATCCCGTCTTTATCGAGCAACTGGACACCTTGTCCGAGGTGCTTGCCGGGGTGCTCGCTGACGGTGACGTGCTGCTCACGCTGGGTGCCGGTGATATCGGCAGCGTGTCGGCCAAACTGGTCACGGACCTGGCCGTGGACAAGCGGTAACGGGAGGATGATGGTCGCCGAACAGACACGACACTGGCAGGGCGAGCTGCTCGAGGACGAACCGATGTCGCGGCACACCTCGTGGCGCGTTGGCGGACCGGCGCGACATTACTACACGCCGGTGGACGTGCAGGACCTGTCGCTGTTTCTGCAACAGCTCGACCCGGATGAGCCGCTGCTGTGGGTCGGTCTGGGCAGTAATCTGCTGGTGCGCGACGGCGGCTTCCCGGGCACCGTGATCTGTCTGCACGCGGTAGTGACGGATCTGGACTGGCTGGATGACACCGTGCTGCGCGCCGGTGCCGGGGTGACCTGTGCCAAGGTCGCGCGCGTATCCAGCCGGGCGGGGATGACCGGCATTGAATTCTTTGCCGGTATCCCGGGAACGGTCGGTGGTGCACTGGCGATGAACGCCGGCGCCTTCGGCGGCGAGACCTGGGCGCATGTCGTGGCCGTGGAGACGATCGATCGTACCGGGGGGCTGCACACGCGCACGCAGGCGGACTACCGGGTCGGTTATCGCTCGGTACAGGGGCCGGCCGGGGAATGGTTCCTGGCGGCGCATTTCACCCTGTCGCCGGGCGATGCGGGAGAGATGCAGGCACGCATCCGCGAATTGCTGGCGCAGCGTGGTGCAACCCAGCCGGTGCAGCAATACAGCTGCGGTTCGGTGTTTCGCAATCCGCCCGGTGACCATGCGGCGCGCCTGATCGAGGCGTCGGGCCTCAAGGGCCGGCGTATCGGGGGTGCACAGGTGTCGGAAAAGCACGCCAACTTCATCGTCAACACCGGTGATGCCACGGCGGCCGACATCGAGACCCTGCTGAACCAGGTGCAGGGTACGGTCGAGCAGCAATACGGGGTGCGATTGGAAACGGAAGTCCGCATTGTCGGTGAACACGCAGCTGGGTAATGAATTTTACTTGCCATGACATAAGCAGAGCATGCCCTCTCTCTTTGGGAGAGGGCCAGGGAGAGGGAAACAAGCGGGCAATTTCTATTTTTGATCCCCTCTCCCCAACCCTCCCCTGAGCCCCCAAAGACCGGGGATAAAGGGGCGGGAGTGTATGTGGCAGCAGCAGGTAATGACTGGATGAATGCAGGTGCAACAGGTGAACAACGCGACTACGGCAAGGTGGCAGTACTGATGGGTGGTCTCTCGGCCGAACGTGAGATCTCCCTGCAGAGCGGTGCTGCGGTGCTGGCTGCACTGCAGTCTGCCGGCGTCGACGCCCAGGGTGTGGATACCGGCGAAGCGGGATTTCAGCTGCGGCTGCTCGACGGTGCCTATACGCGCGCATTTATCGCGCTGCATGGCCGTGGCGGCGAAGACGGGGTCATACAGGGCATGCTGGAGACCGCGGGGCTGGCCTATACCGGCAGCGGCGTGCTTGGCTCGGCACTGGCGATGGACAAGTTACGCACCAAGCAGGTCTGGCAAAGTGCCGGTATCTCAACACCGGACTTTTGGCTGGTGACTACGCGCGCAGAGGCCGAGGCGGTGTGCGACAGCCTGCCTTACCCGGTCATCATCAAACCGGCGCACGAGGGTTCGAGTATCGGTATCAGCAAGGTGGAAACGGCCGGTGGACTGGTGGACGCCTGGGAGAGAGCGGCCCGCTACGACACCCAGGTTCTGATTGAACGGTGGATTACAGGTGGTGAGTACACGGCCGGCATTCTCGGCGAGACGGTATTACCGCTGATCAGGCTCGAGACGCCGAATGTTTTTTACGACTATGCAGCCAAGTACCAGGCAGATACCACCCGTTACCTGGTGCCCTGCGGTCTGGATGACGCCCTGGAAACCCGCTTGCAGGCACAGGCGCTGGCCGCATTTCTTGCCGTGGGAGCAAGCGGCTGGGGACGTGTCGATTTCATGCTGGATGAGGCCGGCAGGGCCTGGTTTATCGAGGTCAACACCGTGCCGGGGCTGACTGACCACAGTCTCGTACCGATGGCGGCCAAGGCAGAGGGTATCGATTTCACACAACTCGTGCTGCGCATCCTGGATACGGCAGTGTCGCGGCAGGTCGGGGAGGTAATGCATGCCTGACAGTGGCACAGGCAAGCTGCTGCAAGGACTGAGTGCATGGGTCGGCACGCACCGTCGCTCGTGGTCCGGTCTGCTGCTGCTCGGCATGCTTGGCCTGACGAGTGCCGCGGGTATGCGGTGGCTGTCGGATCCGTACCGGTTTCCACTGGACGTCGTCGAGGTCAAGGGCGAGTTCAGACACCTGCAGAAGGTGAACCTGCAGGCGGCTGTGGCGCCGCATACCACGGGCGGCTTTTTTACCGTGGACGTGGACAGCGTGCGTGCCGCCGCAGAGGAGCTGCCGTGGGTACATCATGCCAAGGTGCGCCGTATCTGGCCGGCAAGCCTGCGGGTACACATTTTCGAACAACGGCCAGTGGTCGGCTGGAACGGAGACAGTTACCTGAATGATGCGGGCGAGGTATTTACACCACGCTCAGGGCAGATGCTGACCGGGCTGCCGCAGCTCGCCGGACCCGATGGCCAGGCCGCAAGGGTGCTGCAGCGGTACCGCGAAGCAAGCCGGACACTGCAGGCGCTGAATGTGGAGGTCACGCACCTCGCGATGGACCGGCGCCGGGCCTGGTCACTGCAGCTGGATAACGGGGTGCAGCTGAAACTCGGGCGTGCCCGTCCCTGGGATCGCCTGCAACGGTTCGTGCGTGCTTATCCGGACGTGTTCGACGGGCGGCTGGCTGATCTGAAGAGTGTCGACATGCGCTACAGCAATGGATTTTCGGTGTACTGGCAGCCTCCGCCTGCCGGCGAAGTGGTTGCAAAACGGGATATATGACGGGATGCCAAAAAAGACTGAAAAGAATCTGATTGTCGGGCTGGATATCGGTACCTCCAAGGTGGTTGCGATCGTCGGGGAGGTGCTGGCCGACGGTGAGCTCGAGGTCGTCGGCATCGGTTCGCATCCCTCGCGTGGGCTGAAAAAAGGTGTCGTAGTCAACATCGAGTCCACGGTGCACTCGATCCAGCGCGCGATCGAAGAGGCAGAACTGATGGCCGGCTGCCAGATCCACTCCGTGTATGCGGGTATCGCGGGCAGCCATATCCGCAGTCTGAACTCGCACGGGATCGTCGCCATCCGCGACAAGGAAGTCAGCCCGACGGATGTCGAGCGGGTAATCGATGCGGCACGCGCGGTCGCGATTCCTGCCGATCAGAAAATTCTGCATATCCTGCCGCAGGATTTTGTCATCGATAACCAGGAAGGCATCCGCGAGCCGGTGGGCATGTCGGGTGTCCGGCTGGAGGCCAAGGTACATATGGTAACCGGTGCAGTCAGCGCGGCGCAGAACATCATCAAGTGTGTGCGTCGCTGCGGACTCGAGGTGGACGACATCATTCTCGAGCAGCTGGCATCGAGTTACTCGGTACTGACGGAAGACGAAAAAGAACTCGGTGTATGTATCGTCGACATCGGTGGCGGCACGACGGACATCGCCATATTTACCGATGGTGCGATTCGCCATACCGCAGTCATCCCGATAGCCGGCGACCAGGTGACCAATGACATCGCCGTTGCCCTGCGCACGCCCATGCAGCATGCGGAGGAGATCAAGATCAAGTACGCCTGTGCCCTGACGCAGATGGCCAGCGCCGAGGAAAGTATCGAGGTGCCCAGCGTGGGTGACCGGCCACCGCGCCAGCTGGCGCGCCACACACTGGCCGAGGTGGTGGAGCCGCGTTACGAGGAATTGCTGACATTGATCCAGGCGGAGCTGCAGCGCAGCGGTTTCGAGAATCTGATTGCGTCCGGCATCGTCATGACCGGCGGCAGCGCAAAGATCGAGGGGCTGGTGGATCTTGCAGAGGAAATCTTTCATATGCCGGTACGTCTGGGTGTACCCCAGTACGTCACCGGACTGGTGGATGTTGTGCGCAACCCGATTTATGCGACCGGGGTCGGGTTGTTGCTGTTCGGTCATCACAACCGTGATCAGCGTTCGATGGATATCGGTCTTGGCAAGGGATTGCACGGTGTATGGGACAGGATGAAAGGTTGGTTTCAGGGAAATTTTTAGATTTATCAGACGTAATGGTGTCGCCGTGTTCATCAAGGTTGGCGCGGTGGCGATTGTAATACTGACGGGCTGTACTGGTTGTTTCTGCTAAGGAGGAGACATCATGTTTGAATTACTGGACTCATGTGGACAAAGCGCTGTTATCAAGGTGATCGGCGTCGGCGGTGGTGGCGGCAATGCCGTTCAGCACATGGTAGAAGCGAATATCGACGGCGTGGATTTCGTTTGCGCCAACACTGATGCGCAGGCACTGCAGGCCATGTCGGCGCGCACGACCCTGCAGATCGGCAGCGAGATCACCAAGGGACTGGGAGCCGGTGCCAATCCGGATGTCGGCCGACAGGCTGCCCACGATGACCGTGAACGCATTGCCGAGGTGATCGCAGGCTCCGATATGCTGTTCATTACCGCGGGTATGGGTGGCGGTACCGGCACCGGTGCGGCCCCGGTCGTGGCCGAGATCGCCAAGGAGCTGGGCATTCTCACCGTTGCCGTGGTGACCAAGCCGTTCACCTTCGAGGGTAGTCGCCGCCTGCATGTTGCACATAACGGCATCAAGGATCTCAGTCAGTACGTGGATTCGCTGATCACGATTCCGAATGAGAAGCTGCAGGCCGTCCTCGGCAAGCAGATCAGTCTGCTGGATGCGTTCAGGTCGGCCAACGACGTGTTGCTGGGTGCCGTGCAGGGTATCGCCGAGCTGATTACGCGTCCCGGCCTGATCAATGTTGACTTTGCCGACGTGCGTACTGTCATGTCCGAGATGGGTATGGCCATGATGGGGTCAGGTACTGCCAAGGGTGAGGATCGGGCGCGCGAGGCGGCCGAGGCCGCGGTGGCCAGTCCGCTGCTGGAGGATATTGACCTGATGGGCGCCAACGGCATCCTGGTGAATGTGACGGCCGGTCTGGATCTGGGTATCGGCGAATTCGAGGAGGTCGGCAATACCGTCAAGGAATTTGCCTCGGAGAACGCCACGGTGGTGGTGGGTACCGTGATCGATCCGGATATGCGTGACGAGTTGCGTGTCACCGTCGTGGCCACCGGTCTGGGTTCGCAGGTGCAGGCCAAGTCGTCCGGTGAAAAACCCTCGCTGGTCCACGTTACCCGCAAAAGAGCGACTGCAAGCAAGGCGGTGGAAGAAAGCGCGGGCGGGGCGACGGATTACGACACGCCGACGGTTATTCGCAAGCGTAACAAGGGCGTTGGCAACACTGCCGAGGATATGGATTACCTCGACATACCGGCCTTCCTGCGTCGCCAGGCCGATTAACAGGCAGCGGGCTGATGGCCGGGTTGTCCAGTCCCGGTCGTCAGTGCCCGTCTGGTTTATGAGGAGATAAGATTTATTGATGGAAATGTCATCATTTATTGATGGCGTGAAGGCAAGACCCTTGTTCCAAGCAGGTTAATGAGCGCGTGCTAATATGCCTGCGGCTTTTCCGGTACTTGTCTGAGAAATCGGCGCTTTTCTGGGGGGAATCCAAAGCCATGATTCGACAACGTACTCTCAAGAATGTGATCCGTGCGACCGGTGTGGGTCTGCACACGGGCGAAAAAATATACCTCACACTGCGACCGGCGCCGGTGAATACCGGTATTGTGTTCTGTCGTGTCGATCTGGACCGGCCGGTGCAGATACCGGCACGTCCGGAAAATGTGGGGGATACCCGCCTGTCGACTACCCTGATGCGGGACGATGTGCGTATCTCTACGGTGGAACATCTGCTGTCTGCCATGGCCGGGCTGGGCATTGATAATGCCTACATCGATCTGAGTGCAGCGGAAGTGCCAATTATGGACGGCAGTGCCGGCCCCTTCGTGTTCCTGATCCAGACGGCCGGGATCGAGGAGCAGAATGCAGCCAAGCGGTTTATCCGTATCAAACGACCGGTACAGGTTGAGGACGGCGACAAGATCGCACGCTTCGACCCGTTTGACGGTTTCAAGGTTGGTTTTACCATCGAGTTCGACCACCCGGTCTTCAAGTCGAATACACAACATGCGGAAATAGATTTTTCCACGACCTCGTTTGTCAAGGAGGTCAGTCGTGCTCGCACGTTTGGCTTCATGCACGAAATCGAGCAATTGCGGGAACGCAAGCTGGCGCTTGGCGGCAGCCTCGATAACGCGGTGGTCCTGGACAATTTCAGGGTGCTTAATGAAGACGGCCTGCGTTACTGCGACGAGTTCGTTAAGCACAAGATCCTCGATGTCATCGGCGATCTTTATCTGCTTGGTCGCAGCCTCATTGGCGCATTCAACGGCTACAAGTCGGGGCACGCACTGAACAACAAGTTGTTGCGTGCCCTGGTTGCAGACACGTCGGCGTGGGAAGAGGTGGCGTTCGAAGACGTCAGCGACGCACCGATATCGTTCCTGCAGCCAGTCCCGTCCAGCTGATCCTTCCCGACACCGCGAGTGCCTGAACCCACCGGTTCGAGTATGGTCCTAGCGTCGGGACAATCTAAGTAGTGCAGATTTCAGTCGAGGGTCCGATACATTCTGTGCAGCCTGCTTTAATGCGGCGCTGCGAAGGGGACCCTGGTGCTGGCCTGAAGGCTGTTTGCCAGCCGAAGTTGTTGTTTTTTCAGGGGGTCTTACCCGGATACGGACTGTGCGAACGGCCACAGTCTGCTGTCGGGATAGCTGTTTGACGAGTTTTGGCGCATGAAATCTCAGTCGTGCCGCCCAAACCGGTGAATCGGCCGCCAGGACCAGCATGCGGTCGCGTACGGACAGAACGTGGCAATGCGCCTGCAGTGGCAATGGCAACAGGGCATGAACATGTTCATCCAGTGCCACGAGCTCGCGGGCTCGTGCAAGGAGCGGCGATAACGGGCCGGATCGCAGCAATTTATTGACTTTTAGCGGCTTGTTCATGAATTTTCGAGCATTGTATATATGAATATCATACTGTTTACAAGACGGCAGGGACAGGTCTGGAGCTTCGAGGTCAATCCGGCCCGGTTTGCCCTGTGGGTGTTCGGCAGCCTGGCGGTGATTATCGCTGCGGTCTTATACAGCGGTATCCGCATGGGCGCCGATGAACTTAATTATGTGGCGGCCTGGCAGGAAGATGTACGCCAGAAGGAGGCTGAAATTACCGCGATCCGCCACGCTGCACAGGCGGATCTCGACGCCCTGGCAGTGCGCATCGGCCAGCTGCAGGCGCAGATGCTGCGCATGAATGCACTGGGCGAACGGCTGGTCAGCCAGGGTGACCTTGACCAGGCCGAGTTTGATTTCGGTTCCCTGCCGGCCATGGGTGGTCCGCACGACGTCCAGCCGGAGAAATCCGTGCCGTTCAACGATTTTCTAGGCATGCTCGACGAGCTCGATCGCGAGATGGCCGACCGGGAACGGAAGCTGTCCGTGCTGGAATCGGTTCTGCTAAGTCGCAGTCTGAGCGAACGGGTCATGCCGTCCGGCCGCCCGATCACCGATGGCTGGTTATCATCGGGCTTTGGCAAGCGTAACGACCCGTTTACGGGCAAGCGCGAATTCCACAAGGGGCTGGATTTTGCCGGCAAGCAGGGCGCGGATGTAATTGCGGTCGGTGAGGGCGTGGTCAGCTGGTCAGGCAAGCGTTACGGTTATGGCCACCTGGTCGAGATCAACCACGGTAATGGCTATACCACGCGTTACGGCCATAACGAGCGCAACCTCGTGAAGGTCGGTGACACCGTCAAGAAGGGCGAGCAGATCGCCCTGATGGGATCCAGCGGCCGTTCCACCGGCCCGCATGTGCACTTCGAGGTGCTGCGTAACGGCAAGGCCGTCAATCCATCCCGCTATCTCGACCAATAGGTCGACTGCCGGCCCCTGGCCGGTCCTTCCCGCTGCTAATTTGAGGGCACATGAGGTATCATGCCCGCCTCTACAATGACGGCTTTTCTCTCGGAATTTCATGGACATTAATATAGTTCGCAAACTGTTCGGCAGTCGCAATGACCGCCAGCTAAAACGCATGTCACGGGTAGTGGCCCGCATCAATGATATGGAACCCGGCCTCAAGGAGCTCTCCGATGAGGCGTTGCGCAGCCGGACGGATGAATTCCGTGCCCGCCTGGCGGCCGGCGAGTCCCTGGATGACCTGTTGCCGGAGGCCTTTGCCACCGTGCGCGAGGCTGCGCGGCGGGTACTCGAAATGCGCCATTTCGATGTCCAGCTGATCGGCGGGATGGTACTGCACGAGGGCAAGATTGCCGAGATGCGCACCGGCGAGGGCAAGACCCTGGTCGCAACGCTGCCAGGCTATCTCAATGCATTGAGCGGCGCGGGTGTGCACCTTGTCACCGTCAATGATTA
Source organism: Gammaproteobacteria bacterium (assembly GCA_049665685.1). Classification (GTDB taxonomy): domain Bacteria; phylum Pseudomonadota; class Gammaproteobacteria; order UBA9214; family UBA9214; genus UBA9214. The sequence continues at coordinate 21,476 of JBATGJ010000302.1, forward strand.
CCTGGCACGGCGCGACGCAGACTGGATGGGCAAGGTATACGAATTTCTCGGCCTGACGACCGGCGTGACTGTGGCCGGGCAGGGCTTTGATGAAAAGCAGGCGGCCTACCGTGCGGATATCACCTACGGCACCAACAACGAATTCGGTTTCGACTACCTGCGCGACAACATGGCGTTTACTGCCGGGGACCGTGTGCAGAACGCGCATGCCTTTGCCATTGTCGACGAGGTGGACTCCATCCTGATCGACGAGGCGCGTACCCCGCTGGTGATCTCGGGACCAGTCGATGAGCATTCCGACCTGTATATAAAGATGAACGGGCTGGTGCCGGAACTGACCCTGCAGGAACAGGAAGAGGGTCCGGGTGATTACACGCTGGAAGAGAAAAACCGGCAGGTATTCCTGACGGAGGCGGGCCATGAACATGTCGAGAAAATGCTCATTCGGAACGGTCTGCTGAAGGAAGGTGAAAGTCTCTACGATGCCGCCAATCTGAATATCATGCACCATCTGAATGCAGCCATGCGCGCCCACCTGCTGTTTCAGAGTGACGTCGACTATATTGTTAAGGACGGCCAGGTGGTCATCGTGGATGAATTCACCGGGCGCACCATGCCTGGCCGACGCTGGTCCGAGGGACTGCACCAGGCAATAGAGGCCAAGGAGGGGCTGCCGATCCAGAACGAGAACCAGACGCTGGCTTCGATCACCTTCCAGAATTATTTCCGCACCTACGACAAACTGTCCGGCATGACGGGTACCGCGGATACCGAGGCCTTCGAGCTGCAGCAGATCTACGGGCTCGAGGTTGTCGTGATACCCACGCACAACCCCATGGTCCGCGACGACATGGGTGACCTGGTCTTTTTGACCATGGAAGAGAAGTTCGCGGCCATCATGGAGGATGTGCGCGACTGTCAGCAACGTGGGCAACCGGTGCTGGTCGGTACCGCCTCGGTCGAAACGTCCGAGTACCTGTCAAAGCTGCTGAATAAGGCGAATATCAGGCATGCCGTGCTGAATGCCAAGCAGCATGCCAGGGAGGCCCAGATCGTGGCCGAGGCCGGGCGTCCCGGTACGATCACGATTGCCACCAACATGGCAGGTCGCGGTACCGATATCGTACTGGGTGGTAGTCTCAAGGTTGAGCTGGAAGCACTGGATAATGCGGACGCGGAGGTCATCAGGAAACATACCGAGAACTGGCAGCAACGACATGACCAGGTCATCGCGGCCGGCGGCCTGCATATTGTCGGTACCGAGCGGCATGAATCCCGACGGGTCGACAATCAGCTGCGCGGACGTTCCGGGCGCCAGGGCGATCCGGGCTCCAGTCGTTTCTATCTTTCACTCAAGGACAACCTGATGCGTATTTTCGCCTCAGACCGGGTGGCCGGTCTGATGCAGAAACTGGGCATGGAGGAGGGTGAGGCGATCGAGCATCCATGGGTGACGAAGGCAATCGAAAATGCCCAGCGCAAGGTCGAACAGCACAACTACAATATCCGCAAGACCCTGCTGGAATACGATGATGTTGCCAATGACCAGCGTTCGGTGGTCTATGAGCAGCGTAACGAGCTGATGGAATCGGAGGATATCTCCGAGACGGTGAATGCCATTCGCGAGGATGTCGTCAACGGCCTGATTGACCAGTTTATTACGCCGGGCTCGGTAGACGAGCAGTGGGATACCCCGGGCCTGGAAGAGGCCTTCCAGCAGGAATTCGCGCTGGAGATGCCGGTTGGCCAGTGGCTGGATGAGGACGATGACCTGCACGAGGAGACGCTGCGCGAGCGTATCCTGGCGACGATGATAGATGGCTACAAGGAGAAAGAGGCATTGGCAGGACCGTCGGTGGTCCGGCATTTCGAAAAGGCCGTCATGTTGCAGGTACTGGATGGCGCATGGAAGGAACACCTGGCGGCAATGGATTACCTCCGGCAGGGCATTGGCCTGCGCGGCTATGCACAGAAGGATCCACGGCAGGAATACAAGAAAGAGGCGTTCCAGATGTTTACCGATATGCTGGAACGCATCAAGCACGAGGTCCTGGTGGTACTGACGAAGGTCCAGGTGCGGGCCCAGTCGGATGTCGAGGCCGTTGAGGAACAGCGTCGTGCACAGTCACAAATGAATTTCAAACATGAAGAGGCCGGTGCGCTGGACGAACCCCCTGCGGAAGAGGGGGGTGTGCAGCAACCGTTTACCCGCCAGGGACGCAAGATCGGCCGCAACGAGCCCTGTCCCTGCGGATCGGGCAAGAAGTACAAGCAGTGTCACGGCAAGTTGAACTGAATCGTCGGTTGCTCCTTTAATATTTATTGATTCTGCAATTTTCAGGCTGGATCCCCGCTTTCGCGAGGATGACGGTTATTTACAATTCGCGGACAGTATCTGCTCTCACATGAGACCACGCATGGAAAAAGATCCTTCGCTTGATCTGAATCCGGTTGCCGGATTTCGTCTGGGCACTGCCAGTGCCGGTCTGAAGAAGACCGCTGGGCCGGATTTGGTAGTCATGGAGCTGGCGGAAGGGAGTCGATGTGCCGCAGTCTTTACGCGCAATGCGTTCTGTGCGGCACCGGTGGTCGTGGCGAAAGAACACCTGGCGGCGGTAGCGCCCGCCTACCTGATCGTCAATTCCGGCAATGCCAATGCCGGCACCGGTATGCCCGGCATGGCGGCTGCGCGTCAGTGCTGCGCGGCGCTGGCGGCGAGTACCGGCACGCTGCCGGAGGCCGTGCTGCCGTTTTCGACCGGCGTGATTGGTGAGCGCCTGCCGGTCAACGCGATCGTTGCCGCATTGCCGCAGGCGCTGGGAAACCTGGCGGAAACGGGTTGGCTGGATGCTGCGTTCGGCATCATGACTACCGATACAGTACCGAAGGGCGCGACGCGACAGGTCAGTATCGATGGCCGCGAGATTACGGTCACCGGCATTGCAAAAGGTTCGGGGATGATCCGGCCGGACATGGCGACCATGCTTGCCTACATCGCAACCGATGCTGCGATCGACAAGGATGCATTGCAGCTGTGTCTCGAACGGGCCGTCGCACGTTCCTTCAATCGTATCACTGTGGATGGCGATACCTCGACCAACGATGCCTGTGTCCTGGTGGCCACCGGTGGCAGTGGACTGCCATTGCTGTCGGCAACAGACGCAGCATTCGCGTCAATTTGCGAGGTTGTGGAGGCAGTGTGTGTGGAACTGGCCCGGGCGATTGTGCATGACGGTGAGGGAGCTACGAAATTCGTCACCGTCTCGGTCGAGCAGGGTGCCGATGCCGATGAGTGTCTGCAGGTCGCCTACACCATCGCCCATTCGCCGCTGGTAAAAACTGCACTGTTTGCCAGTGATCCGAACTGGGGCCGCATACTTGCCGCGGTCGGGCGTGCCGGCATCGCAGATCTTGATATCGATGCGGTCGGGATCTGGCTCGATGAGGTCTGTATCGTGCGCGATGGTGCGCGGGCCGCGGACTATACCGAGGAGGCCGGCCAGCAGGTCATGGAGCGGGACGAAATGACGATCCGGGTTATACTGGCGCGCGGCGAGACCAGCGAGCAGGTGTGGACCTGCGACCTGTCCTACGATTATGTCAAGATCAACGCCGAGTACCGGACCTGATGCATACCGTGTTGCAGAGCCTGCTTCGATGCGGGGCTGTACGGCAACGGACTGATTTGTAAACCACGAACCTCGGCTGCCTGTACTCCCGATCCATAATGCTGAGGCAGGTGGATATCGATATTGCCAGGGGTGTCAACTACTCAGGGGATTCAATGTTGGCCGGGACAGCTTTATCTGCCGGGAGGCGGTTGGATTCTTCAAACCATTTACCGAGGTCGATCAGTCTGCAGCGTTCGGAACAGAATGGCCGCCAGCGTTGCTCCGCTGCCCATACCACCTTGACAGAACAAGTGGGGCATTTGACGGACCTGGGTGGTGAGGAGAACTCTTTCATTGTTTATGGCCTGGTATGGGTATTAACCGACCCGCTCAATTGTCGCCGTAAATTTTTTCAAATTGATATATAAAATAATTCCGCCACGGAAGAACACGTAAAGTTAATACATTCTTCCGTGTGGTTACGTGGCTGTTTATCATACGTATATAAAAAACAGCTAGATTACACAGCAGGCCAGATCGAACTCGACATCCTGATCGGTCTGTCGGGCGCGATCATCGGCAGCGGAAAATTCCATGAATCTTGCCGTGAACCGGTGGCGTCCGCCACTGAGTTCTGCAAAGCAGGGCAGACTGGCCGGGAGTTCGATGCGCACCAGCTGATAGGGCATGGTCGGATCCAGCGTTTGCTGGTAGACGCCCGCTTCCGCGATTGCCGGTTGCAGTGGCGTGCTGTCCCGGGTCATGGACAGGATCAGCTGGATGGCCTGGCCGATGGCATCGAAGTTGCCAAGCCAGCCGGCGAGATCCTGCGTACGTTTGCGTAGTGGCTGCTGCAGCCAGAAATGGAAGGCGGGCAGGTCAAAATCGCAGGTGCCGCCCGGGATCGAACTGCGCTGGCGGATACTGATCAGGAATTCGCTCGTTTTCAGCT
>JBATGJ010000303.1:0-12963 GCA_049665685.1 Gammaproteobacteria bacterium
CACCTGCCGATGGTTGCCAGTAAATCCGGTGCCACCTTCATGAACATCATGTGTTCACCGGGTGCCATCGAGGAGGCACTGATCCAGGCGTCCGGCGAAGAGCCGTAATCCCCGGCGCCGGCGTCAGCGGGCGAATGCACCACCCCAAGGCCCCTGCCTGTGCAGGGGCCTTTTTTATGGGTCACGATCGATCGATTCATGACACCGCACGAACGCAAACGAAATCACGCCAGCGTTAGCACGGCAACCGAATGACGGGCGCTTTGCCAGCCCACCTGGGCGTCCGTATACACGGACGGCCTTTTTTCGCCCGGTAGTAGCCCTGCCGGTCGTCAAGATCGCGCCTGTGGTGCCGATTTATTTTGTGTTACCCGCGGCCGCCAATACGGGCCTCCTGCTCATTTGGATATGTATGCATATGAAATAGGTGATAAAATGCTCCTGAATGCAGTGAAGGCACGACCGGGTAACAGGCAGAAAGACGGCAAATGGCGAATATGGGCGAACATCGCGGTGACGACGGGCTGGCACTCGAGGAGGCGAAGCCGAAGCTCAAGGAACCCTCCCTGTACAAGGTGTTCCTGCTGAATGACGACTACACCCCGATGGAGTTCGTCGTGAGCTTGCTGGAAAAGCTGTTCGGCATGGACCGCGAGAAGGCGACGCGGGTCATGTTGCAGGTGCACAGCCAGGGCAAGGGTGTATGCGGGGTTTACACCTACGAGATTGCAGAGACCAAGGTTGCGCAGGTCAGCGAGTATGTGCAACAGCACCAGCATCCGCTGCTGTGCAGTATGGAAGAGGCCTAGCCAGAGGGGTGGAGTCATGCTAAGCAAGGAACTTGAATTCACACTCAATCTTGCCTTCAAGGAAGCGCGAGAGCATCACCACGAATTCATGACGGTTGAGCACCTGCTCTACGCCCTGCTCGGTAATCCCTCGGCCGTGGAAGTGCTGCGTGCCTGCGGCGGCAATATCGAACAGCTCAGGCAGGATGTCAGCAAATTCCTCGATGAAACCACGCCGCGACTGTCGACCGATGATACCCGCGAAACCCAGCCGACACTCGGTTTCCAGCGTGTCCTGCAGCGCGCCGTTTTCCACGTCCAGTCCTCGGACAAGAACGAGGTAACCGGCGCCAACGTGCTGGTAGCCATTTTCAGTGAGCAGGAATCCCAGGCCGTTTATTTCCTGAACAAGCTGGGTATCACGCGACTGGACGTCATCAACTATATCTCCCACGGCATATCCAAGGTCAACGATCAGCCGGAGGAGAACCTCGAGGGTGGCAGCGAACCCGATACCCAGGACACCACTGCCAAGCAACCGCTCGAGACGTTTGCGAGCAATCTCAATGAACTGGCCGCGCAGGGCAAGATCGACCCGCTCATCGGCCGGCGTGCCGAGATCGAGCGCACGGTGCAGATCCTGTGCCGTCGCCGCAAGAACAATCCGCTGTTCGTCGGGGAAGCCGGTGTGGGCAAAACCGCACTGGCGGAAGGCCTGGCGAAAATGATCGTCGAGGGCGAGGTACCCGATGTCCTGCTCAACTGCACCATATACTCGCTCGATCTGGGTTCGCTGGTGGCCGGCACCAAGTATCGCGGCGATTTCGAGAAGCGCTTCAAGGCTGTCCTCGGACAATTGAAGAAAGAAGAGGGCGCCATTCTCTTCATCGACGAGATCCATACCATGATCGGTGCCGGCGCGGCTTCCGGCGGCGTGATGGACGCGTCCAACCTGATCAAGCCGATGCTGGCCTCGGGTGAGCTGAAATGCATCGGCTCGACCACCTACCAGGAATACCGCGGTATTTTCGAGAAGGATCATGCGCTGTCGCGCCGCTTCCAGAAGGTCGACATCAACGAGCCGAGCGTGGAAGAAACCATCACGATCCTGAAAGGGCTGAAGCCCCGCTTCGAGGAACACCACAAGGTCAAGTATTCAGCGCACGCGCTGCGGATGGCGGCCGAACTCGCCGACCGTTACATCAATGACCGCCACCTACCGGACAAGGCGGTCGACGTCATCGACGAGGCCGGTGCGGGCCAGCGCCTGCGACCACCCTCGCGGCGCAAGAAAACCATCGGTGTGGCGGACATCGAGCATGTCATTGCACAAATGGCCAGAATCCCGGAGAAATCCGTGTCTGCCTCCGACAAGGAAACCCTGCGCACGCTCGAGCGCGACCTGAAGATGGTGGTGTACGGCCAGGACGAGGCCATCGATACGCTGGCAACCTCCATCAAAATGTCACGCTCCGGGCTCGGCAGCGAGGCCAAGCCGATCGGTTCATTCCTGTTTGCCGGACCGACCGGCGTGGGCAAGACCGAGGTGACGCGCCAGCTGGCCCGCATCCTCGGTGTTGAGCTCGTGCGCTTCGACATGTCCGAGTACATGGAACGGCATACCGTGTCCCGTCTGATCGGGGCGCCACCCGGTTACGTCGGTTATGACCAGGGTGGTTTGTTGACCGAGGCTATCAACAAGTCACCACACGTGGTCCTGCTGCTGGATGAAATCGAGAAGGCACACCCGGATGTCTTCAATCTGCTGCTGCAGGTGATGGATCACGGCACGCTGACAGATAACAACGGACGCAAGGCGGATTTCCGCAATGTCATTCTGGTCATGACAACCAATGCGGGCGCCCACGAAATGAGCCGGCCATCGATCGGCTTCCGCAACCAGGACCATTCGTCCGACGCCATGGAAGCCATCAAGAAACTGTTTACCCCTGAGTTCAGGAACCGGCTGGACGCCATCGTGCAATTCAACTCACTCGATCCCACGGTCATCGTGCAGGTGGTGGATAAATTTATCTTCGAACTGGAGGCGCAGTTGCAGGACCAGCAGGTCACGATCGATGTGGTCGAGTCAGCCCGGTTGTGGCTGGCGGAGCACGGCTATGATCCGAAGATGGGCGCACGCCCGATGGCACGCCTGATCCAGCAACACATCAAAAAGCCGCTGGCGGAGGAATTGCTGTTTGGCAAGCTCGCCAAGGGGGGGCACCTGATTGTCCGTGTCGAGGACGACAAACTTGCCTTCGACATCAAGGGCAAGGAAGTGCCGGTGTCCTGAGTTGCAACCCGATTTGAGGTTTCTTGCAGGAGCGTCCTGCCAAAATCGACACACCTTTTAGTGCAAACAGATAATCCGGATGTTGTTGCCTAGCGTGCGCGATAGGTGATGCGACCCTTGGACAGGTCATAGGGCGTGAGCTCGACGGTGACCTTGTCACCCCTGAGGATACGGATGTAGTGTTTGCGCATCTTGCCGGAAATGTGGGCGGTCACGATGTGGCCGTTTTCCAGCTCGACACGGAACATGGTATTCGGCAAGGTCTCGATGACCGTCCCTTCCATTTCAATATGATCTTCTTTCGCCATGGTATTCCTGGACTGACTGAATCAGCGGCGCATTATACCTGAAAATCGATACTGTCAAATGCCGTTCACGGTACTGCCCGGTGTCGGCCTCAACGGCTGCTCTGTTCCGGCACCCAGGGGGCGTTATTTGACTGCCAGGTCTCGTGTTTCAGCAATCCTGTGAACTTCTGCCGCGGGATCAAGGTCGCCCCCAGACTCTCCAGGTGACCGGTATGCACCTGGCAGTCAATCAGCCGGTAGCCCCAGCGCTGCAGCTGTCGAACCAGTGTGACAAAACCGACTTTCGATGCATCGGCCACCCGGGTAAACATGGACTCGCCAAAAAATACCCGTCCCATTGCCAGTCCGTATAGCCCGCCAACAAGACGGCCTCCCTGCCAGCATTCGACCGAGTGCACATACCCCAGATGGTGCATCTGTATGTAGGCCTGCTGCATTTCGTCCGTTATCCAGGTGCCGGCCTGTCCCCGCCGCGGCGCGGCACATTCATGGATCACGTGCTCGAAGGCCGTATCGAACGTCACGGTGAAACGCTCCTGGCGCAGGGTCTTGGCGAGGCTGCGCGAGACATGCAGGCGGTCGGGGAACAACACCAGGCGCGGATCGGGCGACCACCAGAGGATCGGCTGATCCGGCCCATACCACGGGAAGATGCCATTCTGGTAGGCATATAGCAGGCGCTCGGGCCGCAGGTCACCGCCAATGGCCAGCAGACCGTCTGGCTCCAGCAGCGCGTGCTCGACATCCGGAAAGTAGATGTCCGGGTTGTCCGGGTCGATCCAGTAGGGAGCAGGTCCCTGGTGGTGCGCCATGGCCGTTACCTGTGCATTGTGCGGGCGTCAGCTGCTGACCTGCCGGAACGGCGAGGTCAGCTGCAGATCATCGTGATAATCGACCATCAGCTCATGTTCCTGCAGCAGGTAATGCCGAATGGCCTCGCGAAAGCGGAGATCCCTGATCCAGTGTACCGACCAGGTATAGGTCGGCAAAAAACCGCGACTGATCTTGTGCTCACCCTGCGCACCGGGTTCGAACAGTCGCAGACCATGGCGGATGCAGTAATCGATACCCTGGTAATAACAGGTTTCGAAGTGCAGGCTGTGCCAGTCCTGGCGACAACCCCAGTGGCGCCCGTAGAGCGCGTCGCTACCGCGCAGCATGATGGCACCTGCCACCGGTTCACCCGATTTCATGGCGAACACCAGCACGACCTGGTCACCCATGGTGTGGCTGATCTCGCGGAAAAATCCCAGGGTCAGGCTCGGTACCCCCCATTTGCGGTCGAAGGTAGAACGGTAGAAGCCGTACATCACCTCCCAGTCCGCGTCCGACATGTCCGGTCCGTGCAGGGTACGCAACTGGATGTCTGCCTCATGCACCCTGCGTCGTTCACGGCGGATTTTCTTGCGTTTGCGTGAACTCAGTGCGGCGAGAAAATCGTCGAACGCGCCATAACCGGCATTGTGCCAGTGGAAATGGCAGCTGGTACGGCGCAGGTGATCGAATTCCTGCAGTCTTTCGGTATCGGTCGGGCTGGTGAACAGCCAGTGCAGGGACGAACAGGCGGATTCGTCCGCCAATGCCAGCGCCTTCTCGACCAGGTGCTGCGTGATGGTTGCCCGGTCTGCCCCGGCATCAACCAGCAGGCGCTGCCCCGTGACCGGGGTAAACGGGATCGACGAGACCAGCTTGGGATAGTAATTGATGCCGGCACGGTGCCAGGCATCGGCCCACGCCCAGTCGAATACGAATTCGCCGTAGGAATTGTCCTTCCGGTAGAGCGGCGCAGCCCCGCACAGCCGGTCGTTCTCGTCATAAACCACGACGTGGCAGGGCAACCAGCCATGTGCCTCGCCCACACAGCCGTTGCGTTCCAGCGCGGCGAGGAATTCGTGGCGGGTAAAGGGATGATCGGTACCGGCAACCCGGTTCCAGTCAGCGGCCGGTATGGACGTGATATCGCTGACGACAGATGTATGCAAGTCCGTAACCTGCCTCAGCTGCGCGGCAGGGCAGGCGCCAGCCGTTCAGTCCGCCGCGTCGTGGGCCAGACTGTCAAGATAGACCTCTGCATCCAGCGCGGCCATGCAGCCGGTTCCCGCGGAAGTGACGGCCTGACGATAGACATGATCGCTGACGTCGCCGGCGGCGAACACGCCGGCAATGCTGGTCGCGGTCGCCATCCCCTCGAGACCGCTCTTCACCCTGATATAGCCGCCGCTCATGTCCAGTTGGCCGTCAAAAATCTGCGTGTTCGGTTGGTGGCCGATGGCAATGAAGACGCCGTGTACATCAATATCACGCAGCGTGTCATCCTTGACGTTATGGACACGAATGCCGGTCACACCACTGTCATCGCCGGTCACTTCATCGAGCACATTGTCCCAGAGAATGGTCACTACACCTTCCCGCTCTTTACTGAACAGGCGATCCTGCAGGATCTTCTCCGCACGCAGCTGGTCGCGTCGATGCACCAGCGTGACATGTGAGGCGATATTGGCCAGATACAGTGCCTCCTCGACCGCGGTATTGCCTCCGCCGATCACCGCCACGGGCTGTCCCTTGTAAAAGAAGCCGTCACAGGTTGCGCAGGCGGAAACCCCCTTGCCCCTGAAGGCCTCCTCGGACTCCAGTCCCAGATACATGGCCGAGGCACCGGTCGCGATGATCAGGGCGTCACAGGTGTAGACACCGGAATCGCCCTCCAGCCGGAAGGGACGCTGTTGCAGGTCGACGCTGTGGATATGGTCGAACAGTATCTCGGTATTGAAGCGCTCGGCATGCTTGCGCATGTCCTCCATCAGGGCAGGTCCCTGGGTATCCTCAAAGCCGCCCGGCCAGTTTTCCACCTCGGTCGTCGTCATGAGCTGGCCGCCCTGTTCGAGTCCTGTGATCAGTACAGGCTCCAGGTTGGCGCGCGCCGCATAGACGGCGGCGGTATAGCCGGCAGGGCCGGAGCCCAGTATCAGAAGACGGCAGTGCTTGGTAGCGCTCATGTATAATGACTCCGGTTAACAATGCCCATTATGCAAACTTACGTCGAGGAACAGCCAGATTACCGCTTACCGACAGACCATTACGCGAAATGTTCCGCACTCCGGTTGCCGCGGGCACACGGCCCAGCGCATGTTACGGAACTTCCATGAAGGGGTAAAGCGGGCATGAAGATCGGTATACCGCGCGAGGTCAAGCCACAGGAGGGCCGCGTAGCGCTGTTACCGGCCGCCTGCGAGGCGCTGGTCCGCGACGGCCATACGGTGTTTGTCGAACAGGGGGCGGGGGTGCTCTCCGGTTACCCGGATGCGCAGTTCACGGCGGCCGGTGCGGTCATCGTCGCCGATGCCGCCGCAACCTACGAGCAGGCTGAGCTAATCATCAAGGTCAAGGAACCGGTTGCATCCGACCTGGCCCTGTTGCGTCGCGATCACACGCTGTTCTCCTTTCTGCACCTGGCACCGGCACCGGAACTCACTGCGCAATTGCAGTCCATTGGCCTGACGGCCATCGGCTTCGAGACGGTGGCCACGGCCGGCGGAGATCTCCCGCTGCTGGCGCCGATGAGCGATATTGCCGGGCGCATCGCCGCCCAGGTCGGTAGCCACCTGCTGCATCGCCCGCAGGGTGGCAAGGGCCTGTTGCTGGGAGGCCTGCCCGGTACCCGGCGTGGCCGCGTGGTGGTCATCGGTGCGGGCCATGCCGGTGGCAACGCCGCAGCCATGGCCGCGGCCATGGGTGCCGATGTGACCGTATTCGACGTGCGCCGCGAACGTCTCGCCGACATGCGGCAGGTGGGGCCGAACATCACCACCCTGTATCCCTACCCGGACAGTATCGCAAGGAAAGTGGCACATGCGGATCTGCTGATTGCGGCGGCCCTGCGTCCCGGCAGCCTGTCACCGCATATCGTCACCCGGGAAATGGTTGAGAGTATGCAACCTGGCAGTGTCATCGTGGATATCTCGGTCGACCAGGGCGGTTGTGTCGAGACTACCCGGCCGACCGATTATGATGTACCGACTTACCTGGAGGCGGGTGTGGTGCATTTCTGTGTCACCAACATGCCCGGCGCAGTGCCACGCACGGCCGCGCAGGCCCTCTCGGCCGTGCTGCTACCCTATGTCGAGCGACTGGCGCGCGCTGACTGGCATGAAGATCCTGTCCTGACGCAGGCCATCAATGTTCAGGAAGGTGCAGTGGTCCATCCGGCCCTCAAGGAAGCACTTGATTGACAGTCAAAAAAACGAATAGAATCCAGCGATTGGCGAATTTACCTACGAAAGAGGATTATTTTGGCTCAGGCACGACGCAATAAAAGCAACGGAAAATATATCACTCATCAGGTTTCGCATGGCCTGCGCGAAGGCGCATTGCTCATCCTGGGTGCGATTGCGATCTTTCTGCTGGTCTCGCTGGTCAGCTACCATCCGGCCGACCCCGGCTGGTCGAACAGTGGCGATGTGGCGCGCATCCACAATGCCGGCGGCATTATCGGTGCCTGGCTGGCCGATATTCTCCTCTATCTGTTTGGCTATATGGCCTACCTGCTGCCAATCATGGTCGGCTACAGCGGCTGGCTGGTCTATCGCGGCCATACCCCGATGGGCGGTATCGACCTGCACGTGCTGGCAGTACGCTGGGCCGGGTTTCTCCTGACGCTCGGGGCCGGCTGCGGCCTGGCCTCGATGGAGTCTGCTGCAGCCGGCCATTTCCTCCCGGCCGGTGCCGGTGGTGCGCTTGGCAATGTCACCTGGAACAACCTGGCGGATGTCGTCAGCCCGGTCGGGGCAACCTTATTCCTGCTGGCCCTGTTCCTGACCGGGGTCACGCTGTTCACCGGCATCTCCTGGCTGGTGGTGATGGATCTGGTCGGCAAGTACGCACTGCTCGCCGCAGACTACCTCTACGCGCTGGCCAGCGCGATACCCGAGCAACTCGCTGCCCGCAGGGCACGTGCAGAACGCGAGGAGGTCATCAAGGCCAGCCAGCAGAAGATCGCGCAGCGCAAGCCGGTGCGTATCGAACCGGTTATCACTAAAACAAAAACCAGTGACCGCAAGGAACGTGAACGGCAAGTGCCGCTGTTCGATCCGCCGGCCGATTCCGAGCTGCCGCCACTGGCACTGCTGGATGAACCGCGACCACAGGACGCCGGCTATTCAGAATCCTCGCTCGAGGCCATGTCGCGCCTGGTCGAGATGAAATTGCTGGACTTCAACATTGAAGTCGAGGTCGTCGCCGTCAATCCGGGTCCGGTCATCACACGCTTCGAACTCGACCTCGGTCCAGGTGTAAAAGTCAGCCAGATCTCGAATCTCGCCAAGGACATCGCCCGTGCGCTGTCCGCCATCAGTGTGCGTGTCGTCGAGGTAATACCCGGCAAGTCCGTAATCGGCCTGGAAATCCCCAATGAGACCCGCTCGATCATCAGTCTCAGCGAAATCCTCAATACCGAGGAATACGAATCCTCCAGCTCGCCGCTGACACTGGCGCTGGGCAAGGACATCAGCGGCGAGCCGATCGTCGTTGACCTGGCGAAGATGCCGCACTTGCTGGTGGCCGGCACCACCGGTTCGGGCAAATCGGTGGGCATCAACGCCATGGTGCTGAGCCTGCTCTACAAGACGTTGCCCAAAGACGTCCGCCTGATCATGATCGACCCGAAGATGCTGGAGCTGTCGGTCTATGAGGGCATCCCGCATTTGCTGACACCCGTGGTTACTGACATGAACGAGGCCGCCAACGCCTTGCGCTGGTGTGTTGGTGAGATGGAGCGCCGCTACAAACTGATGGCCGCGCTCGGTGTGCGCAATATCGCCAACTACAACCGCAAGGTGCGCGAGGCAATCGACGCGGACGAACCGATACCCGATCCACTGTTCAACCCGGAACAGGCGCTGGAAGGGACCGAGCACCCCGAGCTGCAGCCGCTGCCCTACATCGTCATTATCATCGACGAACTGGCCGACATGATGATGGTGGTCGGCAAGAAGGTCGAGGAGCTGATCGCCCGCCTCGCACAAAAGGCGCGTGCTGCCGGGGTGCACCTCATCCTGGCCACGCAGCGACCCTCGGTGGATGTCATCACCGGGCTGATCAAGGCCAACATACCGACGCGTATCGCCTTCCAGGTGTCATCCAAGATCGACTCGCGCACGATCCTCGACCAGATGGGCGCGGAACAGCTGCTGGGTCACGGCGACATGCTGTACATGGCACCCGGCACCAGCTTGCCGGTACGCGTACACGGTGCCTTCGTCTCCGACCATGAGGTCCACAAGGTCGCAGCGCACCTGAAAGGCAAGTCCGAACCGGAATACATGACCGAGATCCTCGAGCTTTCCAGCGAGCCCGTTCCTGGACTGTCGCCGGCCAATGGCGGTGGCGATGGCGACGACACCGAAGCGGATCCGCTCTACGACCAGGCGGTAATGATCGTGACACAGACGCGCAAGGCATCGATCTCGGGGGTACAGCGCCGCCTCAAGATCGGCTACAACCGCGCCGCGCGCATGATTGAACACATGGAAGAAACCGGTGTCGTAGGACCTATGGAAACCAACGGTAGTCGCCAGGTACTGGCACCAGCACCGCCGGACGCATGATGACCGGCCTCAGACGTATGCTACTCGCCGGCCTGCTGTGGGTCATGACTGCAGCGGTGCTGGCCGATGCCATGCCGGCCAGCCTGGCGGATTTTTTTCATGATTTACAGACCCTGTCCGCCGATTTCAGCCAGGTGGTGGTGGATGGCAACAACCGTGAAATCCAGTCTGCCTCCGGACGCATGTGGATCAAACGCCCCGGCATGTTCCGCTGGGACTATGCACAACCCTATCAGCAGCAGCTCGTGGCCGACGGTGAACGGCTCTGGTCATACGACAAGGATCTCGAACAGGTGACCGTACAGGCGGCCAGTGAGGTCTTGACGGCCACCCCGGCGATGCTGTTGAGCGGTGAACGCCCCCTGGAAGACGTCTTCGAAATCCACGAGCTTGACCGGCAGCACATCCAGCTGATACCGAAAAACAACGACAGCAACGTCACCGAACTGCGCTTGCAGTTCAATGATGGTGGACTCGAACAGATTGCCGCCGCGGACACCTTTGGTAACACCACGGTATTTACCTTCACCAGGATCCAGCGCAATCCGCTGCTGGATCGCCAGCTATTCACATTCGATCCGCCGGAAGGCGCCGATGTCGTCGGTGAGGCCCCGTAACATTCAGCATGGATAGGGCGGATAGCGCCTGGCGGCCGCTGGCCGACCGCATGCGTCCGCGCACGCTGGCTGCCTTTATCGGCCAGTCGCACATCCTCGGCGAGCACAAACCGCTGCGCCGGGCGCTGGCCGAGGGCAACCTGCATTCCATGGTGCTGTGGGGGCCGCCGGGTACGGGCAAAACCACGCTGGCGCGCCTGCTGGCCGCTACCACCCAGGCCGAGTTCATGACCCTGTCGGCCGTACTGGCCGGTGTCAAGGACATTCGCAATGCTGTTGCTGCGGCACAGCAGATTCGCGCTATGGAAGGACGCCGGACGGTCCTGTTCATCGACGAGGCGCACCGCTTCAACAAGTCGCAACAGGATGCCTTCCTGCCGTTCGTCGAGGATGGCACTGTCATCTTCATCGGCGCAACCACGGAAAACCCGTCATTCGAACTAAACAGTGCCTTGCTGTCGAGGGCACGTACCTACGTGCTCAAGCGCCTTGAGCCGGAAGCTCTGCGCGCAATCATCGACACCGCACTCAATGACCGTGTACACGGGCTGGGCGCATTGGAACTCGACCTGCCCGATATCCAGCGTGACCGGCTGGCACAGGCCGCAGACGGTGACGCGCGGCGTGCGCTTAACCTGCTGGAGATCGCCGCCGATCTGGCGGAACAACAGGGGGACAGGCATGTCATCCCCGAGTCCGTGCTGAACGAGGTCATCAGCGGCGGCAGTCGGCGCTTCGACAAGGGTGGTGATGATTTCTTCGATCAGATATCGGCGCTGCACAAAGCGGTGCGCGGCTCCAGCCCGGATGCCGCACTGTACTGGCTGGCACGCATGCTGGACGGCGGCTGCGACCCGCTCTACATCGCCCGGCGTATGGTGCGCATGGCGTCCGAGGATATCGGTAATGCGGACCCGCGTGCCCTGACCCTGTGCCTGAATGCCTGGGACGTACAGGAACGGCTGGGCAGCCCCGAGGGCGAACTGGCGCTGGCCCAGGCCATTGTCTACCTCGCCTGTGCGGCCAAGAGCAATGCCGTTTATGCAGCATTCAATGCCGTCAAATCAACGATTGGCAAGACCGGCTCGCTGGAGGTGCCGGTACACCTGCGCAACGCCCCGACAAAACTGATGAAGGAACTCGGCTACGGCAGGGAATACCGCTATGCGCATGATGAGCCCGAGGGCTACGCCGCTGGTGAACAGTATTTTCCGGAGGGCATGGGCAGCCCAACGTATTACCGGCCGGTCGATCGCGGCCTGGAGATCAGGATTGCCGAGAAGCTTGCCCACCTGCGCGAGCTGGACCGCAGGCACGAAAAAGAGTGACTGCAGGAGCGGATGGCATCCGCGAATCATTCAACAGAAAAAACTCGCGCAAAGCTGCCAAGGCGCAAAGACAACATAAATTCCCGCCACCGGGAACACAGGGATATAACATTTTCATTCCCGAGCGAGCGGGGACAACATGAGGATGACTTGGCGACTTTGCGCGAGATATATTACGCCTGCAAGCCTGTCCTCACAAAGGTGGGAAACGCTATTACAATTCCTGAATCCGTATAAGGTGGTCACGTGATGTACCATATCGACATGTACCAGAATACTGTCATATGACCAAACTGCTTGCGATTGCCGCCGGGGGTGCCATCGGCGCCCTGTTGCGCTACTGGACCTCGGTGGCCGTGCATGCTCGCCTGGGTACCGGCTTCCCCTACGGGACGCTGGCCGTCAACGTGATCGGCAGCCTGCTGATGGGGTTCCTGTATATCTGGCTGATCGATCGCATGGCGGTCGGACCGGCCATGCGCGCCTTCCTGTTCATCGGGGTGCTGGGTGCCTTCACCACTTTCTCGACCTTTTCCATGGAAACCGTCAACCTGCTGGAATCCGGCCAGGCGGGCAGGGCGATGCTGAACGTCGTCATCAGCGTCCTCGTCTGTATCTCCGCCGCTGCCGTGGGTGTGCTCGCTGCGAGGCAAATATGAACAATACCGATATCACCTGTGTACGTATCTATCTTACCGAGGGCGAGGGCCGGATGCCGGCGCTGCTGGCACGCCTGCATGATGAGGAAAAGGTCAAGGGCGTGACGGTGTTTCGCGGCATCAGCGGCTTCGGCAGTTCCGGTAAGGTCCATTCATCCACGCTGATGGATATGTCGCTCGACCTGCCGCTGGTGATCGAATTTTTTGATAGCCCGGACAAAGTGAATTCGATCCTTGCACATATCCAAAGTGAATTCGAGCCGGGTCATATCGTCAGCTGGCCGGCCAGGCTGCTTGTCTAGAAAAATCCTGTTGTTATCATTCGGGCCTGCACTAGTTACCGGCACCACGCCTTAACTTACGAC
>JBATGJ010000304.1:0-8187 GCA_049665685.1 Gammaproteobacteria bacterium
GCCACCCGGTTCATCGGTGATCGCGCTGACCGTGGACACAGTCGATACCGGAAAGTATGGCCACAATTACGGCAGCAACCAGCACGCGACGCAGCTGTTCGCCACCTTCCAGGGCGACGGGGTGACGAACTACACGCTGCAGGTCACCGGCTATGACATCGATTTTGCCGATGAGATCTCGGTACATCTGAACGGCGTGCAGATCGGTTACCTCGCCATGGGTCCGGACAATGGCCTGAACGCCGGTGACGTGATTAGCCTGCCGCAGGGATTGCTGATCGCGGGTCAAAACACGATCGAGTTCCGTCAGTGGGTCGCCGGCTGGAAGTGGGGAGTGACCAATCTCGGTGTCTTCGATCTTGGCAGCTAGCGCAATGGTATAGCGGCCGTAATCAAGAGCATAGGCAAAATAAACGCCCTTTCCATCACTCGTCAACGGATCATCGGCGGGTAACGAAGGGACCTGCGCCCTGACACCACCCCGAAATAACCACTAAACGACCAGGCTGGATCGGTAGTCGCCGTTAAGCAATTGTTTATATGAGCAGTGGCCAAAGGGCCGGGATGGGTCGATCCCGGAAATACAATCGATTCTCCCCCTGGAATCAGTCTCCAGGTCCTATTCCGGCTATAAACGGACACTAGTCTCGCTATAATTGCACCCCTTATTTAACTAGCTGAGGATTTATCTGAGGCTAGTTTGTAAACCCTAATTGCGCGAAGAGTTCCGATGACTGTTTTAGATAACGATCCTTGCCGGTTTCCTTGAACCAGGCCTGATATATTTGCTCGTTGTTTTGCAGGCGCGCATCTTTCCATTCTGAAAGGCCATCAATCGATATGCGTCCCCAGTCCTCGTTGATAAAGCTGATCGCCTTTACATTTTTGTTATAGGTAAGTGAGAGGTAATTTACAAACCAGGTGTTCCATGCATCGAGGTTACCCTTTTCTATACCATTGATCGGACTTGACTCTGCAACAATCACGGGCTTTTTGTGGTCTCTGGCAAAATTAAACACAGCATCGCCCTCTGGATTCAGCTCGGATGCATACATGTGCCCAAAGAGTGAAATGCCAACCCAGTCAACGTAGTGATCACCGGGGTACCAATCAGACAATGGGTAGCCCTTGAAGGTCGGTGCCGCGTACGAGTGCCACACAAACGCGATATTATCGGCACCTTCTGCCCGTATCAGATCGACAATTCGCCGGTAAGCTTTGACATAGCCTTGCGGCTCCATTTCATTGTGTGGACCGTCAAACTCATAGCCAATTCTCAGATAGATTGGCCTACCTGTAGTTTTCGCCCAGGCACTAAATTCTTTTACAACCGAATCGTATTCTCCATTTCCCGCCTTATTCAACACATCCCATTTGCCTACCATCCAAAGTGCGCTCTGCAGAACAGAATCGGGGAAACGATCAACCAGTATCTGATGATTCTGGCTACTACCGGTCTCGTTAACAGTAGTTTTCATAACACCGTCTATACTGGGGATTCCCCAATAGGCTGCCCAGCCCCCCGGGATCGGTTGATCCGGAAAACTGTCCATATATTCTGTTATGGCATCCAGTGTTTGTCCCATAATCAGCAAAGTTTTCCCCTCGGGGGGCACAAACTTTGTATTCCTGTATTCATATACGAAAGCAGGGTCTACATCAGTTCTAATCCTGGATATCATTTCGTCGATTAAGGGGTCTGTTATTGTCTGTTTACCTGTATCTGCACATGCCAGTAGCCCAAATGACAAAACCAATACGTGTAATGTTCTTGATATTGCTTTGTACATGATGTCTGCCTCTTCTATTTTTGAAGCATCGTCTTAGCATCGACCGGTTACAAGATGAACATAATCATCCTGCCTGGTTTCTGAAGCTCGAAACCCTGGCAATAGTTTGCGGCCTGAAAACCGATCGAATCGATGCCATTGGCGTTGTGAACAATTACACGGCGATTGATATGCCATATAGCACGGTGCCCAATAGCAAGTAACCCAACTCGCACTTCATTGTCAAGTCAATGGGTATAGATGAGGTAACGCAAGAGTTGGCTTAAAGTCTGTATTGGATTGCCGTCGAGCTGAAAAACCAGCTGCATACTCCAGGAAGATCCGAGTCCGGCCATAACAGGACATTCAGTCCAAATGAAAACACTCTCCGAAGGAGCCGCTATTGAGAAATCTGTAATGGCTAAGCAATTTTCTTCCTGGTAACTCCAGCCAGACCGAGCAAACCGGAACCAAATAACCAGACAGTCGCTGGTAGTGGAATGGGAGTTATTGCTTGAAACTGTGCCCTGCTGAAGTTTTCTCCATTGAAGTCAGTACAACGTTTAATCTGGTACTGATTCAGGGGTACGGTCAAAGTCCCTGGTCAGGTTCTATATTTATTAAGCCAGAACGCTGTGTTCTCCGTTCTATGGACTTAGAAGCTCGTCAGTCCGAGTGCTTTGCGCATGATCAAAAGGGCGTCGGCAATTGTGATGACTCCATCGGGACCTCCCAGCGGTGCCACATCCCCGCGCGCCAGGTCGAGCGAAGTCGGGACGAACTGTCCGGTAGCCATGCCGACAACCCGCATGACGGTGGAATCGCACTGCGGGTCAGTGAAACAGTGCGCTCCTTCCATAATGTTCCATCCGTAGTTCTCGCCTCCGGCGCTGGACAACGGTTGCATGTCCACTTCTTCATAGGTGTCCTGCCCCACATCGCCGATGAAAAGGTCTCCGTCGAGCCGATCAAAAGAGAAACGCCATGGATTGCGCAGCCCCAAAGCCCAAATCTCGGGTCGGAATGCGGGATTACCGACAAACGGATTGTCTGCAGGCACCGCGTACGGCGTGGCGCCCGATTCCACATCAATTCGTAGCATCTTGCCGAGCAAAACGCCCGGGTTTTGTCCGTTATTGTTCGGGTCGCCCCCTCCACCGCCATCGCCTGTACCAATATAGAGGTGACCATCCGGCCCAAAGGCCAGCTGACCACCATTGTGATTACTGTAGGTCGGATGGTCGATGGTCAGTATCTTCTCCTCACTGAGGGAATCGGCTTGGTCAGGACTTTGGGATGGAACAAAGAAACGTGAGATCTGAAGCCTGCCGGCCAGGTCCGTGTAGAAGACATAAAAGTGATTGCCTGTGCTGAAATCGGCCGGAAAAGCCACACTGAGCAGGCCCCTCTCGCCGCAGCAACTCACGCGATTCGAGATATCCAGAAACGGCGCGCTCAAAAGGACCTGGTTCGCAACGATCCGTATCTGTCCGCCCCGCTCCACCACAAACAATCGCCCGCTTCCATCGTCGGCATGGGTTATATGTACCGGGCTTGTGAGGCCGCTAACATGCAAGGTCAAAGCGATGGTCGGGAACTGAACCTGGGCTGAGACCGGCTGGCAAATGAACCAGGTAATAAAGAAAAATAACCAATATATTGTTCTTGCAGCCATGACAGGCTTTCGCCTCTTTGTTCCTGATAATACACATGAGTATAGGACGACTTAATGGCCTTTCCCCTGAAGACCATGCCCATTGAGTAATCGCTGCAGACATTTTTCGTTCTGATCATCCCCGAAATAATTACAGCCAGGAATATGGACGTATTTAGCCCGCAGAATAGAAGCGATAGACATCTCCTGTCCCTACGTGCCTGATTTCCTTCCCATCCCCTTGTTTATGGCCTGGTACTGAACAAATAGTGTGCATATTGAAATGCAATCTGCATAACATACTGATTATAATAATATGTATGGTGATAGTTAGTCGCCAGGTCTGCGGTTCGAGCCCGCCCCGGGGAGCCATTTCAATTCTTCAACTTACAAGTCCATAGCCCAGCATCGGGGGCGATCATCAGACCATAAGACCATTAGTCAGCGGGTCGGCACTGAAGGGTTCAGGGAGGTCCGATCGAGGCTGGTCCAGGGCAACCTACACTAACGGGAAATCTCTCACTTGTCCTGGCTACCCTGGCGGGGAAATGGTCAATATTCCTTCGAACATGTGGTTTACGCTTCCTATACACCATCTTTTCAATACCACCAAAATCGCCCATACTCCCGCCACTCGTAATTGAAGCAGGCGCCAGGGAATGCAATGAGTAACGCAGATTTACAGCACGAATTTGAACGCATTGCCGGGGCACGGCACCACGATCCTTTCAGCGTGCTCGGCAGGCACCGGGAAAATGGCCACGATCTGATACGTGCCTACCTGCCGCACGCCGACGCGGTCAGTATCGCCGAGGGTAACATCCCCCTGGAACGTATTTCAGGCACCGACCTGTTCGAATGGCGCGGCACACCGGGTACCGTGCCCGATCATTATCGCCTGATCTGGTGCGATGCAGGCTACGAGTACATCGGGCACGACCCTTACAGTTTTCCCCCGCAGTTGTCTGACTTCGACCTGCACCTGTTCGGCGAAGGCAGGCATCGCCATGCCTACCGCATGCTGGGCGCCCATGTGCACACGGTGGAGGGGATCCCCGGTATCCTGTTTGCGGTGTGGGCACCGAATGCCGAACGCGTCAGTGTCGTGGGTGATTTTAACCAGTGGGACGGACGCCGCCACGCGATGCGCGTGCGTGGCGGCGGCGGTGTATGGGAGTTGTTCTTGCCCGACCTTCCACCGGACACCTTGTACAAATACGAAATCCGAAACCGCGAGACCGGCAGCATTTCGCTCAAGACAGACCCGTATGCCCAGGCGTTCGAAATGCGTCCCCGTACCGCCTCGATCATCGCCGCTCCTTCGAGCTATGTGTGGAACGACCAGGCGTGGATGGCGCAGCGGGCGTCGGCGGACTGGCAGCATGCCCCGATGTCCGTCTATGAAGTTCACCTGGGTTCCTGGCGGCGGGGACCCGAGGGCGACTTCCTCAGCTACCGGCAGCTGGCTGACAGTCTGGTTAGCTATGCCAGGGAAATGGGCTTCACGCATATCGAGCTGCTGCCGGTGACCGAGCATCCCTACGATCCCTCGTGGGGCTATCAGACCACGGGCTACTTCGCCCCCACCAGCCGTTACGGCAGCCCCGAAGACTTCCGTTACTTCGTCGATATCTGTCATCAGAACGGCCTCGGCGTGCTGCTGGACTGGGTGCCGGCGCACTTCCCCAAGGACACCCACGCTCTGGCGCGCTTCGACGGCACGGCCCTGTACGAGCACGTCGATCCACGCCGTGGCGAACACATGGACTGGTCCACGCTGATCTTCAACTTCGGGCGCAACGAGGTAAGAAACTTCCTGATTTCCAGCGCCGTGTTCTGGCTGGAGGAACTGCATCTCGACGGGCTGCGGGTGGATGCGGTCGCCTCGCTGCTGTACCTGGACTATTCCCGCAAGGAAGGCGAGTGGCTCCCCAACCAGTACGGTGGCCGGGAAAACCTGGAGGCCCTGGATTTTCTGCGCGAACTCAACATCGCGGTGCACGAAGAACAGCCGGGTGTCCTGATGGTCGCCGAGGAGTCGACCTCCTGGCCGCAGGTCAGCCGCCCCACCTGGACCGGCGGCCTGGGTTTCGACATGAAGTGGAACATGGGCTGGATGAACGATACCCTCGAATACATACACGAGGACCCGCTGTATCGACGCTATCATCACCACAAGCTGACGTTCAGCATGCTGTACGCGTTTACGGAGAATTTCCTGCTGCCCTTCTCGCACGATGAAGTCGTGCACGGCAAGCAGTCCATGCTGAACAAGATGCCGGGCGACGAATGGCAGCGTTTCGCCAACCTGCGGGCGCTGTATACCTACATGTTCTGCCACCCCGGCAAGAAGCTCCTGTTCATGGGTACCGAATTCGGTCAGGGCCGGGAGTGGATCAGCACAGAGACCCTCGACTGGTATGTGCTCGACTACCCTTTCCACCAGGGCGTGCAGCGCCTGGTTATGGATCTGAACCGGCTCTACCGGGAGACGCCCGCCCTGCACCGCTATGAATTCGACTGGCAGGGTTTCGAGTGGATCGATTGCAACGACTCCGATAACTCCGTACTCAGCTTCATCCGGCGAGCGGATGACCAGTTCGTGCTGGTTGCCGTGAATCTGACACCGACGCCGCACTGGGGCTATCGCATCGGCGTTCCTGAGGACGGTGAATACCGCGAGATATTCAATTCGGATTCGGCCTATTATTCGGGCAGCAACCTGGGCAACGGGGGCGCTCCGCTGATCGCCGAAGCGATCCCGTGGATGGGGCGGCCTTTTTCACTGAGTATTACCCTGCCCCCCCTGGCCGGTGTCGTGCTGCAGCTGAAATAAGCACATGAACGGTACTTCCTCCGCGGTCTGGCCCGGCCAGCCGTATCCACTGGGCGCTACCTGGGACGGTGCAGGCGTCAATTTCGCGCTGTTTTCCGAGCATGCGGAACAGGTGGAGCTCTGCCTGTTCGACACGCACGGCCGGCGTGAGACCGAGCGCGTTCACATGCAGTGGCAAACCGACCAGGTGTGGCATTGCTACCTGCCGGAGGCGCGACCCGGCCAGCTGTATGGTTTTCGCGTCTACGGGCCCCACGACCCCGAAAACGGACATCGCTTCAATCCCAACAAACTGTTGCTTGACCCGTATGCGAAAGACATCGTCGGTCAGGTGCGCTGGAACGATGACCTGTTCGGTTACACCATAGGCGACCCGGCCGAAGACCTGCGCGCCGACCCGCGCAACAGTGCACACGGTATACCCAAGTCGCGCGTCATCGACAACGCTTTCACCTGGGGCGACGACCATCCCCTGCGTACACCGTGGCACGACACCATTATCTACGAACTGCACGTCAGGGGTTTCACGCTGCAGCATCCGCAGGTTTCCCGGCAGCACCGCGGTACTTATGCGGGCCTGGCCAGCGAACCGGTGATCGAGTATCTCCAGCAACTGGGGGTGACCGCGGTTGAGCTGATGCCGGTGCACAGTTTTATCAGTGACCGGCACCTGGTGGACCACGGCCTGAGTAATTACTGGGGATATAACACCATCGGTTATTTTGCACCGCATGCCGCCTACTCGGCCACCGGTGAAATCAGCGAGTTCAAGACCATGGTGAAGCGGCTGCACTCGCACGGTATCGAAGTCATCCTGGACGTGGTGTACAACCATACCGCTGAAGGCAACCATTTGGGCCCCACCCTGTGTTTTCGCGGCATCGACAACACGGCCTACTACCGACTGATGCCGGACAACCTGCGCTATTACATGGACTACACCGGCTGTGGCAACAGCATGAACGTGATGCACCCGCGGGTGCTGCAGCTGATCACCGACAGCCTGCGCTACTGGGTGCAGGAAATGCATGTTGACGGGTTTCGCTTCGACCTCGCGCCCACGCTCGCCCGCGGCGAGCACACCGTCGGCCGGTTTGCCGCCTTCCTGAACATCGTTCACCAGGACCCGATACTCTCGCAGGTCAAGCTCATCGCCGAACCCTGGGACCTGGGCGAAGACGGCTACCAGGTCGGTAATTTCCCAGTCGGCTGGACGGAGTGGAACAGCCGCTACCGGGACAGCATACGCGCTTACTGGAAGGGTGAAGGCAGCCTGATCGGCGAGCTGGCTTACCGCATTACCGGTTCGAGCGACCTGTATGCACACAGTGGCCGCCGCCCCTACGCCAGTATCAATTTCGTCACCTGTCATGACGGCTTCACCCTGGAAGACCTGGTCAGCTACAACGGCAAGCACAACATTGAAAACCTGGAAGACAACCGTGATGGCGAGAGTAACAACCTCAGCTGGAACATGGGCCACGAGGGCCCCAGCCCCAGGAACCTGAACATCATCAATGCCCGCGCACAGCAAAAGCGCAACTTCCTCACCACCCTGCTGCTGTCGCAAGGGGTGCCGATGCTGCTGGCCGGGGACGAATTCGGGCGCACCCAGAACGGCAACAATAACGCCTACTGCCAGGACAACGAAATCAGCTGGGTTGACTGGGACATGGAGAGCCATGATAAGGAATTGCTGGAGTTTGTCTGCCGGCTCGTGCGGCTGCGTAAAGATCACCCGGTGTTTCACCGACGCCACTTTTTCCAGGGGCGCCACATCATCGGCGCCAATGTCAAAGACATCTTCTGGCTGCGACCGGACGGTGAAGAAATGGTCGACAGGGAATGGAACCAGTACCATGCCCGCTGTCTCGGTCTGCTGTTGCACGGCGACGCGCTCGAGGAACACGATGAACGTGGCCGTAAAT
>JBATGJ010000305.1:0-4818 GCA_049665685.1 Gammaproteobacteria bacterium
GTGTTGTTCTTGTGACCAATCGGTGTCAGAAAGGCGCAGGACGCCGCCACTGCCACGGCCATCAGGAAGGGATCGGGATTGACCTGCAGGCGGTTGGCGATATCCAGTGCAATCGGCGCGGCAATCACCGCGGTGGCGGTATTGTTCATCACGTCGGACAGCGTCATGGTGACCACCATCAGCAATATCAGCACCACGACCGGGGAATAGCCAGCGGCCAGGCCGGTAATGGCATCGGCAATCAGGGCGGTACCGCCGCTGGTCTCCAGCGCCGCGCCGAACGGTATCATTGAACCCAGCAGTACAATCACCGGCCATTCGATCGAGTCATACACCTGGCGGGCCGGCAGGATTTTCAGCAGCACATAGGCGACCACCACGATGGCCAGCGCCACCGGCAGATACAGGGCACCCGTGCTGGCAAGCAGGATGGCCAGTGCAAACAGGCCGGCCGCCAGCCAGGCCTTGTGGCGCTTGATCAGGGCAAGGTCCCTGGAACTGGCCAGCGGCAGGGTACCAAGCCAGCTGCTGATCCCCGTGAGCGTTTCATTGGGACCAAACAGCAACAGCACATCACCGGCGCGAATATCGAGATGCCGAACCCGCTGGCGGAACTGTTTACCCTGGCGTAACACACCGAGCAGCGTCACGTCGAAGCGGTTCTGCAGGCGCAGCGCAATGGCCGTCCGCCCCTCGATACGCGCGCCACCCGGCACCACCACCTCCAGCAACGACATATCGTCACTGCTGAGCGGCCCGCTGTCGCGGCCTTTGGCCTGATAATCCAGCTTCAGTGCACCGGCGATCTTGTCAATCGCCTCCGGTAGCGCCTCCACCACCAGGATATCTCCGGTACCGACCACCGCCAGCCGCGCATGGCCGGGCAAGCGCTTTGCCTGCCGTATCAGGCCGACGATCGCCACATCGTTATCTTCCGCCACTGCATCGAGGTCGCGCACCCGCTGACCGATGGCCGGGGAATCCTCCGGCACGTGCAACTCGGCAACGTAACCGGCGACATCGAGCAGTTGCTGTGCGGGATCCGCTTCCCGGCAACCCGCCGGCAACAGGCGCCAGCCGATGAGGGCGACAAACAGCACACCGGCAACGGCACAGACCAGCCCCACCGGTGCAAAATCGAACATGGCAAAGCTCTCCCCCAACGCCTGTTGACGAAACTCGGCAATGATAATGTTGGGTGGTGTACCAATCAGCGTAATCAGGCCGCCCAGGATAGTGGCGAAAGACAGCGGCATCAGCGTCAGCGACAGACAGCGCCTGGCCTTGTTGGCCGCCTGTATGTCCACCGGCATCAACAGCGCCAGTGCCGCCACGTTATTCATCACCGCGGACAGGCCGGCCGCAATCCCGGCCATGGCGGTGATATGCGTCTGCACCGACTGCGAAAAGCGGCTGACCTGCCGGGCGACCAGCTCGACCACACCGGAGTTGGACAGGCCCTTGCTGACGATCAGCACCAGCGCAATGATGATGGTGGCCGGATGGCCAAACCCGGAAAACGCCTGGTCTTTGGGCACCACACCGAGCAGCAGTGCCACTGTCAGCGCAATGAATGCAACCAGGTCATAGCGCAGTCGCCCCCAGATCAGGAAGGCAAATACGAAAAACAGCAATGTGAATAAAACGGCCTGGTCGGTTGTCACGCACACCCCCTTGTACGGGGAAAACTATAACATCGGCTAACGGCGTGCGAATAACCGACCGTGCTTCAGGATACGGATTCCGGCAAAGGCATTAATCCGCCAGGGAACAGCCGGCGCACTGGCCCTGCACCGGTAACTCGTATTATCCGGTTCTGACGTCTCGTTCCTGCTGTTGCGGTGCATGCTTGCCGAGGCGCCGCTCGCATTTCGCCCAGTCTCCGTGGAGGCATTCCGTCCGGCGACAATCGAACTCGCAGACCGCGATCTCCTCGGGCACCTCGCTGGCAGGGTGAACCAGCCAGCGTAGCAGTTTACCGATCATGGCATCACTCCCGTCGCCTGCCGGCATCAATCTGCCGGACACGACACGCGCTTTTCCATGGTTATGCCTACATGACCGAGTCTAGACCATGCGTGGCACAATATTCAGCCTGTGGCCTCCAGCACCGCTGCCAGTCACATGGCTAGCATATCGCTTTCCTTTTATTTACATTAACTTGTAATAACATTCTCAACCCAGCCTCAGCGGATACCGCGAGTGCGGATATGCGGGATTCCATTAGCCGGGGACAATAAAATGTTCCGATGGTGCTGACCGCATGGCGCCGGGTTACCGGAAGCCTACCCGGTGTCGGCAATCACCGTACAGACAACCGTCCGCTCGCTGCGCGGACCGTCGAACTCGCACAGGAAAATATTCTGCCAGCGCGACAGCCCCAGTTCACCGTCAATCAGCGGGATGGTTTCCGAGGGACCAACCAGCCCTGACTTGAGGTGTGAATCACCGTTGCCGTCCTGCCGGTCATGCAGCCATACGCCCTTCGGGATCAGTTTGCGCAGCAGGTGCACCACGTCGGTCTGTACACTCTCGTCCCAGTTTTCCTGGATCATGATGGCCGCGGTGGCACCCTGCGCATAGATGCTGACCAGGCCGTTGTGGATACCACTGGCCTGTACCACGGCATTGACCTGCCCGGTGATATCGACCAGCTCCTCCCGCTGACGGGTACTGATGGTGATGGTGTCGCGCATATCCTTCCCCGCTGCGTGCTAGCTGTCCCTGGGCGTCACACCGCCGTGATCGATGCGTTCATACTCGGCGATGACCTGCGCACCCAGCAGCAGGATAATGGCCGCGAATTCGAAACTGAGCAGGATGATGATGGTGGTGGCAAGCGAGCCGTAGATAATGCTGACGAACGACAGCGTGGTGAAATACCACACCAGTGCATGGCGCGTCAGTTCCCACAACAGCGTGGCCACGACGCCGCCGACCAGGGCATGTGTCCAGGCCAGTTGCCCGACCGGCATGACCAGGTAGACCGAGGTCAGCAACAGGACTTCGCCGAACACGCCCAGCAGGTACAGGGTGGTTGCCGTCGTGCTCGTCATATTGATATCGAAACCGAGCAGCGAGGGTGTGTCGGCGCTGTGCTGGTTCAGCCAGCCTGCCATCAGACTGACGACCAGGAAACCTGCCGCCAGCAACGAGATATACGCATAGGGCAGGATGGCCGAAACCAGGTAGTGGCGGCGCAACCTGAAGCGACGATGAAAGAAAATCATCGCCATGGCATTTTCCAGCACCGTGAAGGCCAGTGAACTGAAAAACAGCAGTAACAGCAGACCCATGGTACCAATGACCTTCCAGTGGGACAGAAAGGCCTCGAGGTGTGTGGCAAGCACCTCGGACCGGATCGGCGCGACCAGTGCCAGGATGGCCGTCACGGTGTCGAGCAGCAGGGCCTGTTCGATGAACTGCGACAGCAGGATCAGCACCAGCGCGAACACCGGGATGATGGACAGCAGGGTGTAATAGGCCACCGCGCCGGCCAGCAACAGGCCCTGGTTTTCCCGAAATCCCTTCAACACCTCAAGCAGAAAGCGGCCCGGGTGCCTGAGGACATACTGCAGCGGTGAAAAATGCTCATTCATCGTGAGCGCCAGTGTATGCCTTATGCCGGGCAGATCAAATGGCGTACTGTCGCACGCACGGCTTTTGACTACACTACGGGCAGGCACACAACCGGACCTGTCGCACATGCAATACCGCAAACTGGGCCACACCGATATCGACGTGAGTGTCATCTGTCTCGGCACCATGACCTGGGGCGAGCAGAATACGCAGGCCGAGGCCTTCGCACAGATGGATTACGCACTGGGCCGGGGCGTGAATTTTTTCGATACCGCGGAGCTGTACTCGATCCCGCCGAAGGCAGTAACCTATGGTCGCACCGAGGAGATCATAGGCCAGTGGCTGCGGCAGACCGGCAAGCGCGACAACATCATCCTGGCCAGCAAGATCGCGGGGCCGGGTCCCGGCTGGGTCGACCACATCCGCAGTGGCCGCACGCGCTTTGCCCGTAAACACCTGCAGGCGGCACTCGACGGCAGTCTGCGACGGCTGCAGACCGACTGCATCGATCTCTACCAGCTGCACTGGCCGGAACGCGATACGAATTTCTTTGGCAAGCTGGGCTTCAGTCCAGGCAGTCAGGATACCTTCACCCCCATCGCAGAGACCCTGGTGGCCCTGGATGAAATGGTACAGGCCGGCAAGATCCGCCACATCGGTCTGTCGAATGAAACCCCGTGGGGCATCATGCGCTTCCTGCAGATCGCCGAACAACAGGGC
Organism: Gammaproteobacteria bacterium; assembly: GCA_049665685.1. Taxonomy (GTDB): domain Bacteria; phylum Pseudomonadota; class Gammaproteobacteria; order UBA9214; family UBA9214; genus UBA9214. The sequence continues at coordinate 4,300 of JBATGJ010000305.1, forward strand.
CTGCCACGGGTAGTCACGGTGCAGAATCCCTACAGCCTGTTGAACCGTAGCTATGAAGTCGGTGCCGCCGAGGTGTCATGGCGCGAACAGTGCGGTCTGCTGGCCTATTCACCGCTGGGCTTCGGTGTGCTGTCCGGCAAGTACCTGGATGGTGCCCGTCCCACCGGCAGCCGACTGGCACTGTTTCCGGACTATACGCGTTACAGCAGCCCGGCGGCCGAGCAGGCCACGGCACAGTATGCAGCCCTGGCCCGCCGGCATGGCCTTGATTGTGCCCGGATGTCACTGGCGTTCGTCAACAGCCGGCCGTTCCTCACCAGCACCATTATCGGCGCCACCACCCTGGAGCAGCTGCGCAGCAATATCGCCAGTATTGATGTTAATTTGTCTGCTGAGGTATTGGAGGAGATCCAGGCCATCCACGCGGCACACCCCAATCCCAGCCCGTGAATGATCCGCGTGATCAGCGAGCCGACAGCACGGCAATCAGGCTCAGAAACGCACCACCGTCTCGCCACC
>JBATGJ010000306.1:0-6652 GCA_049665685.1 Gammaproteobacteria bacterium
CATAGCCGGTCTGGAGGGCACGCAGTACATGCGGGTGCTCAGCGCACTCATGGGGAAATAGGAGACAGCTATTGGGCGGTATACACAATCAGGGCCGGGTGCTATCCGGCATGCGGCCTACCGGCCACCTGCACCTCGGTCACTATCACGGTGTCCTGAAGAACTGGGTCAGTCTGCAGCAGGAGTTTGACTGCTTTTTCTTCGTCGCCGACTGGCACGCCCTGACCACACACTACGAGGATTCCGGCATCATTGCCGAGAGTGTCTGGGACATGGTGATCGACTGGCTGGCAGCCGGCGTCAATCCTGCTACTGCCCAACTGTTCATCCAGTCGCAGGTGCCGGAGCATGCCGAGTTGCACCTGTTGCTGTCGATGGTGACGCCGATCGGCTGGCTGGAACGCGTACCGAGCTACAAGGACCAGCAGGAAAAACTGCGTGAGCGTGACCTCGCCACCTATGGCTTTCTTGGTTATCCACTGTTGCAGAGCGCCGATATTCTCATCTACGGCGCCGACAAGGTGCCGGTAGGCGAGGATCAGGTCGCACACGTGGAACTGACCCGCGAGATTGCGCGGCGCTTCAACCATATTTACGGTCGCGAGGACGGTTATGAAGAGGCCGCCAGGGCGGCCATCAAAAAGATGGGCAAGAAGAACGCCAAGCTGTACCGCGAGTTACTCAAGCGCTACCAGGAACAGGGCGACCATGAAGCCGTCGACGTTGCCCGGGCCTTGCTGGCCGAGCAGCAGAACCTGGCCATCAGTGACCAGGAACGCCTGCTGGGTTTCCTCGAAGGAGGCGGTCGTATGATTCTTACGGAACCCGAGGCATTGCTCACCCCGACCGCCAGGATGCCGGGGCTGGACGGGCAAAAGATGTCCAAGTCCTACCACAACACCATCAGTCTTCGTGAGCAGCCGCATGACGTGCAGGAAAAACTGCGCACCATGCCGACCGATCCGGCGCGGGTGCGACGGACCGATCCCGGCAATCCGGACATCTGCCCGGTCTGGCAGTTGCACCAGGTCTATTCAGACGACGCGACACGCGATTGGGTGCGCGCCGGGTGTACCTCGGCCGGTATCGGTTGCCTGGACTGCAAGCAGCCGGTCATCGATAGCGTGCTGGCCGAGTTGCAACCGATCCAGGAGCGGGCCCGCGAGTTCGAGGCGGACCCGGTGCGGGTGCGCGCCATCATCAACGAGGGCGGGGAGGCCGCCCGTACCGTGGCGCGTGCCACGCTGGAGGAAGTGCGCGAGGCGATGGGTCTGATCTACTAGCTGAGCGCAGGAAACACTTACCGCAGCGGATGGTATCCGCGCACAGCCCAACCGGCATTACGCACGTATTCCCCGGTCATTGCTCCTGCATTACTCCTGGCCCTGGCATGGCCCGGGCCAGCCTCTCGACCCGGGCAATGCCCGTAATCATGGTTCACCTCCTCCCTGCAGTCGTGCACTCCTGTACCACGCACAGATATAGTAAAGAAAGCGACATAGACCACAAAATAGGGTAGTATCCGCTGAACGATTGCACCGCCGTCAGCGACGCACCAGGTCCTCAATGAGCGAAAGACCGAGCCACGAAGTCACGCCCGACATCCATCCCCAGGAAGAGCTCCCCCTCGCAGTTGTGCAGGGCCAGGCAGTCGATCAGCTGCCCACCGATCTCTACATCCCGCCACATGCGCTGAAGGTTTTTCTCGAGGCCTTCCAGGGACCGCTGGACCTGCTGCTCTACCTCATCCGTCGCCAGAATCTCGATATCATCGATATCCCTGTGGCCGATATAACACGCCAATATGTTGAATATATTGAACTTATGCAGGATATGCAGTTGGAGCTTGCGGGTGAATACCTGGTCATGTCGGCGACGCTGGCAGAGATCAAATCACGCATGTTGCTGCCACGCCCCCCCGGGATTGAGGAAGATGAGGATGATCCACGTGCCGAGCTGATCCGGCGCCTGCAGGAGTACGAGCGTTACAAGCAGGCGGCCGAGGATATCGACACCCTGCCACGGCTGGGCCGCGATGTCTTCCAGGCAGAGGCGGAGGCGCCGGAACAGAAGGTCATCCAGTTGCCCCCGGAAGTCGACCTGCAGGAACTGATCGCCGCGTTCCAGGACGTGATGCAGCGTGCCTCGATGTATGCGCACCACCATGTGCAGCTGGAGGCGCTGTCAGTACGCGAGCGCATGTCCATCGTACTCAGCAAGATCGGCAGTGATCGATTCACACCGTTTACCGAGCTGTTCACCGTCGAGGAAGGGCGCATGGGCGTCGTGGTGACCTTCCTGGCAATACTGGAACTGATGAAGGAGTCGCTGCTGGATCTGACTCAGTCTGAACCCTATGCGCCGATCCACGTCAAGGCCGCCGCCGGCAGCCAGGACCAGGCGGTGCCCGAACCCGAAGAGCAGGCCACGGCCTGAACACTATGGAAATCAAACCACTCAAACTGATTGTTGAAGCCATCCTGCTGGCCGCTGGTCGTCCCCTCACGCTTGACCAGTTGCTGGCCATGTTCGATGACCATGAAAAACCCGAGCGCGCGGAACTGCGCGGGGCCATCAAGACCCTGCAGGATGACTACGCGGAACGCGGTATCGACCTGGTGGAGGTCGGCGGCGGTTTTCGCATCCAGGTGCGTGAAACCATGCGACCCTGGGTGTCCCGCCTGTGGGAAGAAAAACCGGCGCGTTACTCACGTGCGCTGCTGGAGACGCTGGCACTGATTGCCTACCGCCAGCCGATCACGCGCGGCGAAATCGAGAGCGTGCGTGGTGTGGCCGTCAGCACCAATATCATGAAGACGCTGCTGGAGCGCGAGTGGGTGCACGTCGTCGGGCACCGCGATGTGCCTGGCCGTCCCGCCATGTACGGAACTACCAAACAGTTTCTCAATTACTTTGGTCTGAAGAACATCGACGGGCTCCCCTCGCTCGCCGAGTTGCGTGACCTGAATGCCATCGGCGAGGAGTTGCAGCTGGACCTGGCCGAGATTCCCGGTCTCGGCATGGAGTCGGCCAACGACGGGGAAGCGGGCACCGCGGAAGATGGTGACGGTGTCGATGCGGCCGCAGACAGCCAGGTACCCGCACCTGAAGCCGCCGGCGATTTAAACGCCACCATTCACTAGTCTCTCCCCGCATCATGGCGGAGCGTATCCAAAAGGTCCTTGCGCGTGCCGGTCTCGGCTCCCGCCGCGAAATCGAAACGTGGATTCGTGCCGGTCGGATCAAGGTCAATGGCCGCCTGGCTGAACTGGGTATCAGCATTACGGCAGAGGACCGCATCAGCATCGACGGCCGTCCGGTGGCTGTCGGCACCGAATCCGAACTGCATATCCGTAACATGATTTACCATAAGCCCGCCGGCGAGCTGACCACGCGCCGGGACGAGGAGGGGCGGCCGACCGTGTTCGACAATCTGCCGCGCATCCGCCACGGGCGCTGGATTTCCATCGGTCGTCTGGACATGACTACTTCGGGACTGCTGCTGGTGACCACCGACGGCGAGCTTGCGCACCGCCTGATGCATCCGTCATACGAAATCGAGCGGGAATACGCGGTACGCGTGCTGGGCACGGTTGACGAGACCATGCTGCAAAACCTGCTCACGGGAGTCCAGCTCGAGGACGGTATGGCCGCGTTTGCCTCCATTCGGGACGCCGGCGGGCAGGGCGCGAATCACTGGTACCATGTGATCGTGCGTGAGGGACGCAACCGCGAGGTGCGACGCCTGTGGGAGTCCCAGGGGCTGCGGGTCAGTCGCCTTATCCGGGTGCGCTTCGGCCCGGTTGCACTGCCGTCCGACCTGCGCGCCGGTCGTTTCCGTGACCTGTCGCAGGCTGAGACGGCCGCGCTGTATCAGGCCGTCGATCTGCCGGTTCCGAAGACGGTGCAACAACCTCGCCCGCGCGCCCGGCGTGTTCGCCGGAGGCGCTAGAAGCCTGTTCCCGTGCTGACGCGTCGCAGACTGCTGGCAACCTACCACAGCCTGTACAAGACCTTCGGTGCGCAGCAATGGTGGCCAGCCGAAACACCGTTCGAGGTCATGGTCGGTGCGGTCCTCACCCAGAACACGGCCTGGAGCAATGTCGAGCGTGCCATCGCCAATCTCGCCGAGCGCGGCAAGCTGGATGCAACACAGATTGTGCATGCGCGCCACGATCACCTGGCCGGCTGGTTGCGCCCGTCGGGTTATTTCAATATCAAGGCGCAGCGGCTCAAGAATTTCTGTCGCTGGTACCTCGAGCAGGGCGGTTACCGGCAACTTGCGCGCATGCCCACACGCGAGCTGCGCCGGGCGCTGCTGACGGTCAACGGTATCGGTCCTGAAACCGCTGACGATATGCTGCTGTATGCGTTCGAGAGACCGGTATTTGTCATCGACGCCTATACCCGGCGGCTGTTCTCGCGACTGGGTCTGGTTGCGGGCGACGAGGCCTATGACGACATGCGCATGTCCATTGAGAAATGTCTTGGCCACGATGTCGGTTTGTACAATGAATACCATGCACTCATCGTGCGACATGCAAAAGAGCATTGCCGTGTGCAACCACGGTGCGGTGATTGTGTCCTGAACGTGTCCTGCCCGGGCAAACGCACAGGCGAGCCGTAGGGAACCGGGAACTAAATCTGCTAAAATACACCAATGGGTACCTGCCAATTGCCGGAGCTGGTTCGAACGTGAGTATGGCTGACATGGTTGACGCGCAACGAGTGATTACCGGGTGCATGGCGTGTGTTGACAATGGCGCCATGCAACGGTTGTTTCTCCTGTTGGTTACGCTTTCGCTGCCTGCCTGTGAGGGCAGGCAGATACCGGATGCCGTGGCTGAGCAAGCGGCCGACAAGGTGCTGCAGATTGAGGCGAGGGCGCGCCCGGAGCCGGCAGTTGAATCGCTCGAGGCCGGCCTGGTCAATCCGGGCTATGCAGAGAAACCGGCCTGGTTTGCCAATTCGTTCCTCGATCTGCGTGATGATGTCGCAGAGGCCGCGGCAGCCGGCAAGCGCGTGATGCTGTACTTCTACCAGGATGGATGTCCCTACTGCAAGAAACTGCTCGATACCAATTTCGCGCTGGCCGATACGGAAACGCGTACGCGCGAGAAGTTCGAGGTGATCGCCATCAACATGTGGGGCGACCGGGAGGTGACTGGCCTGAACGGCGAGGAAACGACCGAAAAGACCTTTGCCCGATCATTGCACGTGATGTTCACGCCGACCCTGCTGTTCCTGAACGAGACGGGCAAGGTGGTGTTGCGGCTGAACGGTTACTACCCGCCGCACAGGTTCAATACCGCGCTGGACTATGCCGCGCAGTACAACGGCAGCGAACCGGCCTTTCGTGAATACCTGGCCGCGGTGTCGCCGCCAGCTGCCAGCGGTATCATGCATCATGATGCGTCCTACCTGCCTGCAGACGGCAGTCTTGCCGCACTTGATTCCGGCAAGCCGCTGCTGGTCATGTTCGAGCAGAAGGAATGTGCGCCCTGCGACGAGTTGCATCTCGACATCCTCAAGCGCCCGGAAAGCAAGAAACAGCTGGCGCGCTTCGATGTATTGCTGGTGGATATGTGGTCGAATGAATCGCTGGTACTGCCGGACGGTACTCAATTGACGCCTGCCGGTTGGGCCCGGCAACTGGCAGTCCAGTATGCACCGTCACTGGTGTTTTTCGAAGGAAATCGCGAGGTGTTTCGCACCGATGGGTACCTGAAGGCCTTTCATCTCCAGTCGGCCATGGACTATGTGGCCTCGGCTGCCTACCGGCAACAACCCGAATTTCAGCGCTTCATTGCCGCACGCGCGGAGGCGCTGGAGGCACAGGGCATTCATGTTGAACTGATGAAATAATACTGTCGGTAAAGCACTTGAACCGGAAATCTGCATGGAGATAGTTACATAATGGGCCACAGACCACTCCTGAAACTGTTGATGACTCCGTTTCCGTACTCCATCGCGCTGGATGCACCGGTAAGCGATGCACTCGAGATGATGCAGTCGCATGCGTTTCACCACCTGCCGGTGACAGATGCACACTCGCTGGTCGGTGTTATAACGGAACGTGATATCAGAAACCGGCAGGCCGGTCAGTCGTCGCAGGCTGCCGGTAACGCGACAATCGTCCGGGATTTATATATCCCCGATGCATATATTGTGGATATCAACGAGCCGCTGGACAATGTATTGATGGAGATGGCGATACGCCACATCGGTTCGGTGCTGGTCACCCGCAAGGGAAAACTGGCCGGTGTATTCACGAGTAAAGATGCCTGCCGCGGTTTTGGCGAGTTCATACGGGAACGTTTTCCGCATGATGACGGCAATGACGCCGCCTGACGCGTGCGCCGGTCCGCGACGAAAGTCGATGGTGAATGCTATTTGCCCGGACTGCTCAGGGATCGAAATGCAGGGCGACAGATGCCGTAGATGTTCGCGCGGCCCTTTAACTATTTTCCCGGTAGTTACCGGTAACAGGTGGTGATGCGATGAAGATTATCTCTATACTGGTTCCACTCGTGTTGTTGACGGCGTGTTCCTCGCAAAGAATCATTGTCGACCGGCAGGGGACGGACATGTCGATGTACGACCGCGACCTGGCCGAGTGTCGCTCGTATGCGGAGCAGGTCCCGGCCGGCTC
>JBATGJ010000307.1:0-2133 GCA_049665685.1 Gammaproteobacteria bacterium
TACTGGCGTCTTTGCCCATAAGACATTTACTGCAAAATTGTAGCAAACAGCCGAGAAGAATTAGATCAGTTGTCAGCAGATCCGGGTTTCCTAGAGGATTGGTACATGGAAAGTCTAGTTGAGCAGGCGAACGAAAAACTCGGGCCATTACACGATGGCTGTAAGTATTGTTTAGTCACACCAGGACCATTAGGTGGAGATTACGGCGCTTCCAACATACAGACTGCATCACAGGAAGAAATAATTCGGCTTTCAGGTCATTTGGGAGAGCAGATCAAAGACCTTCCAGAAGGTGCAAAAATCAAATTGGAGGTAACCGAGTGATTACGCATAACAAACGCATGCAGTCGGACAATGTGCCCACGCTGATATTCTTATTTCTCCAAAGGAGACACTGAAAAAACTCTCGTCAGAGGCAATCTTCCCTCTCTGTCAGGATAGTTGTCGCCTGGATTCATTGAATTATTTTTCAATTATGGCGGTGAGGAGACTGATATGAGTTACCCTAGAATCATAAAAGAAGCCGCCCTGGAAAAGATGTTCCATACCGATTTATCGTTACGCCACATAGCAGATGAACTCGGGATTCCACGTTCCACGTTACATGGGTGGAAGAGGCAATATAAAATGACCCAAAAAGACAGCGAAACAATAGAGACACCCGCAGAGAGCTGGACGCCAGAAGAAAAGTTTGCGGTGGTATTGGAATCAGCGACTTTAAGTGAAGTGGAACTGAATGCCTATTGCCGTGAAAAAGGGTTGTACCCTGGCCAGATTAAATCCTGGCGAGAAGCCTGTATTCGCGGTAACCAAACTCAGGACAAAAATCTGCGCCGTGAGGCAAGCTATCAACAACACAAACGCAAGATTAGTACTCTGGAACGTGAATTAAAACGTAAAGAGAAAGCCCTGGCGGAGCTCGCTGCCTTGTTGGTGTTGCGAAAAAAGTACGATGCCCTCTGGGAGGGCACAGAGGACGATTAACCACGTTGGCGGAACGACAACGGGTAGTGAGCCTGATCCAAGAGGCGATCGAGTCAGGTGCGCGACAGCAACCAGCCTGTGACGTATTGGAACTCTCGAGCCGTACTTACCAGCGATGGATCAAGACCGGTGTGGTTAGTGATGGCCGTATTACGGCAAAACGGCCCAGGCCCGTGAACAAGCTCAGTGATGATGAACGCCAGCAGATACTGGCGGTCTGCAATACACCGGATTACGCACAGTTACCGCCTTATCAGATTGTGCCGCGCCTGGCTGATCAAGGCATTTACCTGGCCTCAGAGTCGAGTTTCTACCGGATCCTGAAAGCCGCGAATCAGTTAACCCACCGTGGCAATATAAAGATCAAGGTGAAGTCCAACAGTGCCCGTCATTTTACCGCGACCCGGCCCAATCAAGTGTGGAGCTGGGATATCACTTATTGCCCCAGTCGCATCATCGGTCAACATTACTATCTGTACATGATCGAAGACATCTATAGCCGTAAAATTGTGGGCTGGGAAGCTCATGATCAGGAAAATGGTGATCATGCAGCGACCTTGTTAGAGCGTAGCGTATGGGCTGAGAAAAGCGTAAAAAGCAAATTGATCTTACACTCAGACAATGGTGCCCCTATGAAAAGCATCATGCTAAGAGCCAAGCTACAGGAGCTCGGTGTGGTGAGTTCCTATAGCCGGCCACGTGTCAGTAACGATAATCCCTACTCGGAGTCATTGTTTAGAACGGTGAAGTATCATCCGCGTTGGCCATCGGAAGGCTTTGCGAATTTAGATGACACCCGCATCTGGGTGAAAGCATTTGTCCAGTGGTATAACCACGACCATCGACACAGTCGAATTAAATTCGTTACCCCACAGCAACGCCATACGGGTGAAGATATTAAACTGCTGAAAAAACGGCAGGTGTTATATCGCAAGATGATGAAGCTGCATCCCGCGCGTTGGTCGACAACGACGAGAAACTGGCAACACGACCCTCTCGTCGAATTAAATCCAAAGCATCATAAAGAAAGAAACGTAGCATGATCCATTCAGGCGACAACTTCGTTGACATACACCGAAACCGACCCAACTCGGACGTCCATCTATATGTTGCTAACCTCTCTTTGTTCCCTGACCGACTGTTTTAGGT
>JBATGJ010000308.1:0-7894 GCA_049665685.1 Gammaproteobacteria bacterium
CGATGAATGACAAATGGATCAAGTTAGTCTTTATAGCTGCAGGCATCTATGACGGCGTGCTCGCCTTCGCTTTTCTGGTAATGCCTGAGGCGATTTTTAACCATTATCAGGTTGAACCGCCGAACCATTTCGGTTACATCGAGTTCCCGGCCATGTTGTTGTTGATATTTGCGATCATGTTTTTCAGAGTGGCTGTAAATCCCGTAAAATGTCGTGAGCTGATGCTCTACGGCGCAGCGTTGAAATTTTCCTATGCATTCGTGGTGTTCCGGTATGCGATGACGACCGGCGTTCCGTTCATGTGGATTCCATGGGCATGGACAGATAGTGCATTCCTGTTACTTTTTCTGCTCGCATGGTATCAAACCGGCAGACAGTTACGCCCGGCATGATGGTGGTCATATTGAATGCAGAGGACCTGCTATCGCTGCATGGTCACATATAAGCATGAGCTTGCCATTTGACAATACATCGAGGATGGCAGGGATTGGACGATCTACGATGTACAGGAACCCCGCACTTGCGGGGTTCCCTGTTTCTGGGAATAATCGGTTGAGCCGGCAGCCAAACTCGGACCTTCAGCAGGCAAAGAAAACCCCGCAGATGCGGGGCTTCTAGGTATCTTTGAAAAGATCGTTGACCTGATTTCATCAACAGCGACCTTTTTTTCTCTGGCCGGGTGGGCAATGGTAACCGTGCGGATGACCGCCCCGATAGGGCGCATATTCGACATGAACTTTCTTTGGAGCATGTGAGTGATCTGGATGTTCATCTGTGCTGACTGCAGCACCGACTGCACCACCTATAGCGCCCCCGATAATAGCGCCTTCTCGACCACCAACCTCATTGCCAATTGCTGCACCAGCTGCACCACCAAGGCCGCCACCAATTGCCGCATCCACAGTAGAATCAGCATGTACCTCAAACGCTGATAGTGCGACTGCGATTACAAAATATTTGATCTTCATAAGATATATCCAGGCGTAGGTTAATAGGTATCCATATCATCGGCACTTGATCCTAGAAATAGTGTGACAGAGATCACAGCCTACCTTTGTGGCACTTACGATGATGCTAGCTTGGAACGTTCTAGGGTGCTAAGTAGGAATATTTTAGACTTGCAAAGTCTCAGCACGGTCAGAAAGCGACATTCCCGGTGTTCCCGGGAACGACTTTAATGTAGCAATTATTGCCGTTTCCTTCAGGCTTCAAAATACACTAGCAGATCTGAGGTAGTAATTAACTAAGTCAGAGTGTGCAGATGCAGGATACAATTGTCCTGATTGACAAATAATCAAAGGGGATCGTACGATCGCTTGTACGGCCCCTCCATGTACTAATTAACTGCTAGTCATTCCCGAATGATGATGGTTTTGGCGGCCAGTGTTGTTCCCACACACTTGCCACTGATGTCCACATCCTGACCGGGAATTAAACTGCCGGTATCGACAAAACCACCGCCTGACTCTGTTGACAGATAGACAACTGTATAGGTGTCGAAGCTGACAATGAACGAACCTGTGCCGGGTTCACAAGGGAAAGAATCTGCTGCCAGGTATAAATTGGCTGTGCCCACGCGTTCAATGATGCCGCTGGCTTCATCTCTTCCAGTGCCGTTCAAGATATCGACGACAACCAGGGAGGCATTCAAATAGTCTGGGGTCGATAGAAATAGGACACCGTCAACCATGACTTGTCGTGGTGGGATAATGTCAGCGCTGGACAGCAGATCGCCAGAGCGTGAAAGGATCTTTGTGCCGTTACCGCCGAGGGGTGCAGGCTGCAGCGCGACCGGAAGATCACCGGCCGGTTGTATCGCCTGGTTCGGATCAACATTCATATTGAAGCGGATATTACTGGCCCCGCTGGTAACAGTACCATCGAGATCAAGAAAGCCGCCCAGCTCGACAACCAGTGCATCCAGCACCGGGTAGGCATGACCATCACGATCGTGTTCATTAAAGCGGCCGACAACGGTAACGGGTCTTGCACCAACCCGTTCCGGTACCAGTAGTTCCGCCAGGGGTATAGCATCACCGCCGCTGATATCATTGATGCCGTCGTTGTTGATGTTATCAAAGGCCGAGGTATCCCGCGTAATCAAGACGGACATGCAATCATCGAAGTCGCCCTTGGCGCCTTCACCATAAGAGAACTCGCACAGCAGCATCTTTCCTTCCGCGTGGTTAATTTCCCGTATCACACCGTCCTCGAGGCGGACCAGCTTGGCCGGCAAATCGCGCTGGACCACATCGATGAACACAACCGGCCGAAAGTTGTAGTGTTTCTTTTTGCCAGTCTGGACAACGTGAATCGATTTAGCGTCCATGTCGAGCTGCAGGTAAACCTTAGTGTCCGGTGCAACATAGAAACATTTCCGGGGATTCAGATCGAGCTTGTTATTGCCGGGCAGCTTCGGGTGGAAGTTCGGATCACCGTTGTTGAACACCAACTCCAGGTCGCTTAGCGTTAGACGTATCTTGCAATAAGTACCAGCCGGCACATCGGGACCAAAGGCGATTGGCCGTGACTCGTGCTCAAGTCTCAGTAGGTCGAACGGTCCCCGAGGACGGCCGCTGTACAGCGTGACCTTGCCGGCATCATCTTCTGCGAAGATCTCCACCGCTGTGATCGATATCAGGATCTTATCGATCTCGCTCATATTTGCGGGTTTGTCGGTCAGTGCGATACCTACAGATCCGCTGCCAATGCCGGTTGCACTGGATCCACCACCTCCGCAGCCGGCAAGTAACAACACTGCCGACACTGCCAGGGTGATCAAAAACGGAAAAGAGTATGTTGTTTTTATATTCATGAAAATAACTCAAATATTCTTCTAAGCATTTAGCTTATATGGTTATAAATACAGCCTACCATGCCTTTATTATTAAAATATTGTCCAAAAGTACTAGCCCAAAGTTACAAGACCATCCAAAGGCTGCAACGCATATCTTTGCGTTATATTCACACAAGTAATTGCAGAATTTCACCTTGAACGTCCAATTCGATTCCTATATGCCATATTCAACACTCCATCTGTTAACCTAAAAATAAAGTGTTGCGTCGATCGGTTGAGCTGGCAGCCAAACCCAGACATTCAGGAACGTCGCACATCAGCGGTTGCCAAAAGTGACGCGGGGGTTGCGTCAGCAATAACCATTACACTTTTGGCAACCTGTTGGATGTGCCTTGTTATGTGTTGTGTCCTAACAGAGCGAATATATATCAGACAGGCACAACCTTATTTGCACACGGCCCTTTCTGGCCCTGGCCAACTTCAAATTCGACTGCTTGGCCGTCATTGAGAGTGGCAAAACCGCCCGAACTTTGGATTTCAGAATGATGAACGAATAGGTCTTTTCCTCCATCGTCCGGAGTAATGAAGCCAAAACCTTTTTCTGCGCTGAACCACTTTACTGTACCTTTACTCATACTATATTTTCCTCTTTAAGACTGCGTGCTGGTGTGTAGATGTATTCTGCTTGCTTATAACAAGTATGATATTCACCTATTTGCAATATGCTAGCAATTGTTTAACAGATAACGTCAAAATAAACGGTGCCGTGCTTGATTGTATTGTTATGTATCGTTACTTGTTGACGCTTTATCATCGCTGGCTGATGTCGGTTGAACGCCCCGAGATTGATTATCTTCTACGCTAGCTTTTTGCAAGCGTTTTTCTTCCTTCTTTTTCATTTTGGCAAGTTCTTTCTGGCGCTTTTCATAAGCGTAATTGGGTTTAGCCATTCGAATTCTCTTCTAAATAATAATAGGATTTGGTTGTTAGAATACAATATTTTCCGGCCGGTTGTGCTCTTTATGGCGCCTACAATACCTAAGTCACGAGAGGCGGCTGGGTCGAAACAGGACATTTGACAGTAATTCCTAAGATACATCTCTTGAATGTCCGAGAACGGCCACAACTTGTCATTCATGGTAAATCTGCGGACGTCCGGTTTATAGTTAAAATCTAGGTACAACTTATGATCTGTACCCCACCTTCTGATTCAGCCGCTAACGTCGCAAATAGCAAGCGCCATGCGTATCATTGGGTTATGGACGCCAGTCATGGATCCGCTGTGGGGCTAGCCGAGACGAATACCCTCAGGGATGCAGGCCTGCTCTCGGCAGAGCGCTACCTCGATGCCGCCTGGCGGGTACGAGCGGCCGACGACTGGACCGCGTGGGCACGGCACGCCCTGCTGGCCCTGGGTGCGGGACACCTGCTCGCCGGCATCATCTTTTTCTTCGCCTACAACTGGGACGATCTCCCGGTACTCGCAAAGTTTGCCCTTGTCGAAGCCGGCATCATCATCAGCGCGGTGTCGGCCTTTCTCCTCGGCATGGACCGTCCCGCCGGCCAGGCACTCCTTATCGGGGCATCGGTGCTTACCGGTGTGCTGCTGGCGGTCATCGGACAGGTCTACCAGACCGGTGCCGATGCGTATGAGCTCTTTGCCACCTGGGTGTTGTTGATTCTCCCCTGGACACTGGCCTCGCGCAGCGCAGCCCACTGGCTGGTCTGGCTGATCGTGACATATCTGGCGATCGGGCTTTACGGACTGCAGGTGCTCATTCCCGCCGACCGGCTGACTGAAACGGATCTCCTGGTGATCCTCGGGGCGGTGTCTGCCGCCCTGCTTGCGGCGCGGGAGCTTGCGTGCCGGTCGGGTGCACCGTGGCTGGCGGCACGCTGGACACGGCTGGTGCCCGCCTTCGCGACGCTGCTGTTCACATTTCTGCCTGCCATTGAATATGTCATCGGGGAGATGCTGTTTCTTGAAGGCGAGTCGCATGGCATGATCGCCTTCTTCGCTGTGCTGGCAGCCGCCGCATCCGTCTACGCAAAACTGCACAGGGACTACGCCGTGACCGCTCTCGCCACGGGTTTCAGCGCGCTTTTCCTCATGGCCGCAGGCGGCCGCCTGCTGGGAGAGGCCATCGGTTTCGATGACATCCTGCAGATACTGGTGATGCTGGGCCTGCTGGTTGCCTGGTGCGCCCTGGTCACCGGGGGTGCCGTCAGGCTGCTGTCGGCGTTGCACACACGCATGGGAGCAGGCACCGGTGGTTGACCTCACCCGCTTCTGCGCCGATTTCGGTATCGACCCGTATCAGGCGCAGCAGGTACTGGACAGTTCGACTGGCGAAGCCGACAGGGCCCTGCCCTGGTATGTACAGATTATCGTCGGGGTGTCTGCGTGGGTCACTGCCATTGTGACGGTACTTTTCGGGGTCGCACTCCTCGATTTTTTGGGCATCGTAGACCTTGAGCAGCCGCTGGCAATCCTGGGTGCCGGTTTTCTCGCGGCCGGCCTGGGACTTCTGAAACGCGGGCAAACCGGGTTGTTCCTGGCACAACTGGCCATCGCACTCGCCGCAGCAGGCAACGCCATGATCGCGGCCGGAATCTGGTTTCAGTGGGAGTTGTGGCCGGCGGCTGCCACAAGTGTTGTCATCGCGGGACTGGTTATCCTGGGAACGTCGAACCGCCTGCTGCAATTCCTCTCGTCCCTGTTCGCAGCCGGGCTTCTCGTCCTCTGGCTGCTGAACGATAACATTAGCCACTGCCTGGATATCGCCGCAATGGGAACCCTGGCGGGTTCGCTGATACTGTTGTATCCCCCGCAGAAGGACCTGCGACCGACCGCCGTTGTATTGCTGCTGATGGTGCCGCTGCTGTCCGCCATTGTAGACATCGATCCCGGGATGCTTTGGCAGGCATCCCCGGGGGGCTGGATCGCGAAGATCACGAGTCTTGCCATCTTCCTCTGGCTGGTTGTGTTGCTCTGGCGGCGTACAACGACACGTGAAACCCGACTGCAACTCGCAGGCTTTGCCGTTGCCGCGATGGTGGTCTCCCTGGTCCTGCCCGCGGGTGGATCGGCAGCGCTGGTCATCATGATGCTCGCCTTTGTGCTCGGTTCGCGCCCGCTGGCACTGCTCGGCGTCCTGCTGCAGATCTGGTCCCTGTGGCGTTTCTACTACGATCTGCACATGACCCTCCTCGCCAAGTCAATGGTGCTGGTAGCCGTCGGCACCGTGCTGCTGGCACTGTGGTGGCTCGTCACGCGCGACAGTTCTGCAATGGTGCAGGATTGAAGCATCTGAGAACGATCCTGCTGATTGCCGGGCTCGTCCTGGTGCTTGCGGCAACAAACTTCAACATTGCCGGCAAGGCACGGGTAATACAGTACGGCCGCCCCGTACTGCTGGAATTGCGACCGGCAGATCCACGGTCGCTGATCCAGGGCGACTATATGCAGTTGCGCTACGCCAGCAGGGCCTTCCCGTCCCGCGAAACTGCAATGACCTGGCCACACAGGGGGATAGTGGTATTGCGGCTGGATGACCACCGGGTCGGCACGTATGCGCGGCAGGACGATGGCTTACCACTAGCAGACGACGAGGTGCGGTTACGTTACCGGTCCATGACCTCCTGGGGTGAACTGCGCTACGGCGCAGAGGCCTTCTACTTCCAGGAAGGCAAGGCAGAGGTCTACCAGGAAGCACGTTATGGTGTGCTGCGGGTCGATCCATCCGGCACGAGCGTCCTGGCAGGACTCGCAGACGATGACCACCTGCTGATCCAGCCTGAATGATCCCGGGGACAACCGTGACCACCTGCCCTGACACCCCTGTGAGAATGCCGCGGGGACCTTTAGAATCCGGCACTGGCCTGTTACACCATTAAACCCGGATGAGCCCTGCTTGCCTGTTTGACAGGAAACCACTTATCCCGAAACCGGACATTTACTTGCCGTAGTCGGATGTCGCATTTGGGTCGATCCCGGAAGTACAGCCAATTCTCCCACTGGAATCTACGTGTAGGTCCGATTCCTGGTGTCGTATTTGGATCGTAATCAGTCTATTGATCAATAAGTCGTCATTAATCCTGGCATGATCGCTCGAAAAAAATCATTTGTGCTGTCTCTGTTCTCTAGTGCATCCGGCCTATCTGGCATTTCCTCGTTAAAAATCATAAGAGACTTTGCATGTTGTAGGTCCGGGTCGGTATAACGCAAACGAAACTCATTAGCCAAATGTTTGCAGTCATCATTTATGCGTATACGGATATTTTTAACCCATAAGCCTCCGATTATGTCGCGCTTGCCAATTAGATCGATTACTAACGTTCCCAAACAAAAGGTATTTACTCCCTCCGGTATCTGAAAGGCGACTTTTGGTGTAAATCGATGCGGTCCATCCCATGCATCAAACCAATGAATTTGGTGAAAAATGTATGTACCTCTTGTTAATTTCCATGCAAATGTCCCGTCGGACTCCACGCCCAATTCACCGTCATGCATATCCTCAATCCGAAGATACATTGGCCATATATTCCACCCGAATGAATGTTTATAGCTATCCCGTTCCTCGCCATTCTCAATCCATCGGATGCGCCCGTATACCAACGCATCATCTCCAAGCGAGGAAGCTGTGGTCCCAGGTGGAGCTATATCTGCGTGACCTTTCTGACCATCTATACTTGCGCACCCAGTGGTTAGGCTTATGCAACCAACATAGGTGAGAATCAATACTGTTTGGTATAACCGCATATAGCTTCCTATATTAAGAAGTCTCCAAAATAAGGACTTGTTATTAACCGTTGAATTATTGCTTATTTGCTGCAAATAGACGCCTATAATGAAACGTAATTCATCATTTGTTCACGAGAAATATTAGCAATGACTAAATGTCATGAATGGGTCGTCTCCCGCCGTTTAGAAAAATCTTATTTAGAACCGGTATCTAGGTCCGAGATCGGCCAGAACACGACATTCAATACTACAGTAAAATAAGCAACCAAAGCCGGTAAATCCTGACCACGCCTCGTGGCAAGGATTACTGTGTGTTCATTAATGAGAGGCGTTTCAAGCAGATTGGCCTATGA
>JBATGJ010000309.1:0-4888 GCA_049665685.1 Gammaproteobacteria bacterium
GGGTATAGGGTGTCATTGCCGGTTGTTCCTCTGCTTTTGTTCATATCCGGCTGCGCCTGATGACAAGCGCTTCGGATTTCATAGATTGAGCCGTGATTTTCCCTGTCTGGCAGTCACACTATTGATATCACGATTGACTCTAGCATATAGCGGCATCGGGTCCTTATCTATTAAGTCCCGGGTGTGGCTCAGTTAATTGTATGATTATTAGAGGAATAACGTACTATGCGGGTGGCTGTCCCCAGAGCCGCGGTAACAGGTAGTCGGGTCACCAATAGCAGGGGAGGCCGCTGCAGTGACCGCACATGGCAGGCACTGCAGCGGGCTGACCGGGTCCGGCTGCTAGTAGCGGGATTCACGTTCCGGATAAAACATGCTCCGGAACTGGTTGCGGTAGTAGATCACGGCGCTGTTGCCCTCGGCCTTGACGTCGAAGACCTTCCAGCCGCTTTCGCTCCGGTAGAAACGGAACTCGAGGCGTGTCGGGATACCGCTCGGTTGCATGATCCATACGCTGACACGAACATCATTGCTTTCCTGTCCGCGCGGTGTGAAATACCGGATCGGCTGGTCGGAATAGGTCACCAGTTTATCGGCAAGCGTTTCCATGAAGGATTGCTTCAACTCCCGCTGTACCCTGGCACGTTGTTGCGGCGACATGCGTCGCCAGGCAGGGCCGGCGGCCCAGCGGGTCATGTATTCGAAGTCGAAATACGGTTCGATCTCGGTGGCCATGAAGGCCAGTGCCTGTTCACGATTTTGTGCGCGTCCGCTCTTTATAAAGCGCTGCAATTTGGAAATTCCGTCCTTGACGATTGCGCCAGGACTGGTCGAGACGGCCTTGTCCGGTGACGGGCCACGGTACATGCCCGGACCATACGGGGCTGCAATAACAGCCTGTGAAAGGGTGGTTGAGAGCAGTAAAAAAACAGCTAGGGTCTTCGCTTTCATCGCTACCTCTGCAAGATTGCCGGATTGAAGAAACAAAGACAGGCGAAACAATGCCCGCCGGATTGAAAGTCTTATACATTAAAAGACCGGGTGTTACCACCCGGCCTGAAGATATGCACATCCCTGTGCAGTGACGTCCCGTTTGTTCCGGAAATTGCTTCCGGAAACTGCTTACTGGGTTGTGGCAGCCGGTGCGGCCGGTGCGGCCGGCGCTACCGGCGCGACACCGTAGGGTGCATAGCCGTAACCCGGGTAACCGCCATAGCCACCATAGCCAGGACCACCCCAGCCGCCATAGCCAGGGTAGCCGCCGTAACCGTACGGACCATAGCCACCATAGCCATAGTGACGACCATAACCACGACCACGACCGGAACCGCGGCCACCGCCGCTCATGTTGAAGTTCATGTCACCCCAACCATCGCCATCAAACGGGCCCCAGTCGGAACCCCAGTTGTCACCGCCCCATGGACCACCCCAGGCGTGGGCTGATGTCATCGGCAGTGCAGTAATGGTGGTAATGGCAGCAGCAGCCAGTGTTAATTTCAGTGTTTTCATTTTATGACCTCCTGTGTTTAGCAGTACAAGTTTAATAGGCATTTGAAATTGTGTCCTGAACAGGTGAAACGGTTTTTGATCTGCATCAAAATCAATGGGAAATTATAAGTATATTCTTAATCACTCATAAATACCGTGGAATCATTCGGGTTTCATCTTCAGATGCTTATGGGCACAGCAAATTTGTCAGGCATGCACCACAGGGGTGTTTATATGCGTTTGATTTTCATAATTAATTTTCTGTTATTGGCCAGTCAGGTCAGTGCGGCCCCGGATGGCCGGCAGCTGTATGTGGCCCATTGTTCTGCCTGTCATGGCGACCAGGGGCACGGCGGTGTGGGGGTGCCGTTGTCACTGCCCTCGTTCCTGGACAGCGTCGATGACCGCTTTCTGGCGGTGACGATACGGCAGGGTCGACCCGGTCGGGTGATGCCGTCGTTCCCCAAACTCAGCGATGCCCAGATCGCGGCCATCGTCGGTTATATCCGGAACTGGTCAAACAAGCCGGCCCCGCAGTACTCCCCGGGTCCCGTCAAGGGTGATATGAAAAACGGTGCCTTGCTGTACGCGAAGCACTGCTCGTCGTGCCACGGGGAGAATGGGGAGGGTGGTACCGGTACCGGTGTGACCTTCTCGCGCCGGCGGGAATTGCCGGTTATCGCACCGGCGCTGAACAACCGCGGCTTCCTGGCTGCGGCATCCGATGAATTGATCCGGCAAACATTGCAGCTGGGTCGCGATGGCACACCGATGGACTCTTTCCTGGAAAAGGGCCTTGGCAAGCAGGAAATCGATGATGTGGTCAGTTTTGTGCGTTCGTTCGCACAAGACCAGGGTGACGGGTCCAAAACGGCTGCCGCGAATAAAGACAAGATCATCAGCCTTGCATCACCCTATTCACTGGAAGAGACGGTGGAAAATCTCAAGGACGCGATCGTCAGTCAGAATTTTGTCCTGATCAGGACTGACCGGCTGGAACATGGCCTGGTGAAGGAGGCGGACGAGAACCCGAAGCAGGTCATTCTGCATTTCTGCAACTTCAGGTTTTTGTATGATGCACTGGCGGTAGATCCGCGTGTCGGTATGTTCCTGCCATGCCGGGTGACGGTGACCGAAACCAGTGCCGGTGTTTTCGTCAGCACCGTCAACCCCGAATACATGAGCGACCTGTTTAACAACGCAGAGCTTGACGAATACTGCAAACAGATGCGCGACGTCTATAGCACGATACTCGAGGATGCCACGTTATGATCGCACGTCGACTGGTAGTGCTTGTCCAGGTAATCCTGCTTTTTCTGCCACAGTGTTCGGTTGCGGAAGACATCATCATGACGCGTTCGACGCTGCCGTTTCCGGAAGCCATGCTGGCGCTGCAGCAATCGATCGGAGAGCACGGCTACACCGTGGCCAGGGTGCAGCGCATCGATATCGGCCTGACCGGTATGGGCTACAAGACCGACAAGTACCGTATCGTGTTTGCCGGCAAGATCGACGAGATCAGGATGATGACGGAAAAATCCCCGCAGCTGGCGGCCTACCTGCCGCCGAAGATTGCCATCTTTGCAGAAGAAGGGCACACGGTGCTGGTCACGCTGAATCCGGAACTCTATGCGGAAATCGCCGGCGACGCGATTGACCCGGTCATTTTCGATCGCTGGACGAGTGATCTGCGATCTATCTTCAATGATGTCAATATGGCGAATTGACCTGGTCGAAATCGAGGATGAGAAGCCGGTCGACGGTATTGCCGATGAGGTCGAGCTGAATAACTGACGGGCAATGGGGCCGTCAGGTCCGCACCAGCTTGAATACCTGCTCTGTCAGTCTGCCCAGTCCACGCTCACGGAAAGCCGGGTTGGCGTCGAGCACATTGGCTTTGTGAATCGGCTCGACGCTGAAATCAGCAGCGAACAGCCTGTCGACTTCGCCGGGGGAAACGGCAAACGGGGGGCCGTCCATCTCCGGCTGATGGTAATCCAGTGTCACCAGCAGTCCGCGGGTCTTTAGTGGCAGCAATTTGACGAGGTGTTCCACGTACGCTGTCCGTTGCGACGCGGGCAGGGCCACCAGTGCCGCACGGTCGTAAAAGCCGTCGATTGCACCGATATCATCAGTGTTCAGTGCAAAGAAATCGCCACAGTAGACGTCAATGGCGTCAGCAGACCAGCGGCTATGGCCCGTGCCTTCCGTGCGCACCGGATGCAGACCGCTTTCCCTGAAGAACGCCTCCACGGCCAGCGGACTGATCTCGATACCGGCGACGGCATGGCCCTGGTGTTGCAGCCAGAGCATGTCCAGGCTCTTCCCGCACAGCGGGACGAGAATGCGGCCGCCGCCAAGTCCGAGTGCGTGCCAGTAGCGCTCGAGGAACTCGTTCGTTTCATGCTGATGAAAGCCGATCTGGTTGGCTTGCCAGCGTTCGTGCCAGAAATCAGGATCCATAGCCCCTGCTCGTGCGTGATGCGTCTATGTATATGAGAATCAACGAGTATACAATGAACGTGCAATGCCAAAATAACCAGCTGAAGGTATTCAATGAAAGACCAGACTGCCAGTGAGTTCCACGCCGCGTTCAAGGGACGCTTCGAAAACGTGCTGCGCTGGGAAGAGCTGGACAATCTGCGCCAGACGCTTGAGGCGCACGCGGATGCCGGCTGGTATATCTATACCGTGGGTGAAGAGCCACCCGCGGTACCCGCCAGCGGCGACCAGGTTCAGCGATTTCTAAATGAAATCATGGCGTTATTGCGCGAAGAGCATGACGAGGAGTATTGCGGCATCGTCTATGCGGATTCAGTGCAGCAGCCGTCCTTTGTGAAATTTTTTAATCCCGACAATCTCGGCGTTTCCTGCGGCTTCAGTGACAATCCGCCCCTGCCGGGCTGGATTCTGTCCAGGATCGCTCCGCGCGACCTCGAGGCAGCTGCGCAACAAACTGGCAGCCAGCTGCGCTGGTGGCAGCGCCTGCTTGGAAACTGACGCACTAACCACATGAATTATATTGTTTAACAATGTTTTACTTGCTGAACATCGCGCCTGTCTAATAAACTTCTGTCACGCATCAGGTGACGCTCGACCTGATTTGCACCGGATTAATTCAACCTCGATGGAGTAACGATCAATGAAAACACTCGCATGTGCAGTTATCTCGACGGTCCTGCTTGCTGCAAGCGGATCCGTTCTGGCCGGTGATGCCGCGGCCGGCAAGGCCAAGGCCGCCAGTTGTGCCGGTTGTCACGGCGCCAACGGGATCAGCAGTAATCCGATGTGGCCGAACCTCGCCGGTCAGCAGTCCGGATACCTGATCAAGCAGATGAAAGCCTTCCGTGACGGAACGCGCGACGATCCGATGATGAGCCCGATGGCCAAGCCGCTGAGC
>JBATGJ010000310.1:0-2871 GCA_049665685.1 Gammaproteobacteria bacterium
GTAGTCGCCCATGTCATTCATCACCTGGATGCCCTTGACCTGCGGATAGATGTCCAGCACCTCGGTGACCTTCTTCAGCACCAGCGGCCAGGCGCTCTGCTGCATGGAACCGGAGGTGTCGATGATGAAGATGATGTACTCGCTGTCCACCGGCACGCCGCCGATGGTGGCCGCCAGTTTTTTACGCTGGTAACCGCTGCCCAGCAGGCGCCGCATCTCTTCCGTCAGCTCCTGTTTCGCCGAGGCCAGCTGACCTTCGATGATAGTCTGGGTATCGTGCTCGTTTCGGGTCGTGGCGTACTGGCCGCGGATGGAAGACACCTCGCCCTTGAGGCGCGCCAGTTTTTCGCGCTGTGCGGAGAGTTGTTCCTGCCTGGCCGTCAATTCGCGGTTCAGGACCACGGTCTCGCCACGGACCTCGTACAGCTCGGCTTCGAGGCGCGCGACCAGCCCGCTGAGATCCACCGCCAGTTGCTCGATGACATGCGGTTCGGAGATCTTGACGATCATCAGCAGCAGGATAATAGCGCCAAAGCCACAGGAGACCACGTCCAGAAAGGACAGGTTGAAGATGTCGATGCTGCGGCGGGTACGTCGTCTCATGGCCAGTCCCGTGCCGGTGTCAGAAAGGAACCGCGGGTATCTTGTGCGAGCTTCCAGAAGGCCGCCGCTGCATAGGCATCCCCTTCCATTGGCAGCAGCACCGTATTCACCGGAATACCGGACGGCAACACCCGCGCGGCCGCCTGGAAGTGTTTCAATCGTTCGTCGGCAGACACCGTGGTACCACCGGGTTTGCCGCGGCCCTGCGTCGGCAGACCATCGGTGACCAGCAGGATATTGTCCGGCCGCGGCGACAGCTTCCCGGCAACGGCCAGCGCATGGTACAGGCTGGTCCCCTCACCCGGCACGCTCTTGCGCAGCGCCTGGATAGCGGCATCCACATTGCCGCGGTTGGCAGCCTGCAGCCAGGTTCCGTCGGTACCGCTGACGGCGGCGCTCGCCCGGGTATTGAAGGTGTACAGCTGGAAACGCGCCGTGGACGGCAGGTTGCTGACCAGCCAGTTCGCGGTTTTCAGTGCGCGCTGCCATTTCGGCGCACTGCGCTTGCTGCTGGTGTCCATGTTACGCCGCCGCACCACATTGATGATGGTCTCATCGAGCATGCTGGCCGAGACATCCATCAGTATCAGTACCCGCTTGCCACCCATCTTCAACCCGGTCAGATACTGGCGGTCACCTTCCCCCCTGACCTCGCGCACCCGGGTGCCGCTGTCCTGCTCTGCCGGACGTGGCGCGCCCAGGCGCTTCTTCTCCGCATCCTGACTCTTCAGATCAGACGCCAGCTCATTGATATGTTGCCGGCTTGCAAGGGTTTCGTTTTCCATGCGCGCCACTTCGATCTCGAGCGTCCTGATGGTCTCGATGATGCGCTCGGCCTCACCGCGGGTCGTGACCAGTTCATCATCGGCCGCCGCCAGGGTGTTGCGTGCCGTGACCAGTTGCTCGCGACCGGTGATCATCTCCTGCTCGATGCGCACCACCTCGGAGCGCAGGTCGGCAAATACAGCATTGCGTGCCCGCACGGTGTCGGTATTCAGTATCAGCACCAGCAGCACCACGGCACCGAAGCCGCAGAACATAATGTCGAGGAACGACAGGGAGAAGGGTGAAACGGAACGGCGTTTCATGTTGCCCGGCCCGGGGACACGCGCGTCAGCTCCGCAGTCGCCTGATCAGCCAGTGGTCGACATAGCGTTCACTGTCGAGCACCAGACGCTCCTGCATCAGCTGCAGCTGATGAATAAAGAACATCAGCACGATACTGATGACCAGCGCGATAAAGGTCGAGTTGAAGGCCACACCCAGGCTGGACGTGACGCCGGTGATATCGCCCTCGACGGCACGGTGCGCCTGTCCCAGCGCATCACCGATACCGCGTACCGTGCCGATGAAGCCCACCGACGGAATGGCCCAGGCAATGTAGCGGATGATGGACAGTTCGGATTCCATGCGCTCACCTTCCGAGTTGCAGATATCCCGTGCCGCCGTCGAGACGTCCTGTACATTCCGGGTCGCGGCAAAACGTTCGATGGCGGTCAGCAGCGCACGCGGCAACAGGTAGTGGTGCATGGACGCCGGCAGCGACTGGATGCGCTCCGCCAGGTCGCGGGTATCTTCCAGACCAATCGGCAGCTCCGCCGGCAGCCGCAGCAGGTCCTGGTAAAGCAGCTTCTGCTGCCGGAAAGCCGTACGCCCCTTGAAAACCAGAATGGCAAGGGCCCACAGCATGAGGGTGAAACAGGTCTCCTGCTCGTAGTCCTTGACCACGACAAAGAACGACCGCTGCTGCACATACGCGGGATCGGCCTGCATCTGCAGTGCCTCCTGCTCGATGAAGGCCCTTGCCTGTGGCCGGATGAAACTGACATACAACGCATGAATCAGGATAAAAGCAACCAGCAGTGAAAACACCTGAAATACGAGTTCAGTGGGAAAGCCTCTCTTCATAACGCATCCATTCCTGTATTTGTTGTGGTGCGCATTCAGATATCCACGGGGAAGGACACGGCGCTGTCAGCACCAATCCTTTCCGAGGGATTGAATGTCGTCGCGGGTTTTTTCGCTTTCCGCGGGTTCTGTTTAGCGGACGGGTCGGGCTTCTGTTCCTGCGCATCAGTGTCACGGTCGGTTGCTGCGGCCTTGTCGTCCGGTGCCGTCAGCGCGTACAAGCTCCCGCTTGCAGCGATGCAGGCAAGTATCACGGCCAGTCTTGAGTAGTACATCATTATTGATCCCATATCAGCTACCGTAGGGTGCGCTGTGCGCACCATTCGGAAAACACAACACGCTATTTAAAACGGTGCGCAC
>JBATGJ010000311.1:0-7698 GCA_049665685.1 Gammaproteobacteria bacterium
CATTTATTTCGACTCTGACCCCATTTATTTAGACCCCATTTATTTTAGGGAATTGCGTATCCCCTATGGGTAGCTGTGCGCACGTGGCGGGTGGCTTGGTGTACAATTCGCGGTCAATTTTATCCGGCCCCGGGCGGTCGGTGACTGATATACCCCAGGAGCAAGGTAATGGCAGACGTGACCCAAGAGCGAATCGAGGAACAACTGGCGACTTACGTTGATCCCTATCTTGAAAAAGATCTCGTTTCGACGAAGTGCGTCAAGGACATCGCCATCGATGGCGATGCCGTCACCGTTAAGGTCGTGTTGGGTTTTCCCGCCTCCGGTTATCACCCGGAGCTGGCCGCCAAGCTCAAACAGCTGGTCGAGTCCGTGGACGGCGTCGGGACGGCCGTCATCGATGTGTCGAGCAAGATTTCCGCCCATTCCGCCCAGAAGGGTGTGAAGCACATCGAAAACATCAAGAACATCATCGCCGTGGCCTCCGGCAAGGGTGGCGTCGGCAAGTCGACCACTGCCGTGAACCTCGCACTGGCCCTGTCCGCCGAGGGCGCCAATGTGGGCATACTGGACGCCGATATCTACGGACCCAGCCAGCCACGCATGCTGGGCGTGCAGGGCAAGCCGGAATCCGTCGACGGCAAGTCGCTGGAACCGATGAACAGCTACCACCTGCAGGCCATGTCGATCGGTTTCCTGGTCGATGAGGAAACCCCGATGATCTGGCGTGGCCCGATGGTGACACAGGCGCTGCAACAGTTGCTGAATGACACCAACTGGAAAGACCTGGACTACCTGATCGTCGACCTGCCGCCGGGCACCGGCGATATCCAGCTCACACTGGCGCAGCAGGTGCCGGTCAGTGGTGCCGTGATCGTGACGACACCGCAGGATATCGCCCTGCTGGATGCGCGCAAAGGCCTGAAGATGTTCGAGAAGGTCGAGGTGCCGGTGCTGGGCGTGATCGAGAATATGAGCATCCATATCTGCAGCGAGTGCGGACACGAGGAATACATCTTCGGCCAGGGTGGCGGCGAGCGCATGGCGGTGCAGAACCATGCCGATTTCCTCGGCGCCCTGCCACTCGACAAGCGCATTCGCGAAGAGACCGACTCGGGCAAGCCGACCGTGGTGGCCGAACCGGAATCACGCATCGCCCAGATCTATCGCGAGATCGCGCGACGCACCGCGGCGAAGCTGTCACTCAAGACCAAGGACTACGCTGCCCGGTTCCCGCAGATCGTCATCCAGAACGACTAGTTAATCTGCAATAAAAACTTTGTCGCGCAAAGACGCAAAGAATTATCAGGCCCTGGAGTTGCATATTTTACCCCCTCCCCATGAGGGGGAGGGTTGGGGAGAGGGGATATATTTCAGGCCAGATAACATCCCCTCTCCCGGAGGGAGATGGAAATAATGGTCTTTGCGTCCTGTGCGTCATTGTGGTGATTATTTAACGGAGCTGCACCCCGACTACTATGTCAATTAAATCCGACAAATGGATACGTCGCATGGCGCTCGAACACGGCATGATCGAGCCGTTCGAGTATGGACAGGTACGCGAAAACGAGAATGGTCGCATCGTGTCCTATGGCACCTCGAGTTACGGCTATGATATTCGCTGCTCGGACGAGTTCAAGATCTTCACCAATATCAACTCGGCCATCGTCGACCCGAAGAACTTCGATGACAACAGCTTCGTTGATGTGAACGCGGATGTCTGCATCATTCCACCCAATTCCTTTGCGCTGGCGCGCACGGTCGAATACTTTCGCATTCCCCGCAATGTACTGACCATCTGCCTCGGCAAGTCCACCTATGCCCGCTGCGGCATCATCGTCAATGTCACTCCCTTCGAACCCGAGTGGGAAGGGCATGTGACGCTGGAGTTCTCCAACACCACACCGCTACCTGCCAAGATTTACGCCAATGAGGGCGTGGCACAGGTGCTGTTCCTCGAATCCGACGAGGTCTGTGAGACCAGCTACAAGGACCGCGGCGGCAAATACCAGGGCCAGCAGGGCGTTACCCTGCCGAAGACCTGAAGCACGGTCTGCTGTGACAGCATAGTCATCCGTTGCGTTTTTCCGGCTGATCGATCAGCGTCTGTGGCGGGGTCGCTTGTTGCGTGCGGCTTTTGCCTGCCAGGCAATGGCAAAGGATTGTTTGGCCCACGCGCAGGCGGTGTCCGGATCATCATAGATTTCTTCCGGTGCCAGATAATAGGACAGCGAGACCATCTTGCCGTTTTTCTCGTATTCGAATGCGCCAAGGTCCCGTGACAGGAACCGGTCACGCGTGACAGCATCCGCTTTCAGGTACAGGGTGTCATCCGCGACCAGTCCGAACATGACGCCGTCATGGTATATGCCGTAACCACCGAACATCCTGCGTGCCTGGATGGGGCCAAATGCTGCAAATACTTCGCCCAGATAGTCGGTGAATTCACTCATGGCATGGATCGGGGCGGGCGTTACTCCTGCCGGGTGAGCAGTGAATCGCTGAAGCCGGCGAGATAGCTGGTGTATTCCGCGTCATCGTTTTCCTGCCTGAATATTTTAACCGGCAGGTAGTTGAGCGCGGGTGCACACCATATCCAGGTCCTGCGGCGTTCATCGCCACGCAGTTCGGTGACCTTGACGGTGTGGAATGTTCCCGCCGGCAATTCCAGGGTTTCCCTGCCGAGGATCCGGTAGCGGTACTGCTTGAGAATACCGCCATCGGCGACGTCGAAGGCGAAATCCGTTTCGCCCCGACCAAGCGCCTGCATCATGCCGAGGCGGGTCGAGAGTTTGTCCTGGGTGCCGTCCGGGATGGACATCTTCCAGCGGCTACCCGCGACATTGTTGACCACCGTGTTCGTATCCCAGTCAAAGGTCAGGTGTGCCACACGTTCCTTGTCGCCACCGGTACGCAGATAGTGGTACTGGTCCGGGCGCAACCCGCCTTCGCTGAGCTGCCCGCTGCTGGTTTCATGCAGCCTGTCTTTGCTGAAAAGGCCGATCAGGCGTGCCGGCCAACTGTGCGATTCGTAGTGATAGCCGCCGCCGGGTTCCCGCGTTAATGCAAGCCGCGCTGTCCCGATGGTCAGGGCACCGCGTGATACTTCGTAGGTGACAGAAAAGTCCGGCAGTGCCGCTTGCAGGCCTGGAGCGCACAGCAGCCCCGTGGCGATGCCGGCAACGAGGGTCAGTAGCCTGTTCAGCATGGCAGCTCATCGACGCTGGCCATGTCCACCGGCGTGTATAACGGTATCCCGTCAAGCAGGGCGCCACCGCCACCGTCCTCGCGGATACGCCCCAGTGCATACCAGAGGATCGCCAGCGGATAGAGGCGGTGTTCCTGTTCCAGTACCCGGGCAGCGAGACTGTCCTCGGTATCGCCCGGTTTGATCGGCACCCTGGCCTGGGCGATGACGGGTCCGCAGTCCGTGTCGGCCGTGACGAAATGTACGCTGGCACCGTGTTCGGACACACCGGTATCCAGCGCGCGGCGGTGGGTGTTCA
The DNA here is from genome assembly GCA_049665685.1 of Gammaproteobacteria bacterium. Classification (GTDB taxonomy): domain Bacteria; phylum Pseudomonadota; class Gammaproteobacteria; order UBA9214; family UBA9214; genus UBA9214. The sequence continues at coordinate 3,507 of JBATGJ010000311.1, forward strand.
GGCCAGGGAAGGCCGGCAGCAGCGACGGGTGGATGTTCAGCATGTGGCCGCGGTAATGTTCAACGAAGGCTGGCGTCAGGATACGCATGAAGCCGGCCAGAACGACCAGGCGAGGCGCGTGCCGGTCAATGCGCTGCTGCAGCGCATGGTCGAACGCGTCACGGTCAGGGTAGTGTGTGTGGTCGACAACCTCGGCAGTGATGCCGGCCGCCGCGGCCAGCTGCAGGCCACCTGCCTGTGGGCGGTTGCTGATCACGGCACGAATCTCGATCGGCAACCGGCCGGCCTGTACGCAGTTAATGATTGCCTGAAGGTTGCTGCCGCGACCGGATATCAGGATTACGACGGGCAGCGGGGCGTTGGCGGGGTCGTGCATCGATGGGCGGCAATCGTGATCAGCCGGTCCGGCCGTCAGTCCCGGATGATGGCTGTCGGTGCTTCACTGCCGGATTCGACCTGCCCGATCACGCGCGCGTCCTCACCCATTGCCGTCAGGTCGGCAATCACGTCATCGGCATCGGTCGCCGCTACGCACACCACCATACCGATACCGCAGTTGAAGGTGCGGTACATTTCCTGCGGCTCGACATTACCGTGCTGTTGCAGCCAGTCGAAGATGGCCGGCCGCAGCCAGCAACCGGCATCAATCACTGCGCGGGTCCCGGGCGGCAGCACGCGCGGGAGGTTTTCCGTGAGGCCGCCCCCGGTGATGTGGGCAAGCGAATGCACGCTATATTTACTGCACAGGTGCAGCAGTGGTTTGACGTAGATGCGTGTCGGCGCCAGCAGCCATGCGGCGAGGGGACGGTCGTCCAGCATGGTGTCCAGCGAGCTGCCACTGACCTCGAGTACCTTGCGAATGAGCGAGTAGCCGTTGGAGTGCGGCCCCGAGGAGGCGAGGCCGATCAAGGCATCGCCCGCGCTGACGCGGCTGCCGTCGATGATCCCGGCTTTTTCGACGATGCCGACGCCGAATCCGGCAAGATCATAATCGCCGCTGCTGTACATGCCCGGCATCTCTGCGGTTTCACCGCCGATCAGGGCCGCGCCGGCCAGTTCGCAGCCACGTGCGATGCCGGTGATCACGTCCGTGGCGACGTCCAGTTCCAGCTTGCCGGTTGCATAGTAATCCAGGAAAAACAGCGGCTCGGCGCCTGTGACCACGATGTCATTGACACACATAGCCACCAGATCGATGCCAATGCTGTCATGCAGGCCTGCCTCAACGGCAAGTTTCAGCTTGGTGCCGACTCCGTCGGTACCGGAAACGAGCACTGGCTCGCGGTAGCGGCCGAGCGGGAGTTCGAACAGTGCGCCGAACCCGCCCAGCCCGGAGATGACGCCGGATCGCCGGGTACGCGCGACTGCCGGCTTGATGCGCTCCACCAGCGCGTTGCCGGCGTCGATATCCACACCGGCATCCCGGTAGCTGAGGTGGCTTGCAGACTGTCCAGGTTTTTCGTGTGCGCTCATGCAGGACTCCGGAAGAACAGGGACGCAATGGTAGCGGCCACCTGCGGGTGCTGCAAACCGGAGTTGGCGATTTCCATATGGTCAAATCTGGCTGATACCCGTATCCTTTGCAGATTACGGGAACATTGCCGGGTAACACATGGAATTTCAAAAGCTAACTGCCGGGTTTGTGTACACGCTCCTGGGCCTGCTGCTGTGCGCTGTGCTGCCGGCACATGGGGCGCAGGACCTGTTCGAGTCCGAGATCGCGGTCAGTGACCAGACACCCGGCGTGCGGACCGAGGCGTTCAGGACCGCCTTGGCGCGGACCATTGTGCGGGTGTCCGGTGACCAGTCGGTACTCACCGGCGAGCCGGCAAGCGCACTGCTTGCAGACCCGGCGCGATTGGTCCAGCAGTATCGCTATTTCACCGAAGCGTCGACCAGCCCGCCAACCCTGAAACTTTGGGTGCGGTTCGACGGCGATGCCATTCGACGCTCGTTGCAAACACAGGGCATGAGCTACTGGGGTGGCGAACGGCCGGACACGCTGGTGTGGCTGGCGGTCGAGGATCGGGGCCAGCGCTATATTGTTTCCGCCGATGGCAGCAGCGACGTGCACAACCAGATTCAGCTGGCAGCCCGGCAACGCGGTGTGCCGATCCTGTTTCCCCTGATGGACCTCGAGGACCAGTCGCAGGTCCGTTTTTCCGACCTGTGGGGCGGTTTCTTCGACAAGGTGCTGTCCGCGTCCAAGCGCTACCGTCCGCCGGCCGTCCTGATCGGGCGTCTGAATCGCAGCCCCTCCGGTGGCTGGTCCTCGCGCTGGTATCTCGATGTGGTCGGCCGGACCAACGAATGGACCGACAGCCACCAGCAACTGCGGGAACTGGCGCGCCAGGGCGTGGAGGATGTCGCGGACATCCTGGCCACGCGCTTCGCGGTAACGGGCAGCGACCGGAACGGTCGCTTTGTGAATATCACCGTCAACGGCATCGAGACACTTGCGGCGTATGCACGCATCAGCCAGTATCTTGGCTCGCTTTCCTCGGTCAGCAAGGTGGAGGTCGGCGAGCTGACGCCGGGGGGCGTGCAATATGCACTGCAGGTCAGCGGCAGCCTCGAGGACCTGACTCGCACCGTCTCGATTGGCTCGATCATCGAGCCTGAGCCCGGTGGCCTGCCGGGTAGTTTCCGTCTGCGCCAGTGACTGGCGTTAGCGTCATCCAGTATTGGCGGGTAGCGTATGCGGGCAAATGATATTCCGAACATCATCACGGTATTCCGGTTTTTGCTGGTGACACCGGTGGTATGGGCAATGCTGAACGACCGCTTCGGTCTGGCGCTGTTGCTGTTCGGTGTTGCGGGCCTGTCCGATGCCGTCGACGGCTATCTGGCCAAGCGCAATAACTGGACCAGCCGGCTGGGTGCACTGATGGATCCGCTGGCTGACAAGTTGCTGCTGGTCTGTACCTTCATTACGCTGGGTTGGCTGGGCTGGATCCCGGCCTGGCTGGTTGGCCTCGTCATCCTGCGTGACCTGGTGATCCTGACCGGGGCCAGTGTTTATCACGTCAGGATTGAGCGGATCACCATGGAACCCAGCATGGTGAGCAAGTTGAATACCTTCACCCAGATCATGCTGGTACTGGCCGTGATGTTTTCCCGCGGGATCCATGCATTGCCCCACCTGTTGATCGATGTGCTGTTGTACAGCGTGCTGATCACCACGGTCTGGAGCGGTGTCGGCTATGTCTGGACCTGGGGCCATCGGGCGCTGCGCCGGCGCCCGTCCTGAACGGCGTTTGTTCTATCCCGTGAGCGTTTCCCGCGAGCATCCGCAATTGCCGCTGGGGCTGGCCCTGCGCGATAGCGCGCGCTATGAGAATTACTACGCGGGTAATAATGGCGAGGTCATCGCCGCCCTGCGGGCTGTTGCGCACGGCAGCGGCGACGCCCCTGTTTTCCTGGCCGGCCACAAAGGGCTGGGCAAGTCGCACCTGTTGCAGGCGACCTGTCATGAGGCGGCGCAAAGTGGATTGTCGAGCGCCTATCTGCCATTGCAGGATTTGCCTTTGATGTCGGCAGAGATACTCCTGGGGCTGGAACATCTGCAGCTTGTCTGCGTGGACGATATCGATGCCATTGCCGGGCAGGACGCATGGGAGATGGCCGTGTTTGACCTGTTTAACCGGATGCACGCAGCGGGCAATGCCTTGCTGTTTGCAGGCCAGTGCAGGCCGACAGACTGCGGGTTTGCACTGGCTGATCTCGTCACCCGCCTGGGCTGGGGTCCGGTCTTTACCCTGCGACCGCTGGTTGAGTCACAGCTGCAGGCCGCATTGCAACTGCGCGCAAGGGCGCGCGGACTGGAACTGCCGGATGATACCGCGCAGTTTCTGCTGAAACGCATCCCGCGCGACCTGCCGTCGGTGTTCGACCTGTTCGACCGCCTGGATCAGGCTGCCATGGTCGAGCAGCGTCGCCTGACGATACCCTTTGTGAAGTCAGTGCTGAATATTGAATGATTACACGCAGGTGCGCCTTGCCGGCGCGATTAAAAAAATCGTCTCGCGCAAAGCCGCCAAGGCGCAAAGAACAAATAAAAACCAGCCACAGAGAACACAGAGAATAACTTGATAAAGAAACGAGTTACTGTGCCTGCCGGTTAATAACCACCTGTCATTACCGCCTCGGCTTTGGCTTCCTGCGTCGCTCTATCTCCTGCATGGCCCAGGCC
>JBATGJ010000312.1:0-14942 GCA_049665685.1 Gammaproteobacteria bacterium
AGTTCCAGGGTGACATAGAGGTTAAACAGGTCGCCGGACAGCAGCAGGGCATTCAGCGAGGTCCACAACAACAGCCATAACGGCCAGAAGCGAGCACGCTCGGCCGGTTGCCTGAAGTACGCGCTGGCGTAGACGCTGGTGGCAAGCACCACCAGCGCAATCATCATCAACAGCAGTGCGGACAGGCCATCGACGCGCAGTGCAATCCCGAGCCCGGCCGCCCAGCCACCGACTTCGTAGTGCAGCGCACCCTGTGCCGCCACGCCATAGAGCAGGGCGCCAGCGGCAACTGTGGTTGCCAGTCCGGTTCCCATAGCAACAGCCGTTGCGGCACGCGGCAACAGCAGTGCAGCAAGCGCTCCGGTCAACGGGAGGGCGACCAGCCAGATGATGGCATCAGTCATCTTCTTGCTCCGCATCCAGGCGTCGCGCCAGGGCCAGGGCCAGTGCAGTCGCGCTTACCGCGACAACGATGCCGGTCAGGACCAGGGCATGCGGCAACGGGTCCGGTGGCAGCCCGGGACCGCGGTAGGCGACAGCAATCAGCAGCATGAATACGCCGGCCCCCATGACATTGAGGGCCAGCACCCGGTGCAACAGGGAGGCATGCAGCAGTGCCGTGCGCAGCCCAAGTGCCACCAGCAGGCAACCGGTCAGGGCATACATCACCTGTGCCGTGAACATCAGGGTGTCTCCCCGCGCTGTGGGTTGCCGGCTTCACTGCTGTCTGACTCAGTCCCGGACAGAGTAGCGCGTGATGCGGGCGCCGGCGCGGCATCGGCTGGAGATATGCCTGTTTCCCCGGCTGCATTGCCCCCCAGCGATTGCGGCTGGTCGCCGATGAACGCCAGCACCAGGGTTGCGGCGATCGCAAGCATGGCTGCTGTTTCGATGATCAGGATCAGGGCGCCGGCCCAGGCCGGTGGGTAACCGAGAAACGGCTGTCCCATGCCCAGCAGGGTCAGGCCGACGAGCAGGAACATGCCCACACCGGCGGCCATCAGGAGGCGCAGCGCAAAACCGGCAGGCAATCCTGTGTGGGGCCGGCCCGCGAGGTGCAAGACCACACCGGCTGCGGCCAGCGTCGCTCCGGCCTGAAATGCGCCACCGGGCGCATGGGCACCCACCCATAACAGGTAGCCGGCCGTGAGGATCAGTACGGGTACCAGCCAGCGCGTCAACCCGTCGAATATCGGCCCGGCGGACCGGTAGCGGGGTATCGCACGTCCCAGAGCGAGTATGCCGAGCACGGCGGTCAGCAATACCGCCAGTTCCAGCAAGGTGTCATAGGCACGAAAGTTCAGTAGCACCGCAGTCACCGGGTTGCTGACCCCGCTGGCCTCGAGGTTTGCGGAAATGGCCAGGGGTACCGCGTCGTGTGGCAGGCTGTTGAAGGCGTGCAGCAGGGCCCACGCGAGCGTGCCTGCCAGCCCGGCACACAACATCGTGACTGACCACTGAAGCATCACGCGCACACCTGATCCGCCATGCTTCACGGCCCTGTTCGCGCCTACTGCGGGCGATGGACGGACTGGATGCCGGCGTACTGCAGCGAGCAGCAACGCGCCGGACAGCCCGGCACCGATGGCCGCCTCAGCAAGTGCGACGTCAGGTGCCAGGAGGCGACCCCAGGCCACGGCCAGAACCAGTCCAAAGGCGATGAACAGTATGACGCTGTTGCGTTCATCGGTACTCGTCAGTGATGCCCAGGCCAGGCTCACAATCGAGATCAGTAACAGCCCGTCGAAGACAAGCAGACCTGCCGTATTCAAGGCCCTGTCTCCTCCCGACGCGCATGTCGTGCTATCAGGTGCGCGCTGGCGGCGCTGGCAGCGAGTACCGCGAGCCAGATCAGCAACAGCTTGAGTGCGGTAAGCAGGTCCTGGGCGTGAAGCGCTATGCCGGTTATCAGCAGGCCCAGTCCGAGGTTATCGGCCTTGGTGAGTGCGTGCAGCCGCGAATAGAGATCCGGGAGGCGCAACAAGCCAATGCTGCCGGCGAGGTAGAAGAAAAGTCCGGCGAGTATCAGGATCAACGACAGGCTATCAATCATTGCGTGTTTCCTGCCGGCCGGTAAAAGCGGCCACGGCTACTGCGGCAAGCAAGGCCAGTAGCAAGGCGACATCAATCAAAGCCGGTTGCCTGAGCAGTTGGCTGAGCAGCAACAGGATGCCGACGCCAGCAGTTCCGATCAGCTGCGTGGCCAGCATGCGATCGCCGGCGCCCGGGCCCAGTAACACGCGCACCAGGCCCAGGAGCAGACTGAGCATCAGGCCCACTGCCGCCAGTGAAAATAGCTCAGACATCATCCGGCTCCAGCGTTAAGCCAAACAGCCTGGCGATAGCCGCCTCGAGCTGCAGCAATTGGGGATCCAGATCGGCGGTAAGGTCGAGCAGGTGCAGCTCTGCATGGTCACCGTCAAGGTCTGCGGCCAGCGTGCCGGGTAACAGGCCTATGCAGTTGATGAGCAGGACGCGTGCTGCCGGATGGCTGATGTGCAGGCGGTATCGCCTGAAGCCTGGCTGGATGCGAAGGCTCGGCCCCAGGGTGCGGCGGGCGACATCGATCCCGCCGCGGACCGACTCGCGCAGAAACAGGCCGATAAAGCCGGGCAGGCCGGTGAGTGACCAGCGAGGCAATACCTGGTTGCCCAGCTGGATACTTGCGAAGGTAGCGAGCGCGACCGACGGTAGCCCGATCACCCATGCGTCTACCCGGCCCTGTACGATTAGCCACCACAAACCGGCCAGTAGTGCCACTCTTGCCGCAATGCCCGCTAGCGCTTCCGCACGCAGCTGTGCCATGTGTTGGTCCATTCGAATCCAGGCGGCAGTCAGGCGTATTCATCCAGTCTTGGATGTCTGCCCGCAACTGCCACAGGTGCGGCCTTGTGCTGCCGGATACGACTGGCCAAACCACCTACGAACAGCAAGGCTGCAGCTGCGAGCAAAGCGACTTTCAGCGCGATGAGCGCGGCAATCATACCGAACAGTAATGTGTCTAGAATGGCCATGTTACTTTACTCCTCTGGTTTATCTGCAATGGCGAACCCGATCAGTGAGTGCGGGTCCGCCGGGTTATGCCGCGGTGGGAGTGCCGCAGGCCCGATTTGCGGGTACGGCTATGTCCATCAGTCGCGGGTTTTCTAACTCAAGTCCGTTCATCAGTTCGATATAGGCCTGCCTGCTGTTGACCTGCAGGCGCGGGTTGTAACGCCGCTCCTCGCCAATGGTGCTCACCGTCATGCCGTTGTAATCGTGTGCGGGGTAGACCATGGTGTTCTCCGGCAGTCTCAGCAGCTTGTTGAAGAGACTGTCGTATTGAGCCGCTGGATCGCCGTTCTGAAAATCAGTGCGTCCCGTGCCGCGGATCAGCAGGGTGTCACCGGTGAACACGCGATCAGGCAACAAAAAACTGTAGGAGTCATCCGTGTGGCCCGGCGTATACAGTATGTCTAGCTGCAGGTTATCCACACAGAGCTTCTCGCCTTCGTGAAAATGTACTGTCACACATTCAGCCCGGGTCATGGAGCCCATGGCAGTGGTGCAACCGGTCCGGTCGCGCAACGCACCCAGCGCGGTCACGTGGTCGGCGTGGATGTGAGTGTCCACCGTCATCACCAGCTTCAGCTCCAGCTCGCCGATGAGGCGGACATACTGATCGGTGTTTTCCAGCACCGGATCAATCAGCAAGGCCTCGCCTCCCGCGCGCTCCGCCAGGAGGTAGGTGTAGGTGCTCGATGTGTTATCGAATAGCTGACGAAAAATCATGTTGTAGCTCCTGGTTAATCGCTGCGTGGATGAAATACCCATAACCTGTGATTAATGTAGCGACCGCTTAAAAAATAAAAAATACGAATTAAGTGGACTAAAACATCGAAAAAACCGATGAGTATCTATACGTGAGGATCGCCATGGCTGGAGGATGGGATCCTGGCGGCGGATGCCTGCGCGAGCGGTAAACGGCCAGGGTGCGGTACATCGGCTGGTAAGTCTTGCTGTTATCAGTATTTCAATCGCCCTTTGATGACGAAAAAATAGAGCGGGTAGCGGGCCCGCTCTGTGTCTGGTTGATTGAAAGACTCCAGGCGTTTATTTACTGCAAGGCCCGCAGCATCCATGCAGTCTTTTCATGGACACGCATACGGTCTGAAACCAGTGCGACCGTGGATTCGTCACCCGCTTCTTGAGCCGGGACCAGGGCTTCGCGACAGGTTTTCACCACCTGTTCATGGCCACGGGTGAGGATCGCGACCATCTCATCTGCAGCGGGCACGCCATCGACTTCTTTGATATGGCTCAGTTTGGCAAAGGCCTTGTAGGTTCCGGGTGCGGCAACATCCAGCGTGCGAATGCGCTCCGCAATGTCATCCACGGCTATCGCCAGCTCGGTGTAGTGTTCTTCAAACATGAGGTGCAGCTCGCGGAATTGCGGCCCGGTCACGTTCCAGTGAAAGTTGTGCGTTTGCAAGTACAGCGTGTACGAATCCGCCAGCAAACTTTCCAGACCTTTTGCGATTTTCGTTCGGTCTTTTTCCTTTATGCCAATATCTATTTTACCCATCACTCAGTCACCTGTTTTGTAGAATATTTCATCGTTACCGCCTTTCTGATGTGCTTTCTTGCAACCTTGAGGAGTGTCACTCAAAGGCCGCATGGATGGCGCGGTTTTCACCCTGTCCAATGTGTTTACATCCTCATCATAGCCCACATCAGACTGATAATTGAAATCGTTTATTTTTACTAAAGTAATAGACTAAAACGATGACGAAATTTACAGTTAAACCATGAATCTGCGTGACCTGGAATACATCATTGCGGTAGCGGAAACCCGACACTTCGGCAAGGCGGCCGCGCGTTGTTTTGTCAGCCAGCCGACCCTGAGCGGACAGATCAGGAAGCTGGAGGAAGCGCTGGGGGTTGCTATCTTCGAGCGCACCAACCGCTCGGTGGAAATCACCCCGGTGGGAGAGGCCATTGTGGCCCATGCGCGGCAGATGATGGAGCAGGCCGACGCCATCGAGCAGCTGGCGCAATCCCACCAGGATCCGCTGGCAGGGCCCCTGCGCATCGGTGCAATCCCGACGCTCAGCCCTTATCTGATGCCGCTGATCCTGGCGCCGCTGAAGAAGCAGCTGCCGCAGGCTAAACTCGTCCTGTCGGAGGAGCTTACCGATACCCTGCTGGAACGGTTACGCAATCATGAAATCGATGCCGCACTGCTGGCAACTCCAATGGAAGATGCCGATCTGGAGGCGCTGCCACTCTTCGATGAGCCGTTCTGGGTCGCCTATCCACACGATCACGATTTTTATTCAAAAGACAAGATCGTGTTGCGCGATCTGCACAATGCAAACATTCTGCTGCTGGCCGAGGGCCACTGCCTCGCCGAGCAGGCCATGGATGTTTGCCGGATCAAGGAACGTCAGGATCAGGGAGAAATGGCTGACCTGCGTGCGGCCAGCCTGGAAACCCTGATCCAGCTGGTCGGCGCCGGCTATGGCGTTACCCTGGTCCCGGCCCTGGCCATGCGCGGTTCCTGGACGACCGGCAGCGGTGTGGTGGCCCAGCCACTGTCGATATCGGACGCCTCACGTCGGGTATCGCTGGTGTTTCGTCGCAGCTTTCCACGGCGTGCAGCCCTGCAGGCCTTTGCCGAGATCATCCTCGGCAGTCTTCCCAACACGGTCCAGACAATCGGCCGGAGTAAGCGCGCACAGAAAAAGACCCGTCGGGGAAAATAGCATCCCTTCGACCGGCTGACCCAGCGGCCGGTTGATACATAGAGTATACCTATCAATTAAATCGTTATAAACGATTTTATCTATTCATGACCCGCCCCGATAATTCGTCCCGTAGCCAGTTTCTATCTGGCTGAAAGGAGGGCCTGGCGATGAACAAGACGATGAGTTTTGCAGCAGTGCATTTCACGGTGGCATTTTCCGTGGGCTACCTGATGTCCGGTAGCGTGCTGGTCGGCGGTGCCATTGCAATGGTCGAACCGGTGGTAAACACCATCGCCTATCACTTTCATGAAAAGGTCTGGAGCCGGCTGAACAGGGTGGAGCATTCGACACCGCACTTCGCCCGACAAACGTAATTCAATCCGAGTATTTCACAAGGAGCACAACCATGTTCGAGAATCGTGAAGGTCAAGCAGTGCCACAGGTAACATTTCGTACACGCCGTAACCATGAGTGGGTCGACGTGACCAGTGACGAGGTCTTCAAGGGCAGGACGGTGGTGGTTTTTTCACTGCCGGGCGCCTTTACCCCGACCTGTTCATCCACGCACGTGCCGCGTTACAACCAGCTGGCGCCAACCATGAAGCAGCACAGTATCGACGAGGTGATCTGTATCTCGGTCAACGATGCATTTGTCATGAATGAATGGCGCAACGAACAGAATGCCCTGAATGTCACGTTCCTGCCGGACGGCAATGGCGACTTCAGCCGTGGCATGGGCATGCTGGTAGCGAAGAACGACCTGGGTTTCGGTGAACGTTCCTGGCGCTATTCCATGCTGGTGAAAGATGGCGTCATCGAAAAGATGTTCATCGAACCGAATGAGCCGGGAGATCCCTTCGAGGTTTCCGATGCGGATACCATGCTGGCCTGCATTGCCCCCGGGGCCGCGAAACCCCTGGATGTCAGCGTATTCAGCCGCGATGGCTGCCCCTTTTGCGTACGCGCCAAGGGCATGCTGCACGATGCCGGCATCAACTTCGAGGAGCTCGTTCTGAATCGTGACTATACAGAGGCCAGCCTGCGTGCTCTATCAGGCCAGTCGACCGTACCGCAGGTGTTCATCAATGGCGAGTATATCGGTGGTTCGGAAGGGCTGGAGGAATATCTTGCCGGACAGGCAAAAAGTGCGGCCTGACGCACTCTTTGAATACGCTCTCTCCCGGTGGGGAGAGCGCGTTTCAATCAACCGCCTGGAGCCTTGTATCAATCCACGCAGGCAAGGGATACGGGTCAGTCAGACGAGGAAAGTATCATGAATAAACAGCACTACGATCTTATTGCTATCGGAGGCGGCAGTGGCGGACTGGCTGTAGCCGAGAAGACGGCCCGGCTGGGCAGGAAGGCTGCCGTTATCGAAACGCATCGCATGGGCGGCACCTGTGTGAACAACGGCTGTGTACCGAAAAAAGTGATGTGGTATGCCGCTCACCTGGCTCACGCGGTGGACGATGCCGGTGCTTACGGCATTCCCGCCCGGCGTGGCAAGACAGACTGGCAGGCACTGGTGGCCGGGCGCGAGCAATACATTGATGGCATCAACGCCTACTGGAATAGCCACATTGACGAACATGGTATCGACCACATACAGGGCTATGCGAAATTTATCGATGCCAGTACCATTGAGGTTAATGACAAGCGCTATTCAGCGGATCATATTGTCATAGCCACGGGTGGCCAACCCGTCGTACCACCCGTGCCCGGCGCCGAACTGGGCATGACCTCCGATGGTTTCTTTGCCTTGAGGGACCAGCCGCAACGGGTGGCTGTGGTGGGCGGTGGTTACATCGCAGTCGAACTGGGCGGCGTGCTCAACGCGCTTGGCTCGGAGGTCACGGTCATCGCCATGGAAGACCGCCTCATGGAGCAGTTTGACCCGATGATCAGCACCGTGCTGATTGCAGAAATGGAACGCCAGGGCATGTGCGTGCAAACCGGCTTCCAGGTCACTGCCCTGGCGAAGCGTCCCGCGGGTATTGTGGTTACCTCGAGTCATGCACAATCGCTCGCCGGTTTTGATACCGTGATCTGGGCGGTCGGTCGCAGGCCCAACACGCAAGGCCTTGGCCTTGCTGCGGCGGGTATCGAACTGCTGCCCAATGGCATAATTCCGGTGGATGATTATCAAAATACCCGTGTGCGAGGTATTTATGCCATCGGTGATGTCACCGGCAAAGTGCCGTTGACACCGGTGGCTATCGCTGCCGGGCGCAGGCTGGCCGAACGCCTGTTCAACAACCAGCCGCACAGCCGGGTGGACTATTCCAATATTCCCAGCGTCGTGTTCTCGCACCCGCCGATCGGTACCGTGGGCATGACCGAGGCCGTGGCGCGCGAGTGTTATGGTGGGGCAGTCACGGTCTATACCAGCGACTTCACGCCCATGCGGCATGCCTTGTCGGCCAACGGTTCGACTACGGCCATGAAGCTGGTCTGTGCGGGAGAGGCAGAGCGGGTGGTTGGAATCCACATCATTGGCGACAATGCCGACGAGATGCTGCAGGGATTCGCCGTGGCGGTGAAGATGGGTGCCACCAAGGCCGATTTCGACAATACTATCGCCATCCACCCGACCAGTGCCGAGGAGCTGGTGACGATGAAGGTGCCGGATTTAACACATTCCACCCATCACAATGTCGATACTGGCCTGGAATGGCAGGAGGCCAGCTAGCCCGACCGGACTGTGCCGGGCAAACGGTCTGTATGCGACTTGTAGCGTGAAGTTTGAGTCCTGCAAGGCCATGAACTGTCATGCAGATCGGGCAAGGTGCATCTCGTAAAGTCCTTGAAAATTACGCCACCGGATGGCTGTCAGGACAGGAATACCCCGGGTCGGGCGCACCATGCCCGGCCTTCATGCAATCCCGGCAGGAAGATAATAAAAGGCAATGCCCAGGATAAGGTACACCGCCAGCAGCTGCACCCCCTCCATCCAGTGAAATTCACCATCCAGGGCCACGAAATTCACCAATCACGCCGACAAATACCTCGGTCCAGCCCAGGGTTTCGGTCACGGCTTCGATGGTATGCACCAGGAATTCACTCATGAACACCACGCCGAGGTTGGCAAGGGCCAGAACAATCACCGATTTCTTGATGCTCCAGGCTTCGAGTTCACCATAACCGGGGGTTTCGTAATCGGTGGTATCAAACAGATGCGTATGGGTCTGCAGGAAAAAAATCAGGCTGAGCACGCAGGTGACGAACAGTACAATCGCCACCTCCAGGCTGACATCCAGGTCAATCTCGGCGATTCGTTCTGCCGGCAGGTCACTGCCCACCAGCAGATAATAGAACACCGCCGGCACCACGAGTGCGGCGGTACTCAGGATGAGCAGGGTAGAGTTCATGCCTGCTGCCGTCGCGTTGAATTTCTGGATCTTCCATTTAAATCCGCCTGCCACCACACTCAAGCCAAGCACCAGCAGAATATTGCCGATAATGGAGCCGGTAATCGAGGCCTTTACAACATCGTAGAGCCCGGCCTGTAAGGCGAAGATGGCGATGATCAGCTCGGCCGCGTTACCGAACGTGGCATTCAATAAACCGCCGGCCCCCGGGCCAACATGCTCGGACAGGTGTTCGGTCGCCTCTCCCGGGAGGCCTGCCAGTGGAATGATGGCCAGTCCCGAGATGACAAACAACCAGGTCCCCTCAACATGGGAATACTTCATGACAAAGGCGATGGGCACACAAACAAGTAAAACATTGAGAAGACTGATGTTGAAGTTACCGATTTTCGGTATGCATTCCCCAGGAAATATTGTTTCGCAGACCCAAAGAAAACTTTTTTAATCTAATGGGATATTTATATATGGGTAATTGCTTCGCCCCTTCAAAGTGGCGCTGTACAGAGCCGTCTTCGACGCACCATCAGGAGTAAAAGACATCCCCCCGGATGCGATACCCTGCCAAAAACCGGCCACGCAAGTCCAACAGTTGCACGCTCTCCGCGCAGTTGCGGTGCCAGCCTGGCAGAGACTAGTGCATGTCTGAACCGGCCTGCAGATAATCCGGACCTGTCGCCTGTAGCATCGAGAGATCGGTTAGCGCATCAACCGGTGTCCCGTCCCTGTCGAGACCGGCACTGCCGGTCATTTCCGAGTAGGCCTTGAAGCGTGCCCGTATATTGCTGACATAATCGACCGGTTCCCGACCGCGCACATAGCCGTGCTTGGCCTGGCGCGCATAGTCCTTGCGTCCGAGTAATAACATGGCCTTCTCCGTGTGGTCGAACCAGCGTTTAGGATCCCAGCCTTTTTTTTTGGCCAGCCGACGTGCATCGGCAACGTGACCGTAGCCGGCATTGTAGGCGGCCAGCGTAAACCACATCCGGTCGGCAAAATCGAGGTCATCGTCGAACCGGTCGCGCACCCAGTCGAGATACTTGATGCCGGCATGAATGCCACTGTCCGGATCTTCCAGCTCATTGAAGCCCATTTGCTTCGCCGTTTTCGGCATTACCTGCAACAGGCCGCGGGCTCCCGCAAAGGAAGTTGCGGCGGGATCAAAGCGGCTCTCCTGATACATTTGTGCCGTAACCAGACGCCAGTCGAAGCCGTATAGATCCGCATACCGCCGGATAATATCGTCATAGGGAGACAGCTGCCCGGTTTCAAGCCCCTCCTCGTACCCCCTGGCCAGTTTGCGGATGCCGCGCTTGTTTTGAAAATATTTCTTGTAAAGGATGTTATAGAGCAGACCCTTGTTTTCCTTTTTTATGAATGTGTTGATAGCCGCCAGCAACTTTTCATTCCCCTTGCGTACTGCCACGGAATGCGGTTGTTCCTCTGCGAAGGGGAAGGCCGAACGAATCTTGACACCCCGGGCAATCTCGATGTCCATGAGGTGCTCATCGGCCACGGTGATGTCCGCCTCGCCACTGGCAACCTGGTGAATGATATCCTCCGTTTCCAGTTCTTCCGGGGCCGCGACCAGCGTGAAGTCATACCCTTGCTGTCGCAGCTGTCGCAGTGCTTCCCAGTGACCGCTGGATGGCTGCATCACCACTGTACGTCCATTCAGCCCGTCCAGGTCGACCAGCGCATCTTCATTGCGCACAATGAAATGGGGTTTCGCCCGGTGATAGGGCTTGCTGAATTCGATACCCAGCTGCCGATCGGACTTGCGCGGCACAAGAAATCCCGAGGCTACATCGGCACGACCCTGTACCAGCCATTGCATCATCTGTTGATGCGAGTCCGGCACGACCACCTCGAGCCTGAGTCGGTGCTGCTTGGCAAAATGTTTGGCCATCTCGTACTGAAAGCCCATCAGTTCGCCCCGATAGAGAAAATACGATGCCGAGTTGTTGCGCAGCATGACGCGCAGTACCTTGCGCTTTTTCAGGCCATCCAGGTCATCGGTATAATGTGTTTCCTGCTGATCTGCCAGGTTCTCCAGGTGCAGGTAATCGTTCAGTGCCTGTAGCAAGGTCGGTGCGTCGCGAGAGACGCCCCAGGCAATGTCCCGAATCCCGCCAATATCAAAGGCAACCTTGATATCATCCCGGTAGCCGAGGTACATATCGGCAACATTACTGTCACGCACCACGGCGTCGACCACACCCTGGCTGAGCTGGTCCAGCTCGTCCTCATCGCGCAGATGGGCCGGGCGCTCCATGAGTTTGATAGCCGGATATTTCGTCCTGAGTTTTGTCAGTGTTCTCCAGAAGCTCGATGAAGGGTCGACCATGACGGTGCGTCCTTCCAGATCGGCAACTGCCTCGATGGCCTCCTCCCCGGCGCGCACGATCAGCTGTTCGCGCACGTGCGTGATCGGTACCGTGAAGGCGATCCGTTGTTTGCGCGCCTCGGTTACCGTCAGGTTGGCCAGCAGGATGTCACCCTTGCCGGCCTCCAGCGCCGGTAGCATGTCGCGAAAATGTTCAATGGGAACAAGTTCCGTCCCGAGCCCCCGGGAGGACGCAAAGCGCTCGAGTATCTCCTGATGCTCGCTGACCGGAGAGCCCTTGCGTGGCAGGTAGCGCCCGCCGTCGAATGTGGCCGGCACGAGGATGCGCAGCACGCCGGACTGCTGGATGCTGTCGAGATCGGATGTTGCCTGTGCTTCACTGGCAGCGCCGCTGCCTGCCAAACAGGCAAGCAGGCAGGCAGTGAGCAGGCACCCGCCAAGCCGGTGGGCGGGCGTATTAATCCGCTGTACCACCAAGCAGCCAGCGTGGACCGGATGGTTGTGCAGCGCCGTACATTGATTATGCTGGTCCAAGCCCCCGCACTCCTGTAACGAAGTGACGCATTGTTCTGTTCATTGTAGGGGCGCTGGCAGGGAGCGCAACATAACTGCACCCGGCCGGAACAGGTGAACTAAATGATAATATTCGAAATTATTGTTTTGTAGAGCCGGCAGTGCTGTCTGGTTGCACCAACAACGATTTTTTTCAGGACGGCATATCAGCCCGCCAAAAACTATCCCTCCACGCCGGCATTGCGGACAGGTGAGACACGGCACCCGCCCACATTGCCAGGCAAACCGGCAAGGCAGCACGAGTGAGGCTGCTCCACCCGTTTTGTCAGCAACACGCGAGCAGCCGGACGGGCTGACCCGTTCCCAGGGCTACGAATCGTAGCCTTCCAGCTCCTTGCGAATGAACTCACCCCGGGTGACTTCCCTGCCCAGGTAATAACCCACAATAAATGCCCCGGCACCAATCAGTACTCGAATCGCGATATTCATTACTCGGCCTCCTCATAAGCATTGACTTCAAGTTTGCCTTATGCGGCAATCCTCCTGCTTAAAGTATACTAGGCCTGCGACAAACCGGGGCAGGCAATTCCCCAACCAGCGATCATCCAGCAGGAAGTTTCATGAATCCCGTTATCATCCTCGTACCTGCAGCAGCGCTCATCGTCGGACCTCGTTTGTGGGTCAACCATGTACTGCGACAACACAACCAACAGGAGGGAGACTTCCCCGGCACTGCCCGTGAGCTGGCGCGCGAGGTGCTTGACCGCCATCAACTCCAGGGCGTCAGGGTCGAGAGCACGGATATCGGTGACCACTATGACCCCGAGGTGCGTGCCGTCCGCCTTGCCCGGGACAAGATTGATCGCAAGACACTCACCGCCATAACGACTGCCGCCCATGAGGTATCCCATGCACTGCAGCATGCAGCGGGATACCCGCCATTTCTCTGGCGAAGAAAGCTTGCCAAGGTTGCCCGGGTCGTAGGTGAGGCCGGGATGGTGCTGCTGCTTGCCTCGCCGGCGATCGTGATGGTCGGACGTCAACCGTTACCGCCTCGCATGATCGGCACAGCGGCCTTTGCGATGCTGGGCACCGGCATGGTCGCCCAGTTGTCTGCACTGCCGACCGAACTAAATGCCAGTTTTGGCCGGGCATTGCCAATTCTGGAGGATGGCTATGTCAGGCAAGACCAGCTCAGGGAAGCCAGAAAGATCCTGGTGGCCTGTTCGCTGACCTACATCACCTCATCCATGGTCGCGGTGCTGAATATCTGGCCCTGGCTTCCGCGCCGGCTCGCGCTTGTCAGCCCCCTGGTCGCGCCGGGTTTTCCGGCACCTGCCGGTGTGGCGCGCGCTGCGCCGGTACCAGGCAGGGTGACAGGATCACGTGCCAGCAGAGAAGCGGCTCGTCGGCGCGGGCAGACAGGTGGTAGCAAGACCGAACAGCTGATTCGCAGATACGGCAAGCCGCTGATCCGGAGCTGGGTGCGTCACTCCCGCGGGCTGTAAAGAACCGCCTGGCTAGTTTCTCACGGCCAATACGGAGCACGGTGCATGGCGGGCGATGCGGGCAGTGATGGAACCAAGCAGAAACCGCTTGATGGCGGACTGGCCCTTGTAGCCGAGTACCACGAGATCCATGGCGTCCTTTTCTGCAATCTCGAGAATCTCTTGCGAGACATCGGTGCTCTGCACAAGCGCGGATGATACGTGCGGGGTGGACCACTCAAGGGCGCCCACCGCCTCCTTCAGGGCCTCCTCTCTGGCATGTTTTTGCTGCTGCCAGATGGTATTCAGCTGCTGGCGAATATCCTGGCGAAACATTCGTATCATGGGCATGATGCTGACGACATGGACCTCCGCATTATCATCGAGGGGCAGAGAGGCGCACAGGCTGATGGCCTTTTTTGCCGGTTCCGATTCGTCATAGGCCATAAGGATGCGCCAGGGTAGCGCCTGGTCACCTGCATCGGCTGGCGTGGACATTTTTGGTGATGATCTGGCGATCAGAACCGAACAGCCGGCATACCTGAGGACCTGATCAGAAATACTGCCAAGCAAAAAATGTGTCATTCCCTCGATCCCGTGTGAGCCCAGCACGATGAGATCCGGTTGCAGCTCCTCCGCAGCCTGTATGATCTCCTCCGCCGGATCGCCCTTGCGAATTTCGGTCGACCCAGACCAGCCTGCGTCCCGCAGGCGGGCCGACTCGGCAGCAAGCAATTGCTCGCTCTCCTCCTTTATGGTCCGCTCGGTTTCCTGCAGCAATCTGTTCTGATCTTCATCGAGATCACCGGGTCTGGATACGGTGAATATTCTGTCGTCGATCACTGTCAGGGCAGTGGCGCTGCTGTCCTTTGGAAAAGGAAAACGTATCAGCAAATCGACTGCTTCCCTGGCGCTGTCTGAACCATCCGTTGCAAGCAAAATCTTCATAAGCGTTCCTTTATACCGGGTGAGCCGAGCCGACGTTCAGGGCATAACCCAGCGTTACGTATACACAGTAGACGCCCAGCAGCCACGCACCCTGCCAGCGATAAAATACACCGCTCTTGTTCATGGAGATAAAAATCCGGAACGAGACGAGTATGGTGAGCATGGCCGGAAAGTGGAAGTAGAAAAAGTTCTCGGGAATGGCCAGTGGCGCGGCGGCGGCCGCTGCCCCAATCACAAACAGGACATTGAGTACATCAGCGCCGACGATATTGCCGACCGTTATCTCGGGATGACCCTTGCGCACGGCAGCAATAGCAGTCATGAGTTCCGGCAGCGAGGTGCCGAAGGCGACCATGGTGGCGGCAATCACATCGTCCGGTACGCCGAAGCGGACCGCGATTTCGGATGCCGCGGGCACCTGTACGCGCGCACCACTGACGACCAGTGTCAGGCCGCCGATCACCAGGATCCAGCACTTTCCCACACCCATCAATTCGTGGTCGGGCCCTTCCTCCTCCTCTTCCATGGTGGAGCCCTGCTTCGCCCACATGTAGGT
>JBATGJ010000313.1:0-8333 GCA_049665685.1 Gammaproteobacteria bacterium
ACCAAGCAGGCGCTCAGTAATGATCGGGGCGGCCGCAACGACCGCACTGTGCCTGTCCCGGTAAATGTAATACATACGAAAGAGACTTCCACCGAGCGTGGTCGGCAGGACATTATTGAAAAAGATACCGATGAAATAGGGGGCAAGCAGCGACGCGAGGCGGTAGCCACATGCATGGTGATTCAGCAGCACCCACCAGCGGACATTGGCCAGTGTAAAGAGCAGGAGCTGCAATATGACTGCCAGCGGGATCGCCCACCACCTGACCTCCCGGACGCTGTCGACGATACGTGAAATGTCCAGCGCGTAGACAAGCAACGCAAGCAATAGCACGCTGACAGCTATTTTGAAAAACCTGGCCATCCGCCTGTTGCCAGCACCGGAAACGCCTGTGTTCACGACCCACTCCCGGCAGGATGACGAACCCCGTTCGCGCCGGCGCAGAGGTACCACTGCCCGGCTTCGATTAGCTGCGCACCCGGCGGCCTGCCGCTGGCAATCGCGGGCATCGCGTCACAGGTATTGTAACGGGCGGCACGACCCTGGCCCGGAAAGCGGCCCTGTTAACGGTAACGCTCATCCTTCTGGAAGGATCGTGGCCTGCCTGACCAGCTTTCTGGCCGCCATGTAGATTCGCCTTCTGTCGATGATATCGGGATCGTACCGCACCGCGATCAGGCCGTTGTCAAAATCGATCCTCACGTCCAGGACCCCGTCAGTTTGCTGCAGGTATTCTTCATATTCTTCTATGCAGCCACGGCATCCAATACCTTCGACCTGGAGTCGCACCATTGCCGCTGATTTATCGGCAGGTTCCTCATCGGATGTGGCAGACATTGACTCTCAATCCGGCAGTATCAATATGTATAACAACAATATATCAGGGGTCGGAAAAACGCACGATGACATTTACAGCCGCAGATACTCCGTCATCAAGGCAGGATACATCGCCGGGTTGAACAGGATATTCGTGATGTAGTTGCATTCGTGCGTGCAGGTCCCGCAGTGCGGGTTAGTGGTGGATATTGAATTCTGCACATCCATTGCCTTTCCGGTTCGGGTCACCTGCATGATATCGTAGTCATGGTCGCGCACGTTACCGAGGCTCCGGGTAAGAATTTCGCAGGGGTATACCTCGCCCGACTCGGTTAGCACCAGGTTCAGCTTCCCGGCGTAACAGGGCAACGACCTGTCCTGCCCGGTCAGCGTCTGGTGAATAAGCCGACGCTGCAGTACGTCCTGCGCCGCCTTGAGGCGCGCGCCCCTGAACCGGTGAATGCCTGCAGTCCGCTCTCTGAGGCGGGTCGCCAGCATTTCTGTCGCGCGGCGGTAATTCTCCGGGTCGACCTGCTTGTACCCGTTGTCCAGCAGGTTCCCGCGAACCATGGAGATGGTGTGCGTGGTTCGCTTGTCCAGACCACCGACAAAATCGATGATCTCCTCGGCCTTGTCCTGGTTCTGGGCAGTGAGGACGGTATTGAAGCCGAGCTCGAAGTTCGGACAGGTATCGAGGAGATCCTGCAGGCGCGCATAGGTCTGCATGGTCTTGTCGAAATTACCGCGGGTGTTGCGCAAGGTGTCATGGTCGGTACCGACGCCATCGAGCGAGAGCTTGACGACGACGACACTGTCACGGCAGTACGCAGCAATCCGCTCCGTTTGTTCCCGGATCAGGTCGGGCAACAGGCCGTTGCTCGGATACAGCATGACGGCGGGCCTGTTTCGATCGTAGAACACCTGGCTTATCTCGACCAGGTCCTTCCGCAGATAGACCTCGCCGCCCGAGAAGGCGAGCCACAACAGCCTGCCCAGTGACCGGGAGATGTGCTCGATCTCATCGAGCGACAGCTCCGGGGCCCCGGTCTGCGGATTATCCGGACTCTTCAGGTAAAAGCAGAAGGGGCAATGGGCATTGCACTTGCGGGTCAGGAAAAAGGTCAGATGAACGGGTCGCCGTTTCCAGAGGATCGAGCCTGCATGTCGCAACATCGAAGACATCAGTCGGCGGCCGCCAGCAGCCCGGCATAGCGGCGGTAGCTCAGTAGTCCGGCAAGGCCGCCCGCGCCGACTACCAGGGGGTAGCCCAGGAGGTAATAGGCCGAAGCCGCGAGCGCAAAACCCGCCCCGCGGGCACGGTAGAACTCCTGCAGTAGATTGCGATTCACACCAATGTTCAACGTCATCAGCACCACGATAATCATAAAGTACCACGCATTCCCGGTAGCCAGGACAAGCAACAGCGCAAGGATGCTACCGAAGAGAGCGACGACATCGAGCTTCAATCCCCACGAGGCCGAGCCGGAGTCCGCGAGCAGGTCCCTGTTATGGATTGAATAGATAGTCCAGTATTTGGATTTTTTAAAGGCATTGCAGACCGACCCCAAAAGGGAAAAGTCGAACACGTGCCGGACCTGGATCTCGGGATTCATAATGAGTCGATGTCCGGTTCTTCGCAGCCGGTGACTGAAGTCCACGTCCTCGATTATGGGCAGAAATTTTTCGGCAAATCCCGCACTTTTCCCGAAGCTGTCCGCGTAAAGCACCATGGCATGCGCCGCAATGTAGTCGGGATTGTCGCGACTACGGCTTTCGACGTGATTCACGAAGACCGACTGGAATGCACTGAAGAAGCGGTCGTCAGCCGGCTCCAAAGTGTAGGTCCCGCCCAGTATTACGTCCCGGCCCGCAGTGCCCAGCGTGGCAACGGCAATCGCGAGGGTATCCTCGTTCAGCAGGCAGTCCGCATCGGTAAAGAACAGGATGTCCCCGTGACTGTGCTGTACACCGATATTGCGTGCATGCGACACCCCGGAGTGCCTGGATAGCTGAATGAGCGTGCATGGGCAGGTCTTTATTATCTCGACGGTGCGGTCGTCCGAGCCATCATCGACGACGATCACCTCGAAGCGTTCGTAGCGCGACGCAAATG
The DNA here is from genome assembly GCA_049665685.1 of Gammaproteobacteria bacterium. Taxonomy (GTDB): domain Bacteria; phylum Pseudomonadota; class Gammaproteobacteria; order UBA9214; family UBA9214; genus UBA9214. Next base: position 2,930 of record JBATGJ010000313.1, read on the forward strand.
CCGCTTCCAGACAGGGTTTTATGGTGGCCTCACCGTTGCGGACGGGGATGATGATCGAGACAAGGTCAGCCTTGCGAGGCATGTGATATACAGTGAGGTGTTCGTCCGCGACGGGCGTCGTGACACCTGTTGCCCGGGTATTCGGGCCGGGTGGATCGCTGTCAGTGTGCTCAATCGGTTGCGTCATTTGGCTGTTTCACCACGAGCACATTGCAGTGCGCGCCACGGACCACCCGCTCCGCCACCGAGCCCAGATGGGCATGTTGTATACCTGTATGTCCGTGGGTCCCCATGACAATGAGATCAAACTTCCCGGAATGTTCGACAATGTACTGTGCGGGTGAGCCGCAACAATCGATGATTATGTGCCGGTTTGCCTCGGGCACAGCAAGTGAATCGGCCCATTTATTCAGGGTATTTCGCGCCGTATCCATCAATGACTTTGTCATCTCCGCGGGCTCGGGGTAATCATCGTCCATAAGATGAGCCGTCGCCGGCGTATGAACGAAAATCAGGGTAAGGTCACCACCGCTTACCGTCGCCAGGGCGTCTGCCTCACGGAGAGCAAAATGCGATACTTCCGAGCCGTCAACCGGCGCGAGAATGCGTTGTGTCTTCATGCTTCACTCCTGTCTGTTCGATTGTTATTGCATGACGTTGACGCTCTGCGGGTCAATCTTTCAAACGGGCCCCGGCAGACAGTGCGATTCGGTGACGCTCCCGCCTTTGCACTTGAGTCGCTCACCGCGCCCGTTAAAGGGTAATGATCCGGTCGGCGGTCACGAGTGCCTGCACGGCGCGGTCCCAGTCGTCATCGGTAAGCGCGGCGTCTGCATCGTGCCGGGAAACCTCGTGGTCCGGCCCCAGCTGCGCGAGCGCATCCACGAGCACGCCTTTCTCTGGAAACAACCCTGTGTTGAGTACAAAAATCTTCATGCCGGCGTTCCTCTTATTGCGAATTTGACTAGATGTTGATGATCTCGTCCGCCGCTAGGACAGCGGCTGCGAGGGCCTCTGCCCCGATATGCGGCAGCGATTGATCGGGCAGTGTGGTCTTCGCTTCAATATCCGAGAACTCCAGTAACTCCGCCATCTCGACGTTCTCGGGCGTATCCGGCACCGGCACCAGGAACACCACGCTTGGTGTGTGGCCGAAGATCGTCAGGCCCGCAGCGACACGCATGGCCTCTGTCGGATCACGGCGCCCCAGCATCAGAACTGATTTTGTCTGTTCCATCGAGAGTCTCCCTAGAGGCTGATGACCTTGTCGTTATCGCCGACCATCGCGCTGTTGTTGGTCTGGCTGCCAATCTCCACCGGGCAGGGCTGATCCCCCATGTAGCGCTCCCAGGAGACTTCGCAGGCCGCCGCCCTGGCGGCCCCTGCGACTGTCGCCAGAACGTCGTCACGGGCGAGGTTCTTGACCCCGTCGCCGGTAAAAAAGCAGCTCCAGGTCACCGCATTGCGATCGCACGCCCGGGCCATTGGCACCAGTACCCTGGCGGCATCGCCCGATGTCACCTCGAACAGAATCTTCATCGTGTCAGGTCTCCTGATTTCATGGATGTGCAGGGTCAGCTTTCCGCGGCATCATTTCTCGGCTCCCTGCCCGGCAATTTCACGCGTTCCCGCCTTGCCCTTCCAACCGTGGAATAAATTGCGCGTGGCCCAGAGTTGATACAGGCTGCGCAGGCCCTGCAGATTGACCTGCAGGTCATGCCAGGAGCGCATCTGCAGCAGCCGGCGCAACAGGAACTTCGGCCGGGTGTAGAAACGCCGGAACGCAATCTGGCGCAGCTTGAGAATTTCGTCGCGCGTCATCGTAAAGGGTACGAAGGCGGCCGACTGATACGTACGATCGGAGAGGTTCTCCGAGACGCTGCCGTATTTCTCCAGGTTGTCGTGCAATGGCGTACCCGGAAACGGCGTGAGCGAATGGAAGTTGGCCAGATCGGCGTCGAGTTCCACGGCAAAGTCGATTGTCTTCAGGCCGTCCTCGAAGGTCTCGCCCGGCGCACCGAAGATAAACGGGGTGCTCACACGGATACCGGCCTGTTTCGCCCATTTGACATCGCGTCGGATCATCTCGAGCGTGGTCGCCTTCCTCAGCGAATTGAGTGTCTTCTGCACGCCGCTGTCCGCCCCGAACAGGATCGCCCAGCAGCCGGCGTCTTTCATGGCCTGCAGCAGCGGCGGGTCAACCTGGTTCACGCAGGCCGAGGCAAACCAGGTGAAATCGAGCTTGCGGCGCTTGATTTCCCGGCAGATCTCCATGGCCCGGTCATAGTTGGCGGCAAACGTGTCGTCGATGAACTTGATCTCCCGATAGCCCTGTTCGAGGCACAGCTCGATCTCCTGCAGGACATTCTCCACGCTGCGAAACCGGATGCCGCGACTGCCGTACTGGCGCTGTTTGTCGACCTGGAAACAAAAGATGCAGCGCCTGTCGCAGCCCCGCGACGTGATCAGGATCGTGACCGGCTTGCGCCGGTACTGCCCCGGCGGCGGGATGTAGTGCGCCTTGTCGCCCAGCAGGTGCCGGGCCGGAAACGGCAGGGCGTCGAGGTCCTCGAGCAGCGCCCGGCGCGGGTTGCGAATGATCTCCGTGCCCTGCCTGAAGTCCACACCCGCCAGGCCGGTGAGGCTCTTGCCCTCTGCCAGCCGTTCGAGCAGCTCGACGATGCTCTGTTCTGCCTCGCCGGTGACCACCGCATCGAAGTTTGCTCCGTCATTATCGAGGCACTGATCCTTCATGGCCATGGGATAGGGGCCGCCAACACAGACGAATGTATCCCTGTCGATCTGCTTGATCGCATTCGCCGTACGCACCGCCTTCGGAAAGCCAAAGGTGGTCGAGTAAAGCCCGACGAACTCCGGGCGAACCTCTGCGATGCGCGCCAGTATCGCCTCGTGGCTCATGAACGCGCCATTCAGAAACTCAACCTCGTGCCCTGCCTCGAGCAGCGCGGCGCCCACGTAAAGGGTGCCGAGCGGCTGCCAGTAGTTGATCTGCGACGAGACTGTTTTGGAAGGAAAGATCTCCTCCGGGGACCACGCGGGATGTATCAGTACACATTTCATGTGCACACCTGATCTATCGCACTGTCCACTTCAGCCCCAACGATCCGCACGGCGGGCTTTCTCTCTGCGATCATCCGGTGGCTTGCCAATCGCTTCACCTCGGGTTATTCCTCGGTCAGGGACTTGTAGTAATACTCGTCCTCAACGGACAGGCCTTCGACCTTATCGGACGCATCCAATGTGCCGTAGGCGCCGGTCTCTATTGCACCGAAATACCCGGGTTCGATTCCCGTACGCGCCGAGATGCTGTAACCCAGCAGGAAGGCGACGACAAACGCACCGGCTGTTATTGCTGTTCTGAGATATATATTCGACAATTTACTGGTCTCCCGTCTCGTTACACCGTCAGACTCGCTGCGAATCTGGCGCAGCGTTCATTCCATGAGCAGTTCCAGTTCCTTGTACTGGTCCAGCTGTTCATCGGTATCGGCGGTTTCCTCGACCCCGGCACCGCCATGTCCCATGGCATAGAGTCCAACCTCCTGAACCGGTGGAACGCCGTAGCCAATCATGAATCCCATAAATCCGGCGGTCACTGCAAAAACTACCCAGAGATCACTTTTCATTTCGCCTCCTTTCTAATGGTCCTGCCAGCAGGACGATGCTTAACATTTGTCAAATCGCGACTGTTGCGACATTTTTCGCCAGTGGCCCGGATAGTCCGCCTCGACTATGCCTTCTGTATATGCCACTCGAACTGGCCGGCATCTACATTCTTAACCACCAGCTCGTTCCCGTCATTGTCAAGCATTTGCTCGATAGATTCGCCGGATGAGGGATTGTCGAAAAACAGCTCCAGGATGTCGCCGGAATTCAGCTTCTCCAGTGCCTTCTTGGTGTAGATCTGCGGATGCGGACACACATACCCGTTGACGTTCAGCAGGTAACGCCCCTCTTCTTTCTTTTCAAACTTCATACCCATTGTTGATACCTCCGTAGTGTGCCGGGCATGTTACAAACCCATGGCCTCGACCTCTTTGGCGAGTTTTCTCTCTGTCCACCAGTTAAAGAACTTGACGCCCACATAGGCCCCGCCCGCCATTCCCAGGCCGAACAGCCATCCCGAGCAATCTCCATTGGCGACCCGCACGAAGTAGGCGCCCACATTGCAGCCGAGTCCGAGCCTGGAGCCGATACCCATGAATGCACCGCCGATGGCTGACCACATGGCGGTCTCCCAGGTGGGCTTCTTGAACTTGAACTCGTTGTGGTACAGCGCAATGATCGCGGCCCCGCCAATCAGCGCCAGCGACATCCAGTCGGCCGGGTTGATTGCCGGGTTCGGGATGCCGTTGACGAAGCCAAAGTAAATATTGTCCAGGTTCTCGATACCCATCTTTTGCAGCGTCCAGCCAACCCATTGCGCCTCCTGGGTCGTCACGTACCAGTAGCCCGGGTCAAAGACCGTGCCCTGCACGGACAGGCCGAAGTCCCAGCCGATACGCTCAAGCATCGTCCCGGCATTCTTGAAGCCGAACTTCACGCGCAACCCCTGGATAACCAGCATGTGCAGGGCGCAGGCGATGCCAAGAATCATCCCGGCAATTGCAGTGCGCTTGTTGGCAGTGATCATCGACCAGTAACCGGCCAGCTCACCCTTGAGGCCCGAGACATCCTTGCCGGCTTTTCGCTGCTTGTTGCGGTAGCCCTTGCGCCAGTAAACGGCATACACCAGGGCGAGTAGCAGCGATGCAGGCACGAAGATGCCCACAAACAGGTTACCCACGAAGGCGCCCGCGACAGATGCATTGGACATACCCAGCACCTCCGCATAGGTTATCGCCGGGTTGTTCCAGACGTAGCCGGCGAGATACTGGTCGACCCAGCCGTCGGTCACGGTGATCGATGCAGGCAGGCCCTTCTCCAGCGCCGACTGCGTCCAGGCCTCCGGCACGAAATTATTGGCCCATCCGCCCACGTCGGCAAACAGTGCCTGGGTAAGGCTGAGGGAGAAAATCACGATCAGCGCGTTCATATTGCCCTCGCCGGTCTTGTACAGTGAGCTCGAGGCACAGCCGCCGGCGATGACCATGCCGATGCCGAAGAACACGCCGGCGATGATGGCATGGCTGCTAACCGGCGCCGCGTGGAAGGTGCTCAGCCCGGCCGCCGTGATCGGCGCGGACACCGCACCGAACAGCAGGGTTGCGATGACGATCCCGACCAGCATCCTCGGGACCCTGATGGCGAACAGGTCCCTGAATGCCGACGAAAAACAGAATCTCCCGTACTGCAGGCACATCCCGTAGATCATTCCGAACCAGAGGTACACCGAGAGGTAGATATAGTACTCGTTGTAGACGAAGGTCCCGGTACTGATGAT
>JBATGJ010000314.1:0-4408 GCA_049665685.1 Gammaproteobacteria bacterium
ATCTATGTCTGTTGTATGGCTCGTTCGCGAACAGCGTCCGTCCCTACAGCCCTTTTTTTTGTTTTTGGCTATTAATTATTCCGTGTATCTCCATGTGGTTCCGTGGCTAATTATTATTAATATGTACGTCTCACGTCTCACGTCTCACGTCTCACGTCTCACGTCTCACGTCTCACGTCTCACGTTTCACGTTTCACGTATCACGTTTCACTTTTCACGTTTCACGTTTCACTTTTCACGTATCACATCGAATTACCGCTTCATCGAGTCGAAGAACTCCGCATTGTTTTTGGTGGCCTTGAGCTTGTCGAGCAGGAATTCCATCGCGGCCAGTTCGTCCATCGGGTGCAGTAACTTGCGCAGGATCCACATCTTCTGCAGTTCCTTCGGGTCGGTGAGCAGTTCCTCCCGGCGGGTACCGGAACGGTTAAGGTTGATAGCCGGGTACACACGCTTCTCGGCAATCCGGCGGTCAAGGTGAATTTCATGATTACCGGTGCCCTTGAATTCCTCGTAGATCACATCGTCCATGCGTGAGCCCGTATCGACCAGCGCGGTGGCGAGGATGGTCAGGCTACCGCCTTCCTCGATATTGCGCGCGGCGCCGAAGAAACGCTTCGGGCGCTGCAGGGCATTGGCGTCGACGCCACCGGTCAGTACCTTGCCGGAGGAGGGCACCACGGTGTTATAGGCACGGCCAAGACGGGTGATGGAATCCAGCAGGATAACCACATCGCGTTTGTGCTCGACCAGGCGCTTGGCCTTCTCGATCACCATCTCGGCAACCTGCACGTGCCGGCTGGCCGGTTCATCAAAGGTGCTGGAGACAACCTCACCCTGCACCGAGCGTGACATCTCGGTGACCTCCTCGGGCCGCTCGTCAATCAGCAGCACGATCATGTAGCACTCGGGGTGATTCGATACAATGGACTGCGCCACGTTCTGCAGCAGCATGGTCTTGCCGGCCTTTGGCGGCGACACGATCAGACCGCGCTGGCCCTTGCCCAGTGGTGCCACCAGGTCGATGATGCGCGCGGTAATGTCCTCGGTGCTGCCATTGCCACGCTCCAGCGCCAGCCGCTCGTTCGGGTGCAGTGGCGTCAGGTTCTCGAAGGCGACCTTGTTCTTGGCATTTTCCGGTTTTTCAAAGTTGATTTCGCTGACCTTGAGCAGCGCGAAGTAGCGCTCGCTGTCCTTCGGTGGCCGAATCTTGCCGTCCACGGTGTCACCGGTACGCAGGCTGAAGCGGCGGATCTGGCTGGGGGAGACGTAGATGTCGTCCGGTCCGGCCAGGTAGGAGCTGTCTGCCGAGCGCAGGAAGCCGAAACCGTCCTGCAGGATTTCCAGTACTCCATTGCCGAAAATATCCTCGCCCTTCTTGGCATGCGACTTGAGGATGTTGAAGATGATGTCCTGCTTGCGGGTACGCGCAGTATCCTGAAGACCCATCTGCTGGGCTATTTCAATCAGTTCAGATGCAGGTTTGAGCTTGAGTTCGGACAGGTTCATAGAGTGCCTTTGGAGTGTTTTCGATTAATTGTCGGGTGGCCTGTCGGGCCGGGGAAGAGAGGGTGAGCAGGTACGTCATCTACATCAGCCGGCTGCACTTCAAGGCAGGCCGTGCGCTTGTACCTGTGTGTAATGTGAAGTCAGTTTACCCTCATTGTTAAGATTATGTATGTCGTTAAATGTTGCTGTCGATGAATGCAGTCAGTTGTGATTTTGACAGGGCGCCGACCTTGGTCGCTTCGACGTTGCCGTCCTTGAACAGCATCAGGGTCGGTATGCCGCGGATACCGTATTTTGGTGGCGTTTGCGGGTTGTCGTCGATATTGAGTTTCGCGACCGTGATCTTGCCGTGATATTCACTGGCGATTTCATCCAGGATGGGGGCGATCATCTTGCAGGGTCCGCACCATTCCGCCCAGTAATCGACCAGTACCGGGCTGGATGACTTGATCACATCCTCTTCGAAGGAATCATCGGTCAGTTGCAGAATCTGATCACTCACTGTTTAAAATCTCCTGTCAAGAAAGTTGCCGTATGATGCGCATGAGGGCAGGCCGTGCCCGCAAGGTTATAAAATCAATGGAAATCTGTTGTGATAGCCAGGACTTTGGGAGTATGTGGCCCTGATCCGGCAACATGATGTGTAGATTGTAATAATACTGCACGTTTGTTGCGGCCTATTTCAGCCTAAATCAGTTCAATTTACAAGTCCGACATCTACATTTGTTAGACTGGCGCGATTGGCCTGTGGCGTGCGTCCGCTACTGGCACGGTTCCTGGCCCGCTGTGCGGCTGCTACCATGCCCGCCATCGCCGTCACCCTGTTTAACGACTGCCGCGGCAATTAGTGAAACTATCGATAGCATATTAACAAACATCTGAAATATAATACGAAATTTACTGCTCACACCCCTGCGGGTGACCCGGAATTTCCCTGCTATGTCTGAAACCCATTTAACCGATACTGCCTACAGCAGTTTTTCACTACCCGTAGAATTGATGCAAGGCATTGACGATGCAGGGTTTTCTATGTGCACGCCGATCCAGGCCGAGACCCTGCCAGTGGCACTTGCCGGGCACGACGTGGCGGGGCAGGCCCAGACGGGTACCGGTAAGACGGCGGCCTTCCTGGTGGCGGTCTACAATCACCTGCTGAATAACCCGCCGGATACCTCCCGCAAGAAGAATCAGCCACGGGCGCTGATACTGGCGCCGACGCGCGAGCTGGCAATCCAGATCCGGGATGACGCCGAGGTGATCGGCAAACACACCGGGCTCAGCCTGGCGCTGGCCTATGGCGGAACCGGCTACGATGAGCAACGCGAGGCGATTGCGGCCGGGGTGGACGTCCTGGTCGGCACGCCGGGACGTCTGATCGATTACTTCAAGCAGCATATTTTTGACCTGAAGATGGTACAGGCGCTCGTCGTGGATGAGGCGGATCGCATGTTCGACCTTGGTTTTATCAAGGATATCAGGTTCCTGCTGAGACGCTGCCCACCCCCGGACAAACGCCTGGGGCTGTTGTTTTCCGCAACGCTGTCGCACCGCGTGCAGGAACTGGCCTATGAGCACATGAACCAGCCGGTTCACGTGGACGTGGTGCCGGAGCGGGTGACCGCCGAGCGGGTTCGCCAGTTGCTGTATCACACGGCCAATGCAGAGAAAATCCCGTTGCTGATCGGCATCCTGAAGCATACCGATCCGCACCGCAGCATCGTGTTCGTTAATACCAAGCGTGTGGCCGACCGGGTGTGGTCCTACCTGGAGGGCAACGGCTTCAAGTGTGCGGTGCTGTCGGGGGATGTCCCGCAGAATAAACGGCAGCGCTTGCTGAAAGAGTTCCAGGCTGGAAAATTACCGGTCCTGATCGCCACAGATGTGGCCGCTCGCGGATTACACATCCCTGATGTCAGCCACGTATTTAATTATGATTTGCCGCAGGATGCCGAAGATTATGTACATAGGATCGGTCGAACCGCGCGGGTAGGGAAAGATGGCGATGCGATTAGTTTCGCCTGTGAGAACTACGTCTATTCGCTGCCCGAGATAGAGGCCTATCTTGGACACAAGATAGCAGTCGAGGCTGTTCCGGAAGACTATATTGCGGTACTCAAGCCACCGGTAAAAATCGATCGCCCGCCGCGGCCCGGTGGCGGGCGCGGCAAGCCAGGTGGTCACCGTGCGGGGGGGGGTGGCAAGCCCGGCAGGCGACGCCGGTGACGGTAATCCTGACCCGCAGGGTCGGGCCAAGGGCTACCTGATAGCTAAACCGAAATGAGTTCACTTGCACTGAAACAGGCTGACATACTGAGAATCCTGCAGGCCGGGAATGTGAAGTATGTGATTCTCGGCATCAACCTGCTGGTGGTGGTCTGGATCGCCGCGCAACTGGCGACGCTGACGTGGGGATTGCTGGCGCCGGAGGCCGGGGATGCCCCGGTCGTGAGTGCTGCACGCAACATGCCGGTCCAGCAGGACCCGGACAGGCGTCTGATCGGGCAATTGCCTGGCTGGCATCTGCTGGGCGTGGTAACCCAGGCGACTGCGCCGGTCAAAACCGAGGTGCCGGCCGATGCGCCCGATACCCGCCTCAAGCTGACCCTGCGTGGTGCCCTGGCCTCGGATGATCCGGAAAATGCGCGTGCCATTATCGCGGATACGGGGGGCAACGACGAGCAATACTCGATCGGTGATATCCTGCCGGGTAATGCTGAATTGAGCGAGATATATCCGGACCGCGTCATCCTGAAACGCAACGGGCGCTATGAAACCCTGCGCCTGCCCGAAGAGGCGCAACCGGCAGGCAACCTGGCGGCCCGGCGCAGGGTCCAGCCGGCTCGCCGGATCGCGTCAGGGGGCGGCAATCCGCAGCAGCGGCTTGCTAACGTCAGACAGC
>JBATGJ010000315.1:0-5001 GCA_049665685.1 Gammaproteobacteria bacterium
CATCAACATGGAGTGGCTCAACCTGGTGTCATCCATTATCGACCGTTCCATTGAGTTCATCGACCAGGTCTACATCCCGGATCTCAAGGCGATTGCCTCTTTTTACACCGAATGGACTTATGGTGGCGGGCTGTCGAGCAAGAACCTGATGTCCTACGGTGATTTTCCGAAGGTCGCCAACGACTGGTCGCAGGAGAACATGCTGCTGCCGGGTGGCGCCATTATCAACGGTGATCTGTCCAAGGTGCATGAGGTCGATGTGCGCGATCCCGAACAGATTCAGGAATTTGTCACCCACTCCTGGTACACGTACCCGGACGAATCCAGGGGCCTGCATCCCTGGGACGGCATCACCGAGCCCAATTTCAAACTGGGTCCGAATGCCAAGGGTACCAAGACAAACATCGAGCAGATCGATGAAGGTGCGAAATATTCCTTCGTCAAGGCGCCGCGCTGGCGCGGACATGCCATGGAGGTGGGGCCGCTGGCGCGTTATGTGGTGGCCTACGCACGCGGCGAAGAAGAGATCAAGGACCAGGTCGATGGCCTGCTGCGCGACCTCGGCCTGCCGCTTGGGGCGCTGTTTTCCACTCTGGGCCGCACTGCGGCGCGCGGTCTGGAATGTTCCTGGGCCGCACACAAGATGCGTTACGTGTTTGACAACATGATGGCAAACCTCAAGGCCGGTGATACGGCAACGGCGAACATGGACAGCTGGGAACCGGACACCTGGCCCGGCGACGTCAAGGGTGTCGGGCCCGTGGAGGCGCCACGTGGATCGCTGGGACACTGGGTGCACATCAAGGATACCCGGATCGAGAACTACCAGGCCGTGGTGCCCACCACCTGGAATGCCTCACCACGGGACCCGGAGGGCAACATCGGTGCCTACGAGGCGGCCCTGCTCGGTACGCCGATGGCCAGTGCCGACCAGCCACTGGAGATTCTGCGAACCTTGCACAGCTTTGATCCCTGCCTCGCCTGCTCGACGCATGTCATGTCGCCGGATGGCGAGGAGCTGACAACGATCAAGGTCCGTTAACAGGAGGGCAGCGACATGAGCAGCAACGTGGCAAGTGGTTCGCACGATTCAGCCAACCAGAGGGCGGTCTATGTATTCGAGGCCCCGGTGCGATTGTGGCACTGGGTGCATACCTTCAGCTTTCTGACACTGGCCGTCACCGGTTACCTGATTGCCAATCCATTGCCGACGCTGTCCGGTCAGGCCAGTGATCACTTCCTGATGGGCAATATCCGGCTGATTCACTTCATTGCGGCCTACGTGTTCGCCATCGGTTTCGTGGTACGCGTCTACTGGGCGCTGGTCGGCAATCGTTTCGCCCGCGAGATCTTCTATCTGCCGTTCTGGCGCGGTGCCTGGTGGAAAAACCTGTTCTATGAACTGAAGTTCTATGCGTTCATGACGCGCACCCAGCACAAGACGCTGGGACATAATGCGCTGGCCCAGGCGGCCATGTTCCTGTTCAACACCCTCGGCACGGTGTTCATGATCGTGACCGGTTTCGCCCTGTACGGCGAAGGGCTGGGCACGGGCAGCTGGGCCGACACGCTGTTCGGCTGGATTATCCCGCTGCTGGGCGGCAGCGAGGCTACGCACAACTGGCACAACATGATCATGTGGGTGATGGTGATGTTCGTCATCATCCATATCTACATGGCCATCCGCGCCGATATCATCAGCCGCGAGAGCAGTGTCAGCACGATCATCGGTGGCTGGCGCATGTTCAAGGACGACCAGCCTTGAACTACGGTGAAATCGACACCCTGGTCCTCGGTATCGGCAATATACTGTGGGCAGACGAGGGTTTCGGGGTGCGCTGTGTCGAGGAACTCAATGCCGCCTGGGAGTTTCCGCCGCAGGTACGCCTGATGGACGGCGGCACGCAGGGCATGTTCCTGCTGCCCTGGATCAGCCATGTCTCCAGGCTGCTCATTTTCGATGCCATCGACTTCGGTCTGGCCCCCGGCGAGCTCCGTGTCATCCGCGACGATGACGTGCCCCGGTACATGGGCGCGAAGAAGGTCAGCATGCATCAGACCGGCTTCCAGGAAGTACTGGCATCGGCACGCCTGCTGACGGACAGGCCCAGTGAGCTGGCACTGATCGGTGTACAGCCGGAACGGCTCGACGACTACGGCGGCAGCCTCAGGCAAGGGACCCGGGAACGCATTCCGGCGGCCCTGGAGCAGGCCCGTGCGGTGCTGCAGGAGTGGGGTGTCGACCTGCGCGCGCGGGCGGAACCGCTCGCCAGCGTGGAGCTCATCGGCCCCGGTGAACTCGAAATGACAAGCTATGAGCTGGGCAGGCCGGCATGACCCATCCACTGATCCAGCAGCTGTTCGACGAGCACCACTATCCGGAAGTCAGCCTGGCGTCGCACGCGCAATTCATCGGCCGCCCGGGCATCAGCGTGTTGTTTTTCGCCGGTGACCCGAAGCGGTTCCGTGATACCACCGATGTGGCCGTGGTGCTGCCCGAGCTGGACAAGGTGTTTGCAGGAAATCTGCACCCGGGTGTGGTGGCAGCCTCGGCGGAGCGTGAGCTGCAGCTCCATTATGGTTTCAGTGCCTGGCCGGCGCTGGTGTTTATGCGCGACGGTGATTACCTCGGTGAAATTACCGGCATCCAGAACTGGTCAGACTACCTGCAACAAATCAGTGAGCTGATCGTTGCTGCGGCAAAGCCACTGCACCCCGTCAAGGTGCCGGTGGTCAGTGCGTGAGCGGGTAAGGAGGCGGCCACTTTATGGATATCGACAGCATACCGATTGCCGTGACAGGTCCGGGAAGTCAGCCAGGCGAGGAAGACGGTACACGTCTGGAGTTTATTTCCCTGCCGCACGAGATGAACAGTTACCGGGCCCCGGATATTCCGGAACCGGAACAGGTAGAGCATCTCGGCGGCGCCAGGGCCACGACCGAGTGGCTCCGGCAGGCACTGGCGCGCTACCGGGTCGGCGGTGAACCACAGGTTGCCGACATCTCCGCACTGGATGCCGAGAACCGTGAACTGGTCAACCAGATCCTGGGCGAGGGCGAGGTAAGTCTGCGCTTCAACGGTCCGGTGCATGTCAATATGCAGGAGTCGGTGCTGGCCGGTATCTGGCGTACCTTTTATCTGGATGCCGCAGGCGCCATCATGCACGACCTGATCGAGGTCTGTGACGTACCGGTGCTGGCTCGCCGCAAACCGGACCCGGAGGGCGTGGCCGGGCTTGCCGCTGCTACGCCGCCCGCGGAGGTCATGAACGCCATGCCCATCCTCAGCGAGATCCAGGACCACGTGCGCTCCTGGCAGGACGGCAGCCTGGCACATGTCATCAATCTCACCCTGTTGCCGCTTTCCGCGGATGACATCCGTTTTCTGGGCGACACCCTGGGCAGCGGTACCGTTGAAACCCTGTCACGGGGCTACGGTGACTGCCAGATCACCAGTACGGCGTACCCCGGGGTCTGGTGGGTGCGTTATACCAATTCCATGGGCACACTGATTCTCAATACCCTGGAAATTACCGATATTCCCATGGTCGCCTGTGCTGCGCAGGATGATCTGGATGACTCGTGCAAGCGGTTCAGTGAACTGCTGGAACCCTACTGGCAGGAGCTGGGCTGATGCCGGCAGCGACCACACTGCGCATCGGCGAACATACCCGGCTCGAGTGCCGTATCTGCTGGTATGTGTATGATCCGGCCGAGGGTGACGAGTTCGAACAGATACCGCCAGGCACGGCCTTTACCGACCTGCCGGATCACTGGCGCTGCCCGCAGTGCGATGCCGAACAGGACAAGTTCCTGCCCATCGACGGAACCTGAACGACATGACTGATTCGATCGACAGGCTCGTTGCAGGCTACCACCGTATTGATCGCGAGCGCATGCGCGGCTTGCCGATTTACAACGCTGCATTGCAGGTCGAGGCCGTGGGCTTCCGGCCACATGGCAGATGCCTGTGTGGCGTATTGATTACGCCGTGGTTCATGAATCTGGTACTGTTGCCGGTCGTGGGTGAACAGTGGTCCGCCTCAACCTTTGGCGAGAAGGTTATCTGGCAGTTCAATGCCGGTGAATATGAATTTACGCGCGCCGTGCTCGAGGATCTTGGTACCCACCTCAGTACCCCCCTGTTTTCCACGGTACAGGATTTTCCTGACCAGGATACGGCACGCCAGGTGGCGGAGGCGGTACTGGAACAACTGTCACAAGCTGGCACTCAGACAGTCAGCCATGACCCGCTGGCAGCCGCGCTGGCACAGAGCGGTTTCAATCGACCGGTGTCGCGCCGCAAGCTGCTGCGTGGCTGGATGTCTGCCGGTCAGGACTATTGATATGCATGAGTATTCCGTCTGTGTGGCGCTGCTGGAACAGGTCGAGCGCATCGCAAGGGAACAGCAGGCGGGTCGGGTAGAGCGCATCGTGCTACAGCTGGGCCCGCTTTCCGGGGTCGAGGCGTCATTGCTGGCGCATGCCTGGCCGCTGGCCGCTGCCGGCAGCATTGCTGCAGAGGCCGAACTGGTTATTGATTCGGCCCCGGTGCGGGTGCACTGCACACAGTGCGGGGCCGAGTCGGAGGCGCTGCCGAACCGGCTGCTGTGTGCCAGCTGTGGCGATTATCGTACCCGGCTGGTCAGTGGTGATGAAATGTTGCTCGCAAATCTGGAGCTGTCGCACATTGAAAGGCAAGAGGCGCAACCATCATGTGTCTAGGCATCCCCATGCAGGTGATCGAGATCGATGGCTTCGTGGCCCATTGCGAGGCCAAGGGCATCCGGCGGGATGTCAGCCTGTTCATGCTGGAGGAAGGCGAGGTCGATGTCGGAGACTACGTCATGGTTCACGTGGGTTACGCCATCCAGAAAATGACACAGCAGAACGCGCGTTCCGCCTGGGAGCTGTTCGATCAGGTGCTCGGTACCGGTGATATTGCCCTGGTGAGAAATGATGAAAATGCCTGATGTCTTCTTCGCCCTGCCGCGACACGCA
>JBATGJ010000316.1:0-2994 GCA_049665685.1 Gammaproteobacteria bacterium
ATGTATGCACTTTCGCTTCTATAATATTCAGCAAGATAGTGTCATGTTATATTGCCTAACGGATTTTTCAAACTTCGCTTTAGAAATCACTGAATGACCGAAAAGGGTCGATAGTCACCGATCCGGATCCGGACTCCCACCGTCCGATTACAGTACATTCCGGTCATACAGGCTAAAATGCTGTACTTCCGCTTAGGGTCGATCCCGGACACCCGACAAAAGTACTCAGGTATGCCCCCTGGAATTTCCGAGAACGGCCAGAAAGCGACATTCACGGCGTGCTTGGGTATGTCTCAGATGCAGCATGGAGCGGTCATTCGTAACGTCGCCCTTGAGGTGCGGCCGACGAAGGATGCCGTCGACTCTCGAAGGGCTTGTTGTAGGTTTTAGCATTTCTCGACTTCCTCCATGCATCCCACCTTGAATTGGCCTCGACCACAATGCCCCACTGTAACCACCCAATTGCTCCTGCCACAAATGCAGCAAACCAGCAAACAAAGGGGTCGGTGACAAGTAAGAAGCATTAATGTTTGTGAATAATTCTCATTTGTCACCGACCCCATTTACTCTAATTGATAATCGCTACGCCCCCTTTTATTATCGTTTTATTTCCCGCCTCTTTTACTTATTTACTCACGAAATTCTGTAGTTCACTGGCGAAACCCAGGCCGGCTTCCGTGTAGATATTGAAAGTATGCTCAACGCCAACAGCCTTCAAGGCGTCTTCCTCATCGCGGAATTTTGTCGTTGCGGCGATACGACCTCGATATCCCATATCCTTGAGTCGCAATGCTGCATTCATATTGGCTTTATGCGTCGGCAAGGTCAACAATACCCATTCCAGCCCATCGAGCAAATCGGGAGCACGCGTCCAGAAATCCGGGTTGGTCGCATCCCCGCAGACCACGTTCCTGCCCGCTGCACTGTGCTGCGTCGCCTTCTCCTGCTCGATTTCCACACCGACCAGGTGGCCCGTGTAGTCCGGTTCCATCTCATTGTAGGCTGCCGTACCCATCCGACCCATGCCGAACACCACCACCTTGATTCCCGCCAGGTCCAGGTTCTCTTCGCCCGATAGACGTTTAGACCGCTCGAAGCGTTTCAGCCTGGGTCGCCATGTCTGGTACAAGCTATCCCGGATATTTACCAATGGCGCTGAAAGAATAAAGGAGATCGACATCACGACGGCGAACACGGCCAACCATTCTTTCGGCAACCAGCCCGACGAGGCCGCTACAGCGCCGACGATCAAGCCGAACTCACTGTAGTTCGCCAGGTTAAGGGAAGTACGCCACGAGGTACTGGCCCTGAGGCTGAACAGGTTGAACAGCCCGAAGTACAACGCCACCTTGAGCGGCAGAAACAGAATGAACAACAGTGCGATCATGACTTCGGTCCAGCCCGGCATGGCGGTCATGCCGACACTGAGGAAGAAGCCCACTAGAAACAGCTCCTTGAAACCGAGCAATGCTTTCGCCATCTCGTTAGCTTTGGGATGGTTGGCGAGCAGCATACCGAACACCAACGCCCCGACATCCTCCTTGATGCCGACCAACTCGAAGATATCCGCACCGACCAGTGCCAGGGTAATACCGAACAGGATCAGCAGTTCGCCATGCCCCACCCTGTCGAGCATCCTGTACATCAGGAAACGCAAGGGTATGAGTGCTACCAATGCCAACGCCAGAGGAGTAGGCAACTTGCCCATCGACACTGCGATGAACACTACCGCCGCGATATCTTGCACCACCAGCACACCGATCGCGACGCGCCCATGCCCGGCACTCGTCGCACCGAGTTCATCGAGGATCTTCACAGCGAACACGGTGCTTGAGAAGGACATGGCGAAGCCGATGAGTAAGGCTGTCTCCATATCAAGGCCGGACAGAAGCGGCAAGCTGGTATACGAGAGAAACAGCACCATCGAGGCGATCAACAGCGTGATCGCAGCCATATGCAGGGTCGCGACACCCCACACCTCAGGCCTCGCTAACGACTTCAACTTGAGCTTGAGCCCAATGGAGAACAGCAGCAGGGTGATGCCCATGTCGGCCATCACATCCAGGAACTCGCCACCCTCCGCACCCAAGGCGTTGAGCAAGAAGCCAGCCGCCAAGAAACCGACCAGTGGCGGCAAACCCACCGCCCTGATCGCCAGACCACAGATGAAAGCGATGGCTATCCAGAGCGGATCACTGTAATGGATGGAGATGAGTTGTGGATCCATGGTCTGCCGACGAGTTAATCAGTGAGTCACAACGTGATCAGTAGAGGCGATAAGAACCAGTGTAAATACTACCAGTGACAGCAGAATTCCCCATAAAGCGATACAATCAAAACGAGTGTGGCGACAAGTGCAAAGAATTCTCATTTGTCACCAACCCCGCTGTTCGATAATCTCCTGGATAATTTTCTTTGGAACACCAGACTCGGATACATCACCGACGATGTATGACGCATTTTTTCCTAGCTCTTCAGTCGCATCGGAAAGTTTCGATTCTCTTCTTCCTGTAATGACTACAAACGCGCCTAAATCGGTGAATCGCCGGGCAATTGCCTTACCTATTCCTGTTCCGCCACCGGTCACCAATATTACTTTATCTTTCATGTTTCCCCCCTTCCCGGAAAAATTTCGATTTGTCTCTCGCCCGCCGATTACTATCAGTTTGCCTAAATTTTATGAAGAAAGTTTGCTGAAGAATACAATATCAGATGCTAGTGACAGCCGAGGGATTGCAGAGATGAATGACCGGTTCCAGTACGTTCCTGCCGTCCAGACTGAAATTCTCTACTTCCGATTAGGGTCGATCCCGGAAGTAGAGCAGATTCTCCCCCTGGAAGCTGTCTCTAGGTCATATTCCGGCCAGATTCGGACCTTCCCCAGATACAGAAAACCCCGCTTGTGCGGGGTCCCTGTACTTCATAGATCGGCCAGAACCGGTCATTCCCAGTAATTCTGCGAAGGTCTCAGTAGCAGCATAACCGGACATAGCC
>JBATGJ010000317.1:0-4830 GCA_049665685.1 Gammaproteobacteria bacterium
ATGCATGATCTCGGTAATGACCTGATAATCCCGAGTGATTTTAATAGCTTCACCACCGGTCTCAGGGTAGGTAACAAGCATCGTCATTAGCGTATAACCTCTTTGCGCCTCATTTCACAGTCAAACAGGAATTCAAAGGCCTCTACATGCCTCAGGGCATCTTCAACGCTATTGCCCCATGTATAAAAGCCATGGCCACGAATGAGATAACCATGAATGACTTTTTCGCTGTCCTTCATTCGTGTTTCCACAGCTGTAGATAAACGGCTCATGTCCTGATCGTTGGCAAATACCGGAACAGTCACCTTGCATTCATGTGTATTGATTCCGGGGAACGCCTTGAGTATTTCATAATCCCGCAGTACAACGTCACCGTCTGCCATCATCGATAACAGGGTGGCGTTCACGGAGTGTGGGTGCATTACACAACGCGCATCTCGAAAACGATTGTAGATTTGCACATGCAACAGGGTCTCGGCGGATGGCTTGTTTCCGTCCAGACTATTACCCCTGGCATCTGCCAACATGATGTCCCTGCGCTCTAGCCGACCTTTATTCCGCCCGGAAACCGTAATCAACATATTGTCGTCGGGCAGTTTGGCGGAAAAATTACCACTGGTGGCGGGAACTATGCCCATCATATAGAGCAGGCGGCCAGCCTCTATGAGTTCATCAGTATATTGATGGAATTCGGGTAACATGATACTCATCCCGGAAAAAGTTGATGTTACAAAATATTTTGCCAGTGTAAAACGAGTTTATTCCAAATTAGCGGCCCGCGTGGTTAAAGTCCTGTGCTTCTGGAGGCGCGGAAACCATGGAATCGCGCCAGTACATCTGAAATGATCGGTGACAGCCCATGGCCGCCTGAATCAGAATGTCGTCTTTCATTTGCGTATCCAGACATGCCGGTATTCAAGTCGAAGGGCTGTAACGGGTCGGTTCCGGAAGTTCACCTGGAAAGGCTGCAGGTTAAGGCTTAAAGGTCGTTTTCCGGCCAATTCCTGCCCTTCACGGGTGATCAACATACGGCGTGTTAATACGGTAAGCGATCATTGCTCGCCGCATCTTGATCCGGCGAGAACTCGCGGCTGATATGGCGCTTCCACATAGGCGCCACCCAAGAACAGCATGTGGAAGTGGATATTCGGACTCAGCGCCCTGTCGAATCGCAAAATCAGTGTGTTGGCGCCGGTATGGCCCATGTTCTTTATGTAGACAGCTTTCCGAGTCAAATGCCTGGCAAGGGTACTCAATGACGATCAGTCAAATTGCAGACAGTAGTCATTGCCAGACAGTCTCTTTGGGCGGATAGGCGGGCGCATACATGCCCATACGGCGTGCTTCATTGATATAACCCAGCAGATCCTGCTGAGCCAGATCGTAAAGTTCATCAAAACTGTTAATTATCAGTTGAAAGATATCGAGTCGGTACGGTGTACGCAATGCATCGACAGGGTCCAGCCATTTACGTTGCGGGTCATCCCTTTCGAGCGCATAGGTCAAGTCACCCGGCGAGGAGATTATACCGGCACCGTAAGAACGTAAACCCTCAGGGGTCTGGATCAGGCCAAATTCAACGGTAAACCAGAACAACCTGGCCAGCATGGCATGATCAGCAGAATCTGCTGCCAATCCCGCTTTTCCGAATGCTTCACTGAACGTTGCGAAACGTTGATCGGTCAGCAACGGTGTGTGGCCGAAAATCTCATGGGAAATATCCGGTTCGCGCAGATAGCTCATCTCGTCGCGGTTACGAATGAAAGTTGCCGCGGGAAACTGCCGGTTGGCCAGCAGTTCAAAAAGGGTGGAGAATTCAATCAATGCCGGTACCGGGGCGACAGACCAACCCGTGTGGTCCATCAGGACGGCAGATACTTCAGGGAGCTGCGGGATGCGATCCAGCGAAAAGTCCATATGCTTCGATGCGCGGATATATTCATTACAGGCGTTGCCGCCCAGACATGGCAGTTGTGTCGTGATCAGGTCATGCCACATCAGGTTCTCTTCGTCCGTGTAACGGATATAGCCCTTAGCATCGGGCATGCTGGCAGTGTAGGCAGCGGATTTTCCCATGATTCATCGCTTGAGAGATTCTCTCTTCATGTCGAGTCCTCCAGAAATACCATTTCTTGCTTGCAGCCTGAATGGTTCTTATGCGGCTGGTTATCCCAAGACTTGCAGCAGGAAGGGCGGTTGGCGACTGATCCAGGTCAATTTATGGCCTGTCTGCTGGGCTCGAACCGGCGACCCGCTGATTTCGGTCGTTCCAGGCGGCTGGTCTGCGCGAGTTACTGAGCGTAAGACGGAGCCCGCAGTACTGGGCGCCGGCGATCCTTGCGGGACAGCTGTGCGGCAAATCGATAGGCTTATCCAATAGTTCCGTTCGAAAAAACCAATTAGCCCGATCGACGCGCCTTCTTGTATAGTACCGTCACGTATCAGTCATACCTGTTCATTGCTGGTGCGATTCTGGACCCAGGGATTGCCCAGCGTAGCCAGAGTGGCGTACAGCCGCGTTATTTTCTGTTCAAAGGAGTTGTTCACGATGCTCAGACATACCATACCTTTTTTCACTGCTTTAGCGGTAACCATGACAGCGTTAGTGCCAATAAGCACCAATGCACAGGGTGAGCCGAAGTCGAATCAATTCTGGTGGCCGGATCAGGTGGATCTCGGCCCGCTACGTGACCACGATAACAAGTCCAACCCGTACGGTGATGACTTCGACTACGCCAGGGCTTTCAATAGCGTCGACCTGAAGGCCTTGAAAACGGACATCGAGAAAGAACTGACCACATCACAGGACTGGTGGCCTGCGGACTGGGGTCACTATGGCGGCCTGATGATCAGGATGGCCTGGCACAGTGCAGGCACCTATCGTACAGACGATGGACGCGGCGGTGCCGATGGCGGTCAACAACGATTCGAACCGCTCAACAGCTGGCCCGATAACGCCAACCTCGACAAGGCACGCCGCCTGCTGTGGCCGGTCAAGCAAAAATACGGACGCAATGTCTCCTGGGCTGACCTGATGATCCTGGCCGGCAACGTCTCGCTGGAATCGATGGGTTTTGAAACCCTGGGCTTCGCCGGTGGCCGCGTGGACGACTGGGAGTCTGACCTGGTGTACTGGGGTCCCGAGACCAAGATGCTTGCCAACAACAAGCGCTATGAGGAAGGCAAACTGGAGAAGCCGCTGGCTGCCGTGCAGATGGGCCTGATTTACGTGAATCCGGAAGGCCCGAACGGCAATCTCGACCCGGTCTCCGCCGCCAAGGACATCCGCGAATCGTTTGGCCGCATGGCTATGAACGACGAAGAAATCGTCGCCCTCATTGCCGGCGGCCATACGCTCGGCAAGGTCCACGGTGCCAGGAAAGCCGACTGCCTGGGCCCGGAACCTGCCGCCGCTGCCATCGAGGAACAGGGCCTGGGCTGGATGAACAAATGCGGCAAAGGCAATGCTGAAGATACCATGACCTCCGGCCTGGAAGGTGCCTGGACCCAGACGCCGACCGCCTGGTCCATCCTGTACCTTGATAACCTGTTCCGCTTCGACTGGGAACAGCAGAAGACACCGGCCGGTGGTACAGTGTGGGTACCAACCGATAAATCGGCACATACAGCGGTGCCGGACGCGTACATCGAGGGCAAACGCAATCCGCCGATCATGCTGACGACGGACCTGACACTGAAGGAAGATCCCGCTTTCCGCAAGATCGCCGAGCGCTTCCTGAATAGCCCGAAGGAGTTTGACCAGGCATTCGCCAAGGCCTGGTTCAAGCTGACGCATCGCGACCTCGGCCCGCGCGCCCGTTACCTGGGCAGCGAAGTTCCGGATGAAGTCTTCATCTGGCAGGATCCTGTACCGGCTGCCGATTACCAGATAACTGGTAGCGAAGTGGCAGACCTGAAAGCGAAGATCGTTAAATCCGGTCTGACCGTGCCTGAACTGGTCAGAGCTGCCTGGGCATCAGCTTCAACCTATCGCGGTTCAGACATGCGCGGTGGCGCCAGTGGTGCGCGCGTACGCCTTGCTCCGCAGAAGGACTGGGAAGCCAACGATCCGAATGAACTGGCCATGGTTCTGAATGAGCTGGAGAAGATCAAAATGGACTCCGGCAGCAAGATTTCCATGGCTGACCTGGTGGTACTCGGCGGTGCTGCAGCCATCGAGAAAGCTGCCAGGGATGCCGGACACACGGTCACGGTTCCGTTCAAGCCTGGTCGCGGTGATGCGACACAGGAGATGACCGACGTGCAATCGTTCGCCGTACTGGAACCGAAGGCTGATGCCTTCCGTAACTACTACACCGACGGTGCTTACGGCACTCCGACTGACATGCTGGTCGAGAAGGCTGATCTGTTGACCCTGACAGTACCGGAGATGACCGCACTGGTTGGCGGCATGCGCGCCATGGGCGCGAATGCCGGTGGTTCCAAGCATGGGGTGTTTACCGACAGGCCAGGACAGCTGAGCAACGACTTCTTCGTCAACCTGCTCGACATGTCCACCAAGTGGGCACCGTCAAAGTCAGAAGGCGTGTATGAAGGACGTGACCGCGACAGCGGCAAGCTGAAATGGACGGCCACCCCTGTGGATCTGATCTTCGGCTCCAACTCCGAGCTGCGCGCTGTCGCGGAGGCCTATGCAGCCAATGACGGAGAGGAAGATTTTGTGCGTGACTTTGTTGAGGCATGGACCAGGGTGATGAACCTTGACCGCTTTGACATGAGTTGATTCCGTTGGAAAAAGGTGCTCGAAAGCCCCTGAAATGCAGCTCAGGTTGAGTTTCAGTTCAGACCTTGAAAGCAACTGTTAAAGCT
>JBATGJ010000318.1:0-3471 GCA_049665685.1 Gammaproteobacteria bacterium
CATCATCGAGCCGGATGTGTTCGGTGATGAGCGCGGATTTTTCATGGAGACCTGGCACCAGGCGAAATTCGCCGAACACGGTATTGCCGGGACGTTTGTGCAGGACAACCATTCCCGTTCCGCACAAGGCGTCCTGCGCGGCCTGCATTACCAGCTGAGGCACCCGCAGGGAAAGCTGGTACGGGCAGTCAACGGCGCCGTCTATGATGTGACCGTGGATATCCGGCGCGGTTCGCCGCGTTTCGGGCAGTGGGCTGGTGTCGAGTTGTCCGACGATAACAGGCGTCAGGTGTATGTACCACCCGGGTTCGCGCACGGTTTCTGCGTACTGACTGAACAGGTGGATTTCATATACAAGTGCACGGATTTCTATGTGCCGGAAGACGAGCACGGCATCGCGTGGAATGACCCGGCGCTTGCCATCGCCTGGCCACGGATGGATTACACGCTGTCGGAGCGGGACCGGCAACTGCCGAATCTTGCGGAGAACGGCAACCTGCCGGACTACAGCGCTGCCTGATGAAGGTACTGGTCACAGGGGGCAGTGGCCAGCTGGGCCATGAAGTCGTGCGCTGTCTCCGGCTGCACGACAGCGATGTCATCGTTCCCACTCTCGATGAACTGGACCTGATGACACCGGAGTCGATCGACACTGTCATTGCGCAACATCGACCCGACCAGGTGATCAATTGCGCCGCCTACACACAGGTCGACAAGGCAGAGAGCCAGCCACAGGCCGCGTTCATGATCAATCGGGATGCGGCTGGCCGGTTGGCAGGGGCGGTGGCCAGTACAGGCGGGCGCCTGCTGCATGTCTCGACGGATTTTGTGTTTGATGGAAAGCAGCAAACGCCCTACAGGGAATCCGACCCTGCCCACCCGATGAGCGTTTACGGTCGCAGTAAGCGCGAAGGCGAGGAGGCGGTGATGCGTGCCTTGCCCGGGGCGGTGATTCTGCGCACGGCCTGGCTCTATGGTGTGCATGGACATAATTTCGTCAAGACCATGTTGCGGCTCGCGCGGGAGGGCAAGCCGCTGCGCGTGGTCGCTGACCAAAGGGGCACACCCACCTGGGCGGCGGATGTCGCGTCAGTGATCCTGCAACTGCTTGGTAGTGGTGCCAGCGGGCTGTTCCACTACACCAGCGCCGGCAGCACCTCCTGGCATGGTTTCGCCCGTGCCATACTGGACGAGGCCGCTGAGGTCGGCTTTGATGTCAGGACGCGGCACGTCGAGCCGATTCCCGCCACGGATTATCCAACACCTGCCGTGCGTCCGGCGTATTCGGTGCTGGATACCGGTAAGATAGAATCACAACTGTCGCTGTCCATACCGGACTGGCGCGACAGCCTGAAGAAGATGCTCGAGGAATTACATACATGCCCAGACTGCTTGTAACCGGTGGCGCGGGCTTCATCGGCTCCAACTTCATCCGCTACTGGCTCGATCGCTATCCGGGTGAGCGCATCGTCAATCTCGACCTGCTGACCTATGCCGGTAACCTCGAGAATCTCGCTGCTGTCGAATCGTTGCCGGGCTACCGCTTCGTGCAGGGTGATATCGGTGACCAGTCAATGGTCGAGTCGCTGCTCAGGGACGAGAGCATCGATACCGTCGTCAACTTTGCCGCCGAGTCGCATGTTGACCGCTCGATTCTCGGTCCGGATGCCTTCATCGCGACCAATATCGTCGGTACCTTCGCGCTGCTCGAGGCCGCCAGGGCGGTATGGGGCGATGCCGCGCAGGACAGGCGATTCCTGCATGTGTCGACCGACGAGGTGTACGGCAGCCTGGCGCCGGACGAAGCGCCGTTTGACGAGCGACATGCCTATGCACCCAACAGTCCCTACTCGGCCTCGAAGGCGGCCTCCGATCACCTGGTGCGTGCCTATCACAAGACCTACGGGCTGCCGGTGCTGACCACGAACTGCTCCAACAACTACGGTCCCTACCAGTTTCCGGAAAAACTCATCCCGCTGACTATTCTGAATGCACTCGAAGGCAAGCCGATCCCGGTCTATGGCGATGGCAGACAGGTAAGAGACTGGCTGTATGTCGAGGACCACTGCAGCGGTATCGCGGCCGTGCTGGAAGGCGGCACGCCGGGTGAGGTGTTCAACATCGGCGGCCTCAACGAGTGGCACAACATCGATATCGTCAGGCTCGTCTGCGAACAGCTGGATGCAATGCAACCGGGCCAGGCCCCCTACGGTGATCTGATCACCCATGTGACTGACCGCCCCGGTCACGATCGCCGCTATGCGATCGATGCCACCCGCATGCGCGAGCGGCTGGGCTGGTCACCGGCGCATGATTTCAGGTCGGGCATCGAGGCCACGATCCGGTGGTACCTTGCCAACCGTGACTGGTGCGATCGGGTGCGCAGCGGCGAGTACCAGAATTACTACGAGAATCAATATGGTGTGCGTGCCTGAGCGGTGCGGACAAGCCTGTGAATCAGCGGTGATCGCCTTGACTACCGGCAGGACAGCCGCTTTAATACACAACCCCATAGGCCAGGTAGCTCAGTTGGTAGAGCAGGGGACTGAAAATCCCCGTGTCGGCAGTTCGATTCTGTCCCTGGCCACCATATTTATCAACAAGATAAAAGTTTTCTTCTGTTAATCCCTGTGTCACTCGGTACGCTTTCGGTACACCTGTACGGAAGACGCCGTGGCAGCGACCACCAAAACGCCCTCGACACCTGGAATGCACCAGCCGCTGGTGGGCCGAAAGCCAAAGCCCTAACCCCGGAACAACGTGAGACAGACCGCCAGGCACGACTCATATCAGTCGTGAACTGGGGCATGAGCGCATACAGATCACGGTGGCTTATTGTGGAAACTAAGACGCAATGTTGAGCTGTCGCACTAAGTATTTGTCGATCAGGGTATTTGCATTGGATTAGCTTGAAAAATATCGACCTTGTCGAGGAGTTTGGCTTCGGTGATGGCTTCTGGACGGCTTTTTCGGACGGTGTACATATCACCGTCTTTGCTTCTCGGGAATAGAGGCTTTTTGCAGGCAGTTCAGGTAGCGATCGTAAAAGCGCGCAACGGCTTCAGGGGCTGGAGAATTTGAATCGAACATATAGACCTCCCCGTATGAAGGGGAGTCATCGCCAGTACCGGCATCCTGAGAAACCAGGAACGGTCACTATAGCGGGAAAACCGAGTGCCGATATACCGCCTGGAACATTATCGAGCATACTCAAGCAGGCTGGTCTAAAATAGTCGCGAGGGTAATGTCATGAAATATATGGTAGTTATAGAAGAAGGCGAAACCGGATACGGCGCGCATGTGCCTGATTTGCCGGGCTGTATTGCTGCAGGTGAGACCCGTGAGGAAGTTCTGAAGCTCATTAAGGAAGCCATCTAATTTCATATCGAAGGCCTTATTGAAGCTGGTGAGCCCGTTCCACCTCCCTCCTCAGCAAGCGAAATAATTGAAGTTAACGCCGCATTACAAATC